>NZ_BJDM01000002.1 GCF_005405145.1 Paucilactobacillus kaifaensis | reverse complement strand
TTAATTGTAAAATAAAAGAACACCCAAAAGGGTGTTCCGATATCGAGATATTCACCAATACTATTTGACGAAGACCCGTTTTTTATGTTTACATTACAATTTATAAGCGCGATTATCACCGTTCTTTTAATTGTAATCAGAATGGCGAAATAATCTTGTGGTTGTTAGCTTACCAAAAAAATTTAAGTAAATTAACTCCCAAATTTCTACCCAACTGTAAGCAAGTAGGATACTGCCAATGGCATCGAAGGGATAGCTATCTCGTAACTGGATACGGGCAATGGCTAATAAAAAAATGATTAGCCACAAAGCTATGATGATTAACCAACTACGCCAGCGGTGCTTAACGAATGGTACCGCACAAATATAAATTAGCATAAAAACTAAAGTTAATGAAAAAACATGGTGGTTTGGAAATGAACTTATTGTCAATGTTTTAGAGTGTCCAGTTGGCAATGCCCGAGATACTAATTTTCGCAGGATTAAAAATAAAACCTCACCAGTCACGTACGTGCAGACCAACCAAAATGAAATTAATTTATGTTTGAATCCCCATAGCAGAAACCACATTATAAATATATATAACCAAGTTATTGCTGGATGTCCCAAGAATGAAAGAATGTGATTCAAAATGGGATGGTTAAAACTAAGTCCTAAAACAAAGTCTTGAATGAGAACATCAAAGGTCATCAAAATAGGTGAATTGGTTGTTATAAGGGAGCAGATAACAATAAACAAAAGTACAGTAATAGTAACATTTAGGATACGATCACGATCATTGACGATATACATAATTAAACTCCCTTAAAATAATAATCGATATCCATTATGCCACACGGACTAAAAGATGAAAAGGTTTGGTAGGCTAAGGCTAGAGAAAAAGGCCAAACAAAGAATCTGCAAGTACAGGGTGGGTTTCAACCGAGCTTGCAGATTCTTTTGTCATACGTTAGTTTTTATTATCATCTGGATTGGTAATCTTAATTCTGTTGGAATCTGTTGATGAGTGATTTAATTCTGGTGCGTCAGTACTGTATTCGTCAGTGGTACTCTTGTTACCGTTCTTAGAATATAAGCTGGTTGATTTAGATTTAAGTTTCTTTTCAATATCAATTGCTTGATCTAAACCGTTGGAATAATTGTAATCAGATGGATCTACTGATTTGAAACCTTTTGGATGATAGAAACGTAACAAATTTTTTTCATTCAATGAATCTGATAGATCTAGTTCGGTCGAAACTTTTTTCTCATCTTTAGCAAGCTGTTTTTTTACCTTACCAGTTGGGTGCACAACCTTGCCAGTACTGTTACTATAAATTACGTCAGAAATACTAGTGTACTTAGGGGTCACAAAGTCCTGATTTCTAAAAGCAACAACCTGATCATGTTGACTAGAGAACAAGTCAGTTCCAAATTGAATATAACGTTTAGAACTAATTCCTAGTAAATGCATTAATGTGGGGAGTACGTCAATTTCACCACCATACTGATGGTAAATTTTGCCGTTATTGCCGGAATTAGGAATTAAGAACATTAATGGTACCCGTTGTAACTGTGCATCATCAAAATCAGTCCAATTATCAGCACTCTTACCCAATACAGTTGCCAATTTTTTGTTTTCTGAATCCGAAATTCCGTAATGATCACCATAAATTACAAACATTGAATTATCATACAATCCGGTTTTTTTGAGGTAGGTAAAAAACTCTTGTAATGATTGGTCCAGGTAATGAGCAGTTACGAAATAGTTGTCGACTGCAGTAGTACCAGTATCAACGGTTTTGAAATTTGGATCAGTGTCTTCGGAATCTAAATCATATGGGAAGTGATTTGTGACGGTGATGTATTTGGCGTAAAACGGTTGTTGTAGTCGTTGCAGATACTTGATAGAGTCATTAAACAGCAATTTATCCTTTAACCCATAGCCGGTTGATTTATCACCAGAAGTATCGTAGTAGCTAGCATCATAGAAGTATTGATAACCCATATTCTTATAAACATTATTTCGGTTCCAGAAACTAGCAACATTACCATGGAAGACGGCACTACTGTAGTTGGCTCGCTGATTTAAGATAGCGGGTGCTGCCTGGAAGGTATTGTCGCTCCCCAATGTGGCAAATAATGATCCTTGGGAAAGACCATAAGTGCTGGTTTCAAGCATGTTTTCAGCATCACTGGTTTTACCTTGGCCAACTTGGTGGAAAAAGTTGTCAAACGCATAGGTATTGTTTCCGTGGTAGATCGAATTTAAAAATGGCGTTACTTCCTGACCATTAATTTTCTTATCAATTAAAAATTGCTGGAAACTTTCCAAATGAATTACAAAGACATTCCGTCCTTTAGCAATACCGTACATGCTTTTTTTAGGACTCGCGTAATGTTGATCAGTAAATTTTTTGACTTCTTTTAGTTGTGACTTAGTGGCACTGGCTCGCAAATTATTGGTGTGCTGCGACTTTAACCCGTCATAGACTGTAAATGCATCAAGTCCAATATATTTCACAATATAAGTTCTATCAAAAGTTCTGGTCAATAATTGCGGCCGATCCATTTCACCCAATGAAAGATTAATGCCAAATAAAACAAGGGCAATTGAAGTCAATGAGAAGGCCATACGATGATTGACACTTCGTGGATCAAACTTAATTTTCCGAAATAACATCAACGCAATAATAATGACAATATCAATCCAATATAAAATATCATGAACGTCAGTCAGGGCTAGTGAACTGCCACTGAGTCCTTGGTTAACTTTTGAGTAACCAGTCATAGTGGCCACAGTCATGAAGTCGGTGAATTCACGGAAATAAATCACGTTTAGATACAGTAATACAGTGTTAGCAATATACATTCCGCCCAAAACAGGGTAGAAGAATCTGGAACGCTTAAAATAAAAGGCAATTCCAAACAAAAAGATAGATGTTGCCAGTGGGTTGATTAGTAAAATTAGATATTGAAAAATACCACTAGCACCTAATTTAAAATCAACAAAATAGGCGAAGAGTGTTTTGAGCCAAAAAAGGAATACTAGAATAGTAAATAGTCCCATTCTAGTATCCTTCATTGCACCTAGCTTCTTCATTTCAGTGTTCCTCACAGTCTCAATAGGATTAAAAATACAACAGTTGTACTTTTACAGTTAATTTAAAATTGATCAATTAATCTAAATTACTATTAGATCAAAATTGATTCATCAAATATCAACATTTTATCATAAATTGAGAGGTAGGAACTGATGTGGCTCAAGAATAATGAAAAGTTAAGAGTTCACGGCTGGATTGGCTAACCAATCATATTGCAACAGTCGGTGAAACTTACGGTTAACTGGAATCCATATTCCGGCGTGCCAGATATCTTTAATCGAAGCAATAAACAAATTGTCTTTACGTTCTTGATTAGTAATCGGAACAGTCAAATATTGACCGTCTTGGGTAACAACTGTAATTAATTTTTGGGTCATTGCAATAATTTTAGCAGCGACAATGTTGCCTGAATGTTGAGTTGTGTTTTCGATTAAGTTCATATAGGTCACCTGCTTTTCTAGATTGTAACAAGCATAGCGAATGACTATGAAGAATTTGTGGTTTAAATCTAATACTTGCGTTAAGGTATAAAAAAGCACTCAGTTTGGTCAATAACACGATGAGAGGAGCAACTAAAATGACAAAAATAAACTTATATGTGGTTCGACACGGGCAGACCTATTATAATATTTATAACAAATTACAAGGGTGGAGTAACTCGCCATTAACTGATAAGGGAATCAGTGATGCCAATGATGCTGGCGAGAAGTTGGCAAATATTAAATTTGCCGATGCGTACTGTAGTGACACAACCAGAGCGCAACAAACAGCTCAGACGATTCTAAACTTAAATCAAGCAAGCTCAATTAAACAGGGAAGATCAACCCCGTTTTTTAGGGAAGAATTCTATGGCTATTATGAAGGAACTAATATGGATGAAGCGTGGTATGTAGCAGGTGCACCACATGGGGTGCCAACCTTCAAACAGATTGTGGCTAAATATTCAATCGGTAAGGCCAAAGATTTTCTTAAAGAAGCAGATCCCTTTCACGATGCTGAAAACAACAATGAATATTGGCACAGATTGGACCAAGGATTTCAGTTAATTCGGGCTAATCAAAATCTGCATAATGGTGATAATGTGTTATTAATCAGTCATGGTAATACATTATTAAGCATGATGGAAAGGTTTGCTGGTGATAAATATGATTTATCAGTTCGTCCAAGTAATGGTAGTGTGACTAAAATGATTTTAACGGATCAAAATGTCGAAGTGGAATTCTATAATCATTAGGATTGTTTGGCTAACTCTGCTTCAATCTCAGCACGTTTTGGTTCTAACCACTGAGGTAAAGTTAGTTTTTCGCCTAAATTTGCTAGTGGTTCATCAACTGAAAATCCTGGAGATAGTGTTGCTAGTTCAAGTCGATTATCACTTGGGTCACGCAAATAAATGCTTTTAAACCAAGTTCGATCGCGATACATTTCAAGTTGCCAACCTTGAGAAACAGCCAGTTGCCAAAAATCAAATAACTCTATTTCATCATTAACTTGAAGCGCTAAATGATCAATGCTACCACGGCCAAAACGAGTGCGACCGGCATCTGCAGGTGCTTGTACTAATTGGATAAATTGGTCATCAGACAAAACAATTTTATTTTGTTGGTTAGTCGCAGCATTAATGAATCGATGGAAAAAGTTGCTAGTTAAGGCGGTGTTAGGGCCGGACCAGTTAGTGCCTAGAATCCCAGTAATTTGGTATTTTCCAGGGACTTTATTATTAGGAACTTGTCGATTAACTGGCAAAATGGTATCTGTTTGTGCCAAAACGATCTTCATCTGATCAGGATCAGTAAAGCTGAGTTGGCCGTTATCAATGCTAACTTCGAGTTGATGAGCGACTAACCAATCATGCCACCAATCGATAGAACCTTCAGGGATTGCTAGTGTCATTCCACCAATAAAGTGATTACCATCAGTTCGTCGACCTAATAATGGAACAACAAAGAAAGTAATTACAGTACCCGGAGTACCTTCGTAATCACCGTAGAATAGGTGCCTAATTCGAAAATTTTCTTGGTTAACTGTGTTTTTAACTAGCCGCAGGCCTAAAATACTGGTATAAAAATGTTGATTAGTGTTAGCATTAGCAGCTAAATTTGAAATGTGATGAATTTTCATGCCATTGCACCTCAATCTCGTTTTAATGGGTAGTATAATGGTAATATCATTAATTTGCACGTAAATCGTTTAGGTAAATATAACAAATAAGATAAGGAACTAATTAAATGATGGAAATTAAAGAAACAACGGATATTACTAGTCCTATTTTTGATGATGCGTTCCGGATTCGAATGGCCGTTTTTGTTCAAGAACAACATGTACCGGAAAAATTGGAACGCGACCACCATGAGCGTGGTGCACATCATTTTGTAGGCTATGTTGATAATAAGCCCGTAGCGACTGTCCGGGTACGAGAGCATTTGCAGGAATGGAAACTGCAGCGGGTAGCTACAAGTAAAAATGCTCGTAATCATGGCTACGCCGGTCAATTAATTAAAGCGATTGTTACACAAGCACGTCAAATTGATAGTATCAAAAAAATTGTCTTAGATGGCCAAATCACGGCGATTGAATTTTATGAGCATTTAGGATTTCAGGCGGTTGGGACTGTTTTTACAGAGGCTGGTATTTTACACCGTCACATGGAACTCGTTATTCGATGAAGGAGTCGATTTAATGGCAAACAAAATTCCCAACATAGTTGATATATCTAAACTACGGTTTCAAATTGGAGAGTTGAGCAAAATGACAGGTGTTTCAACGCGGCAATTACGTTATTGGGAGCAAAAGAAATTTATTGCTGCTAATGATCGGGATGCTGACCAAGAAGCCCGCGTGTTTGATTTTCGGATGTATATTAAAGTTACCTTAATAAAACGTTACTTAGACGAAGGTTATAAATTATCAGTGGCGAATGAAAAAAGTGGCGCCACCATTAAAGATGCATTGTGGTTCCATAATTTTTTTAGAAATTCATTTCAAGGATTAGAAACGATTGATGGCAAACGAGCAGTTAACTTAGGTTACTTTGATCAAGCTCAAGGTAAAGTTTTGTATGGTTTCAATGAAGACGGTAAAATTAGGTATGAAATTCGTGATGCTACCTAAAAATAAAATTAAAAAGATCGGCAACATGAGCAATTTGCTTATGTTGCCGATCTTTTGGTTTGTTTAAGTATGTTAATAAAGCTACTTTCGTTTAAATCCGCGCCCTAATAATAACCAACTAGTGATAATGATTAAGACTAGAGTGACGATCAGTGTCAACTCCCATCCAATTGGCGATTTTGTAAATGGTAAATGAACGTTTTGCCCGAAAAATCCGAATACGATTGCCGGAACTGTCAAAATAATCGAATAAACGGTTAAAAATCGCATGGTATTGTTTAAATTGCTATCGAGCACTTTAGAATATGCATTAGAAACGCGTTCGATAATGTCAGAGGTGGTCTGAGCCATTTCAAGACCTTGCTTTGCTTCGATAATAACATCGTCAAGAAGCTCTAGCTGAGGTTGAGATAGATTGCTGGAGCGACGGCGGAGTTCCTGTAACAAGGCAGAATCGGTATTCAGTGAAGTTACGATGTAAACTAGTCCAGTTTCTAAGTTCATGAACGAGGCTATTGCGGAACGTTCAGTTCTTTTTTCTAATGATTGCTGGATTTTTAGTCGTTGGCGATCGGCGGAACGGATCGGAGCAAAATAAGCAGTAGCTAGTTGATACAAGACAGGTAAAACAATATCGACAGCTTCAGTTTGTTCAATGTCGCGATCTTTTCGATCTATTTGTTGACTGATCAAATCAGTAACAAATTTAGTTTGCTCGTTGGTAAAAGTGATTAAATTGTTGGCGGTAAACATGATTCCGATTGGGGCGGTCTGAGGTTTGGAACTATTCATATCGGCAACAAACACATCAAATATAAGCAATGTAATGTTAGCATTGTCATCGGACTCTACTCGAGCCCGTTCATCGGGATCAATAGCATAATTTAGCATCTCCGTGGTGACTTCAAATTCATCAACTAGTTGTTTACGATCTTGATCATCAGGCTGATGAACCCGAATCCATTGATTTTTAGTATTAATTGGTTGTACTTTAAGCATGGTTTCTCCTTCAAAAGAGTGCGAGTGACACCGTTAAGATGTCGTAGGCTAAGCATGAAACACCAATTAATGAATCGGGCTGTGATTAATTGATTGGTGTTTCATGTTTATCCCTAGCCATCTGGTGGCACGAGCACATTCAGTCAATAAAGATATGAACAATGAATCAGGTTATAATTGATGTATTAGGGAATATTGCAGTCTTAAGTGACTAACTAGTTTTTCCAGTAAAGGTTGGATACATAAAGTAAACACTTTGTTATTCAGTCTGTAAAGGCTTGATTGAAAGTAAATAGGTGCTTTTAATAAAAATATGTGCTAGATTGGATGCAAAGTTAAGGCGCGAGGAGGCTTGAATTATGTGTACAAGTATTTTACAAATCGCTAAAAATGGTGTGCATGTTTTATCACGAACAATGGATTGGCCCACACTGGAAAATTCACCGTTATTTGTTCCCCGTGATTTTAAGTGGCAAACTGTGTTTGACCATCGCACATATCAAAATAAATACGCACTAATCGGTGGTGGTAGTATGAGACGAGGCCGGATCGATGTTTCTGACGGCGTAAATGAGTTCGGCCTTTGCGCACAAAAACTAACATTTGCGAACGGAGCAAAATTAGTTGATGAGCGTGATCCGGAGAAAACACAGCTAGCACCGTTTGAGTTCATTTTTTGGGTGTTGGGTAATTTTAAATCAGTGTTGGAGTTAGAAAATCACATTGATGAAGTGGAATTGATGTCCGAAAAATTTAGTGATTGGAAGTATGGCAAGCCAGAATTGCACTTTTCACTAGTTGACGCAACTGGACGAATTGTCATTATCGAGCCAACCCAAGATCCCATGCGAATCATTGAAAATCCACTGGGAATCGTTACTAATAGTCCTCATTTTGAACGCCAGTTAGAACGCTTAGAAAAGTATGTTGATTTTACACCAGCATTTAAGAAAGGACAGGTAGCCTTGAATACTCCTAAAGTGACTACCGGTAACTTATCTGGTAAAGCAATTCCACCTGGTTCATATTCTCCGGGAGCACGATTTATTCGAGCAGCTTATTTTAAAGAGCGAGCCGATCAGCCGATTGACGAGCAATCGGCGATTATTTCCAGTTGGCATCTATTAGAAAGTGTAAGTGTTCCTCGAAATTCTGCTCACCAACAAACATTTTCGGTTTATCGAGCAGCAACAGTTGCTGAAAGTCGAAGTTATTACTTTCAGTCGTATAATCGTGGTGAGATTACTAAACTTCAATTGAAACCAGAAATGTTGACATGGACTCAGCCACGAATATATTCAGTTACTGACGAATTAACTGTTAATAATTTGAACTGAGTTAACTATAAGTGTGAAGATTATTGCGAATGTACAATGCTGATATGGATGCATTAGCAAAATGCTTATCCATTCACGAATTGATGAACTTACATAAAGTTGGCTGGCGCTTTTCACGCCTACTGGCTGAATCGCAAAGTTTAGTTTGCGTGCGTAAAGGCAGACACGTAATAAATGGTAGTGGCTTGAAATTACTGTTACTGTGGGTTGGTAGTTAAATTTTTGGTTAATCAGTTGTTGACTATTAACCAAGTTTTCCCAGGTATTACGTGACTGATTTTCCATTACAATTTGTTCAGTATTAACGGCGTGTGTGACTAAATATTGTTTCATGGCGGCGGCTTCTGTCTGCCGTTCGTCTGGTCCTTGACCGCCTGCAACGATAATTAAGGGATTGTTATTGTTAATTTGATTTAGTTCGATCGCCTTGTCAAGACGCCGTTTAAGTTCAGTTCCTGGCTGTGTACCATTAGTTAACCCTGCACCCAAAATCAATAAAACTTGATTTTGGGATGCGAAATTACTAGTTCTTAGTAATAACCATGAATTAAGGTAGTAGGCTAATAGTGTCAAGATGAAATAGATAGGCATGGTACCAAATAGTTGCAAGCCGATTGGTAAAGTTGGCCTGAACATAATTAACAGAATGATTAAAAAGCAAATTACTAGCCATAAAGTTGCTCCGATCAGTGTTAATTTAAAGTTAAGGCTTAGTCGTAAAAATAGCTCTGGTGTTTGCTTGATCAGTTCGCTCAAACCACGACTAAGCCAAATAATCAGAGTTAAAATAATAAAAACTATAACGGTGACTGCTAATGAACGGAAGTTAGATAGTCCGATTAATGTTACCAAACATAGTAATCCGGTTGCTAAATAACCTGTACTTTGTAGCGACGACTGAGTTATTGTGATTATGAAAAATAATATTCCAATTAAAAGTAAAGCAAACAAGCTAATGGACATGAGAAGTGTTCCTTTCAGAGCTAGAAAGTGAGTAAGTATTAATGAAAACTTGGCAGGTTACAAATCAACTGAGACCTAATTTTCAGCCGTGTAATTTACGTAGTTTATTAGAACAGCAATGGTTGTTGCCACATCGAGTTGTGCATTTTTTACGCGTGCGGCAAGATGTAATGGTCAATCATAAATATTTACCCATGAATTATACCGCAAATGCTGGCGATTTGATTAGCATGAATTTTTTAGCGAGTGACTTTAGAACTAGCCAATCAAATTATCTTAAGGACGGTAATACCAAAGTTGAAGTGTTATTTGAAAATGAGCATCTATTGGTGGTTAACAAACCTGCTGGAGTTAAAACGCATCCGAATCAACCACTGGAACGCGGAACATTAATGAATTTTGTAGCTAGTTATTTATTGCAAAGTGGTTCTGCTCCTTACATGGTTCATCGAATCGATCAACAGACGAGTGGTGCAATAATTGTTGCTAAAAGCCCGGTGGTGGTACCAATTTTAGATCGACTAATTAGCACAAAACAAATATCACGGGATTATTTTGCTTGGGTAGCAGGGACATTTGATCAATTACAAGGTCAAATTAATTTACCAATTGGACGTGATCCACTGGATAAACGTAAGCGAATGATTGCAGGACCACAAGCACAACCAGCGTTGACATCCTATCAGGTTATCAGAAAACAGGATGATAAAACGCTGGTTAAATTGGAATTAGGGACGGGCAGGACACACCAATTGCGAGTTCATCTGGCAGGAATTGGACATTCAATTATTGGTGACCCATTGTATTCTAGTATTACCAATGAAAAAATGTTGCTGCATGCAGCCTCGTTACAACTAATTTTGCCATTTGAACAGACAAAAATAAAAATTAATGCGCCAATTCCAGACTATTTTAAATAATTTGTAGTAGAATGGTTTTTTGGTGGAGAACCGATTGTTTACAATATTGGAGGAAAATTATTGTCACTTTTAGAAAACCTGTATGGTCCTTTTTTTGATTTACATAACTGGGCCACAGTAATTGAGTCAGGAAATGACTGGCTAGTTATCTTTTCCTTGGTCATGATTGAATGTTTATTGTCGGTTGATAATGCAATTGTATTAGCAGCCCAAACGCGTGCTTTGCCTGATAAAAAGGAACAAGAGAAGTCTCTTTTTTATGGTATTTGGGGTGCGTATATTTTCAGATTTTTAATTATTGGAATTGGGACCTACCTAATTAATTTTTGGGTGATTAAAGTGGTTGGTGCCTTGTATCTACTTTATTTATCAGTCCGATTTTTCTACCATAAAATTAATGGAGGCCGACCGAAAAAGATCATTCGGATGCCTAAAAAAAGGTTTCTGTCTTTGTTTTGGTCAGTTGTGATCCAAATTGAGCTAATGGATATTGTTTTCTCTGTTGATTCAGTGTTAGCTTCATTAGCTATTTCAAGTAATCCGGTCATTGTTTTAATTGGTGGCTTGATTGGAATCTTGTGCATGCGTGGTGTTGCGGAAGTAATTATGCGATTGATGCATCGAATTCCTGAACTAGAGCCCATGGCCTACTTACTAATTGGGCTGATTGCGGTTAAATTATTTTTGACGATTCCAATGATTGATATTGAAATATCATCGGGTGCATTTGGAATTTTTATTGTAGTAATGTTTGTACTGACGTTTGTGGTGCACTGGATACGAAGTGGATTGAAGCGAGGAAAAAACTAAATGGCAGTGATTGCGACGAAAGAAAATTTTGATGAAACGACAAAGGGACAATTAACTCTGGTCGATTTTTGGGCGCCTTGGTGTGCATCATGTAAAATGACAGAACCAGTATTAGAACAGCTCGAACAAGAGTATGGCGAACAAATCAAATTTGTAAAATTTAACGTTGACGAGAGTCAAGAAATTGCAATGAGTTGCAAGGTAATGAGTGTCCCTAGTTTAGTGGTATTTAATGACGGGATTGCCAAGGAAAAAGTAACGGGAGTCTATCCGAAGGCCAAGCTAAGTAAATATTTAGATAAAAAGTTAGAACAGTACACAAACTAAAATAGTAGAAGCTGAGAACGATTCTAATCAGAATCGTTCTCAGCTTCTACTATTTTAGAGTTAAAGTTAATATAATGAAGTCGAGAGAATCTAGTTTTTGTCTATGGTAATGTATGTCCCGCTGCAAAGTAAATGTCATACCATTCTTGTTTATCCAGTTTAACTTCGGCACCAGCAATGCTTTCCTGTAAATGTTGTGGATTCATTGATCCTAGCAGTACTTGAATGTTGTGTGGCATTCTAGTGATCCAAGCGGTTGCAATACCATTTTTAGTGACATGATATTTATCAGCAACTTCTTGTAATTTAGCATTCAATTCAGGGAACTTGGGATTATCAATAAATGTTCCTTCGAACATTCCATACTGATAAGGAGACCAAGCTTGAATATTCATCTTATGGAATCGTAAATACTCTAGCAAACCGCTATCATGATCAACACTATCTGGATCAGTCATATTTACATGAATACCGCTGTCAACCATTCCAGTATGCATTACGCCAAACTGCAGTTGATCGACAATCAATTTTTGATTTAGAGTATTTTGCAAGACGTTAATTTGACTAGCGTTAAAATTGGAAACACCGAAGTGACGAACTTTACCACTAGCCTGCAATTCATTGAATGCATCAGCGATTTGCTCGGGTTCCATCAGTGGATCGGGACGATGCAACAAAAATGAATCCAAATAATCAATATCTAAACGTTCTAAAATACCATCGATAGCTTCTAATAAGTGTTGTTTAGAAAAATCGTATCGTTGACCGAAAACCAGGTCGCCGGTGCTACGCTTAGGGTCTAATACAATGCCGCCTTTAGATTGAATATAAATATCATCGCGTGAAAATGAAGCTTGTTTCAAAGCTGCACCGAATGTTTTTTCTGAGTTCCCGTTAAGATAGATATCTGCAGCGTCATAAAAATTGACGCCTGCATTGTAGGTTGTTTCGATTACTTTAGTTGCGTCTGCGACACTTAATGAGCCCATACGCATGATTCCTAGTGCGATTTGAGAAGCATTGATGCCACTTTCACCGAGCTTAATTGTTTTCAAACTTGCCATCTCCTTAAAATTATTATCGCCTCAAGTTTAGCACTCTTTCTTCTTTTCGTGGTAGGATAATGGCGTGAGTGAGAGATGCTGCAAAGAAAAGGAGCTGGCCAAAATGAAAATCGGATTTATCGGAACTGGCGTCATGGGAACTGGAATTATTAATAACTTGTTAACCGCAGGACATGAACTGACGGTTTATAATCGAACTAAAAGCAAAGCGGATAATGTGTTAAACAATGGAGCTCATTGGGCTGATACACCAGCTAAAGCTACGGTCAATAATGAGGTTGTCTTCACAATGGTTGGTTATCCACAAGATGTTGAGGAAGTTTATTTTGGGAACCAGGGAATCTTTAGTGTAGCAGAGCCTGGTCAGCTAATAGTTGATATGACAACTAGCACACCATCGCTAGCAATTAAAATCGGTGCTTATACCGATAAAAATGGACTATTAGCTTTGGATGCCCCGGTATCTGGAGGGGATATTGGCGCCAAAAATGCCACTTTAACAATTATGGTAGGCGGTAACAAGACCGCATTTGACAAATTGGTGCCGCTTTTTAAACAGGTGGGACAAAGGGTTAATTATTTCGGATCTTATGGTGCGGGCCAGCATGCTAAAATGGCCAATCAAATTATGATTGCTGGAACGATGACGGGATTAACAGAAATGCTGGTCTACGCTAGGGCAGCTAAATTAGATTTGCCAACTGTGTTAGAAACGTTAAATTCTGGTGGCGCAGCTAATTGGAGCATGGCAAATTATGTTCCGCGTATCCTGAAAGGCGACTATACCCCTGGATTTTTTGCTAAGCATTTTTTGAAGGATTTGCGGATCGCGTTAGATGAGGCTGATAAGATGAACTTAAATTTACCGGCTACCAATCAAGCTAAACAGCTATATGAACAGTTGGTTGATCAACGTAATTTGGGAAATGATGGAACACAGGCACTGGTTAAGTTGTGGTGGGAAAGTTAGTTTATTGCTGAATTGCCATTGTTTTGCATGTTATTTTGAAACGTGCTCACAGCCACAAAAATTTTCATGTAACATAAAAATAGTATGACCGAATTCGGTCATACTATTTTTCTACATTCTAACTTTTAAACGCGGATTCTATAGCTCAAAATACTCATACAGCCGATCCGTTGTCAGTTGCTCTTTTTCTACACCCTTGAAGTCAGCTTTAATTTTGCCGTCGTCTAATACTACTAATCGATTGCCATATTTTAGGGCATCTTCAAGGTGATGGGTGATCATTAATGCTGTTAGATGATCCTCATTAATGCGTTTGTTGGTTGCGTGTAATAATTCTTGACTGGTTCTTGGATCTAGTGCTGCTGTGTGTTCGTCTAGTAAAATTACATCTGGACGTTTTAATGTGGCCATTAAGAAACTCAATGCCTGACGTTGACCACCAGACAGGTTTCCAGTGGCAGTGTTCATTCTTTGTTCCAGACCATTGTTCATGGTGGATGCTAGTGCAGTAAATTCAGCCATATTTTGTTTTAGTTGACGTGGTTTTAAAAGTCGTCTTTCCCCACGCTTTTGGGCCAAAAGCAGATTTTCCGCAACAGTCATTCGTGGTGCTGTACCCAATTTAGGATCTTGAAAAACACGACTTAAAAATTTAGTCCGTTCCTCTTCATTTTGGGTTGTAATATCTTGATCGTGTAGCAGTATTTCACCAGAATCGACAGGTAGGTTACCACCAATTACGTTAAATAAGGTTGACTTACCAGCCCCATTAGCGCCAACAATAGTGATGAAATCACCATCGTTAATCGTTAGATTTAAATTTTTTAGGATTTCAGTTTCACTGGATGTACCCTTGTTAACTAGGGTTACAATATTTTTTAATGCCAAAATTGGTTTAGTCATCAACCCTAACCCCCTTTGATAAAATATGGTCTAAGTGTAGGGCTTTTTTGAATTGTGGCAACATCATGCATAGTGCTAAGACAATTGATGAAAGCACATTTAGATCGTTGGCACTGAATCCTAACTGCAAAACTGCTAGTAAAATCAAACGGTAAATAATACTTCCTAATGTGACCGCTACTAATCGTTGGTTTAATGTTAATTCACCAAAGACGACTTCACCGATAATGATGGAGGCTAGCGCAATCACGATAGTACCAATTCCCATATTAATATCCGCATAGCCGTTACTCTGCGCAATTAGGGCACCACAGATACCCACCATTCCGTTGGAAACCATTAATCCCATGTTTTTCATGTTATCGGTGTGGATTCCAAGTGATTTGGCCATTTTTTCATTATCCCCAGTGGCGATAAAAGCTTGACCTAAATCAGTCTGAAGAAAGAAAATTAAGATAATAGTGATAATAGCAATGATCAGCATTCCTAAAAAGACACTATCAAAATAAGTCGGTAGACTTGATAAAAACTTTGTTTTAAGGAGTGTTTTTTGACCTAACAGCGAAGTGTTTGATTTACCCATGATTCGCAAATTAATTGAGTAAGCTGCGGTCATCGTTAAAATTCCAGCAAGAAGAATTGGAATTTTGCCTTTAGTGTATAGCAGTCCAGTAATCAGGCCCGCAACCATTCCTGCTAGAAAAGCAAGGAAGGTAGCCATTAATGGTGACATTCCGTGAACGATTGCAGTTACAGCGACGGCAGCACCTAAAGGAAAGGTACCTTCAACGGTCATATCAGGAAAATCTAAAATTCTAAAAGTTAAAAATAAACCTAGTCCAAGGATAGCCCATAATAGTCCTTGACCGATTGCTGAGACAATTAAATTCATTTGAAGACCTCCCCATTTTTTTGTGCATCCCGTAAGAATGATGCTGGTATGTGTAAACCTAATTTACGGGCTTGTTTCAAATTTAAAGTTGGCTCACCATGGCGAATATATTGAATTGGTGTGGTAGCTGTTTTCTTTTTCCCTTTAAGAATTTGTCCAGCTAACTCGCCGCTTTGAACGCCTAATTTGTATTGATTGACGCTGTATGTTGCAACACCACCATCTTTTACCATTGTATCAACAGTAGGGAAGATGGGCTTGCGCGCAGCATCCGCATTTTTAACTAATGTCTGCATGGCACCAGCAATGGTATTGTCGGTTGGAACAAAAACTGCATCCACTTGAGTCATCATTTCCTGTGATACTTGATTAAGATCATTACTATTTGAAATTGAGTACGTTTTTAGATTAACGTGTTTTTCTTTGCATAATTGTACGAATTTCTTTTCTTCAGTCACTGCCGAGTTATCACTTGACGTGTAGATGATGCCAAGCGTTTTTAGATTCGGCATGAAGGACTGAATTAACTCTAATTGTTCTTCCAATGGAGCTTGGTCAGAGACTCCAGAAATATTACCCCCGGGGTGCTTATTATCTTTGACCAATCCAGCAGACTTAGGATCTGTTACAGCGCCTAAGACAATTGGAATTTTGGTTGTCGTGTTGGCCAATGCCTGTGCAGCCGGAGTTGTGATTCCAACCAACACATTTGAGTTATTGTTGACGAGCTTAGAACTCATTGTTTTCAAATTACTTTGGTCACCCTGAGCATTTTGATAATCAATTTTGATGTTTTTACCGTCGTGGTAGCCCTCTTTGGCTAACCCGGCAACCACACCCTTATGAATTTGATCCAAAGCTGGCTGGTGCATCAAGGTTAAAATACCAACAGTTGGTGTTTTTTCTTTGGTAACCAAGCCACCCTCTTTAAAATAAGCAAAACCGAGAAAAATCAAAATAATAGCTATAAAAGCATACATACGTTTCATAATCACTACCACCTTTATCCAAATTAGAGTGTTTTTTAACCGATACGACTTCGTAGGCTAAGATAATTGTACATTGTTCGCTGGTTTCGCGAATGATGGACAATTGGCTTAGCCCAGAAGTTTGGTTAAAACAACACGGTCCAAAACAAAAAGGAGTCTCCATCACAGGGACTCCTTCTTAACTCCAAAAGAAAAAGCCTGCAATGGAAAATCCATGCAGACTCGCAAAACTTAATAAGTCGGCACAGATATAATCTGAAAACTCAGGTCATATCTGTGATGAACACACATAACCTGAATTACCGGCTTTGCCAACGGCTATTCAATTGTTGTGTTAATTTGCTCATATGACTTAATCTCCCACGTCGTCTTAATGTGCATAAGTATAGTTGAAACAGAAGATAGTTGTCAATGAAGAATTTTTAATTTTAACGCTTAAAACAATATAAAAATATTTATGTACATCAATAGTACGGTCAAATCCCATATTTTAAACGAAAATTAAGATCGTAAAGTCAAAAAATAAATATTTTTATTTTTTAATTTTAATAACGAATAAACATTGTTATAACAAACTTCCTAGCACAAAAAAGATAAAACTGATTAATAAATTGATTGCATAATTATTTTCAATCAGTATGATGAAAATAATTGAAATGGGAGGCACATAGATGACGGTATATAATTTTTCAGCAGGACCAGGAGTGTTGCCAGCAGCGGTGCTCGATCAAATCCAAACAGAATTAAAGTCTTTTAACAGTAGTCAAATGAGCATTTTAGAAATTAGCCATCGCTCTCAGCAATATATCGAGATGCAACAAGCGGCTGAAGATAGTTTACGCGATTTGATGCAAATTGATGATCGTTATGCGGTGTTGTTTTTGCATGGCGGAGCAACCCTGCAGTTTACAAGTGTACCGCTAAATATGACTGATCATCATCACCACGTTGCCTATATTAATTCCGGTCATTGGGCGCAAAAAGCAATGGATGCAGCCAACAAAATTAATGGATTAGCGGTTGATGAAGTATCCAAAATGACAAGCCAACTTCCTGAGATTAGACCATTAAATGATATGCCGCTGGATTATATACACTTAACTACCAATAACACAATTGAAGGGACAGCGTATCATCAAGTTCCAGTCAATATCGGGCCATTAGTTGCCGACATGTCGTCGAATATTCTTGCAGAACCGTATGATATTAATCAATTTGATTTAGTCTATGCGGGAGCGCAAAAAAACATTGGTCCGGCTGGAATGGCAGTTGTGATCGTCAAGCGTAACCGGTTGACAAATCACCCGAAGATATCTGATGTTATGAATTATTGGTTAGAAGATCAGAAGCATTCTGAGTTAAATACGCCACCAGTTTTCTCGATCTATGCTGCTGGTTTGGTATTTAAATGGCTCAAAGAATTTGGCGGCGTCCCAGCCATTTACCAACAAAATTTGGCACAAGCCAATTTGTTATATGACTTTATCGATAATTCAACAATTTTTAATAATTCGGTTAACGTTGCTGAACGATCGTTAACGAACATTGTGTTTAGCACTGGTAACGATCAGTTGGACCATCAATTTAGTTCTGAGGCTAACGAGCAAGGACTAATTGGGTTGGCTGGACACAGACTAGTTGGCGGCATGCGTGCTAGTCTCTACAATGCGATGCCTAATGCTGGTGTACAGGCCTTAATTAAATTTATGCAACAATTTGAATTAAATCATGGAGGACTTTAATATGTTTGCAATCAAAACTTACAACGTCATCTCAAACGTTGGACTAGCCGTTTTTCCAAAAAATAAATACAGTATCAATGGAGTGCAAGAACCTGATGCACTATTAATTAGAAGCCAAAATTTACATCGCAACGTTTTGCCAGTTAGTTTGTTAGCAATTGGTCGTGCTGGGGCAGGGGTTAATAATATTCCACTACAAAAGGCGAGTGAAAATGGTGTCGTTGTTTTCAATGCACCGGGGGCAAATGCAAATGCAGTAAAGGAATTAATAATCGGGATCTTAATCTTAGCATCTAGACCAGTTATTCCAGCAATCGCTTGGACAAAATCTTTATCTTCAGGAAAAGAAGCTGATGTGACACTTCAAGCTGAAGCGGGTAAAAATCATTATCGTGGCACTGAACTATCCGGAAAAACAATTGGAGTTATTGGGCTAGGGGCAGTTGGATCAAAGGTTGCTGATACTGCTCGGCAATTAGGAATGCATGTCATTGGTTATGATCCGTATATTTCAGTTGAGCATGCTTGGCAAGTAACTAGCGACATCAAACGTGCTACCACGTTGAAAGAAGTTTTGTCACAAAGTGATTATGTGACGATTCATATTCCATACAATGAACAAAATAAAAATCTTATTGGAGCCAACGAACTTTTGATGATGAAAAAAGACGCGATCCTACTGAATTATTCGCGTAACGGGATTGTGGAGGAGGCACCTGTATTAGCAGCACTAAACGTAGGGCATCTGGCACAATACTGGACTGATTTTGCGTCTGATGAGTTATTAAAACACGATCAGGTAGTAGTAACACCGCATTTAGGTGGCACGACGCAAGAAGCAGAAGATAATTGCGCAGAAATGGTTGCTAATACTTTACGGTTGTACCTAGAAACTGGTGAAATTGAGCATTCTGTAAATTATCCAGCGGTAAGGATGCCATTTAATTCGCCCTATCGTCTGACTTTTTTACATCAAAACGTGCCAAATATGTTAGGCCGCATTACAACGGTGTTAGCAGATTTCAATATTAATATTGCTAACATGATTAATGCTTCCAAAGACGATTTTGCCTACACTTTGATTGATGTAGATGCACCAATGAATGAAGAACTTTATCAGGAATTTGAAAAAAAATGTCTCGCAATTAATGAAATTATTCGGGTACGTGGTATCGCCAAACCAACTGACGAGGAGGAAGCATAATGGTTAAATTTAAACCGTTTAAGGCCATTCGACCACCATTTGAATTAATGAACCAAGTGGCATCACTACCATATGACGTGTTGGATGATCAGCAAGCTCGTGATGCAGCTAAAAATAAACTGTCATTTGTGCATATTGATCGAGCGGAAGTAGACCTTGATCCTTCAATTGATCCTTACGATGATCGAGTTTATCAGCAAGCTCGGCAGACCTTAGTTGACTGGATTGAAGATGGTACGTTAAAAAAAGATGAACGTAATTCATACTATGCCTACGCAATGACGCTGAATGGAAAGCGGCAGATCGGAATTGTGGGTGCTGCAAGTGCAGCAGACTATGAAAATGATTTAATTAAAAAACATGAATTGACGCGAGCTGCCAAAGAAGCCGATCGGATTAAGCATATTGATGTCACAAATGTTAATTCGAGTCCCGTTTTACTGACTTATCGTGATCAAAATGAAATTATGGACGCTATTACAGCTTTTTGTGATGAAAATACGCCAGATGCATCATTCACAGCTTTTTTTGGAGTCCAACATGAAGTTTGGCAGTTACCAGAGAGCTTCAATCGCTTGGAAAAAATATTTGCTACACAAGTGCCTGCATTCTATATTGCTGACGGACACCATCGAGCTGCTTCAACAGTTAAAGTAGCTCAAAAAAGGCGTCGAGAATTTCCCAATGAGGGACCAAATGCAGAATTTAATTATTTTTTAGCCATTGCGTTTCCACAAAGTGAGTTAAAGATTTGGGACTATAACCGTGTAGTGAATGTTCCAATTCCGGATAATTTCTTGGCAGTTTTGGAACGAAAATACCATGTTGCTGTGATGGGCCAAGCTAAACGTCCTGGTCGACGAGGACAAATCAGCATGTATTGGAGTAATCAATGGTTTTCTTTAGACCCGCTAGAACAACCGGATCAAGCCGATCCTGTGGCAAGATTAGATGTCTCTGCCTTACAACACAACATTTTAGAAGATGTTTTTGGATTACATGATATAGCTCATGATAAAAGAATTAATTTTGTTGGCGGTATTGAAGGACTAGAAAAATTACAGTCGCTGGTTGATGATGGGGAGTATACAGTGGCATTTGCAATGTATCCAACTACCATGGAGCAATTATTAGCAGTGGCAGATGCTCATCAATTAATGCCGGCTAAGTCGACTTGGTTTGAACCTAAATTATTGAGTGGCTTGTTCATTCATGATTTAGCTAAATTAAAAAAAGATTAATTTACAAACGTTGATAAAAAGCTTTTTAATAATGTTAATTAAAAATAAATGAGAAAAAGTGTTGACAACCAGGTAAATAAGTTTGTATACTAGCGTCAACAAATTTGATGAACAGCGTGCAACTTAGATGATGGAGTAGTTGTTAGCGAACTTTTCAGCAAGCATCGTTGATGAGAAGATGTAAGTTCCTAGTGATTAAAGATGGTCTAAAACGTTAATCTTTTTCGAGAGATTAGGGGCAGACACCCAATATAATGTCGAGGTATTAATAACAGTACCCGTCGAGTTGGCATATGTGAGTATGTCATAAATTCAAGGTGGTAACACGCAAAAGCGTCCTTGTCGTAATTAAAATTACGGCAAGGACGCTTTTTTCATCAAATTCCAAGTTAAACATAGTAATACTTCTACTCACAACACATATCGCGCTACATAGAGAGGATGATTTTGTATGACACATAGTAAGTTTAAAACAACCAATGTTAACTGGCCACATTTATTGAGCCTATCAGAATGATTTAAGTTGCTGCAACGTGCTTGCTGAGGCAGATAGCTAGGGATAAGCCAACGACGATGACCAAATAATTTAAGACCAATTATTCAATCACCGTTGCTAACTTAGTCTATGACATCTGAGTGCCTCAGATCGCACTCTAATTTGAAACGTGTTCTCGGCCAAAACAGTTTCCGTGTAACAAGCAAAGTGATCTCATGATTAAAGTTCAAATCATAAGCTCCCTTTGCCCGTTACACTCCAACTGCTAACCGTGGTCGATCACACTCTAATTTGAAAGGATGATATAAATGAAATATGGTGTAATTGGTGCAGGTGCAATGGGTGTACGATTTGGTACGATGATTCAAGAAAATGCGGGTTGTAACGTTGATTTTATTGATACATGGGAACCAAACGTTGATAAAATCAGAGAACAGGGCGGAGTTTATGTCGCTCGTGATCATGAAAATAAGCATATTGTACCAATCAATGTATATTATCCAGAAGAATATCAAGGCGATCCAGATGCTTGGATTATCTTTGTAAAACAAATGCAATTAAAAGATGTTATGAAGCGGTGTGCGCCATTCTTTAAAGACCATCAAGTCGCCTTTTCAGCAATGAACGGAATGGGTCATTTTGATATCATCAATCAATATTTTCCTAAGGAACGAATTATTGGTGGTACGGCAATGATTGCGACTGTTTTCAATGGCCCCGGCGATGTCGATTTTATGGGAGCACAGGGAACCGAAGTAATGCACATGTGTAACTTTGATGAGCAAATTAATGACTATACTAACGCAATTGAAGCTGATTTTAAACAAGCCGGATTAGGACCGGTTGTGACTCAAAACTTTATGGGTACGATGATGTCAAAGGTTGTGTTCAATGCAGTTGTTAACACGATTTGTACAATGTTTGAAATTCAAATGGGTCAGTTTATCCAGTATCCTGGGGTTCGTGAAATGGCTACTCAAATGTTTAATGAAGCATATGATGCATGTGAGCGTGCAGGAATTAAATTAGTTGAAACCCGCCAAGAAGAAATCGATTCGGTTGAAGCTGTTAGTCACGCCTACGCTTATCATTACCCATCAATGTACCAAGATTTTTCTAAGAATCGACCAACCGAAGTTGATTACATCAATGGCTACATTGCAAAGATTGGCCGAGAACACGACTATGTTTGTCGCACCCATGAATTTGTGGTTCACGAAGTTCACTTAGCAGAACAGATGCGACAATTTAAGGCACGATTTGAAGTTAAAGATGAGCAGCCGGTGGCTGAAGAAGTATAAAAATAGACACAAAAAAGCATGTGGTTGTGGGCACCACATGCTTTTTTTCGTCTCATTAGTTTTTACTGAATTACCTGGACTCCAGCTGACTCAATATTAAGTTGCACTACAGCATCATTAAAGCCATGTACAGCTAACTGAGTAATAAACGGAGTCACTTTTTCTGGTGGCAAAATGGTCATCACAGTTGGACCAGCACCGCTCAGATAGGTGCCAATTGCTCCACAGGCATGTGCAATTTTGCGAATTGGAAGTAGTTCAGGCACCAATCTTTGGCGAAATGGCTCATGAAATTCGTCAGCTTCAATCAATTGACCAGCCAATGTAAAGTTTTGTGTTAGTAACGCCGCAACAAAGGTATTCGCAATCGAGCTTGCATGCTTAGCAGCCTTAAAGTCTAACTGAGCGGGCAAGGCGTTTCGACTATCGCTTGTTTTAAGCTCATAGCTTGGAATGTAGGCAACGAATGCTAACTCCGGGAAAGGGGCCTTAACGGCCACAAAATGATCATTGATGTTAGTTCCAATAACCAAGGCTCCCAAAATAGCTGGAGCAACATTATCTGGATGGCCTTCAAAGTGACAAGCATATTCAAGCTTCTGGTCATTTGTTAACCGTAAATCGCCTAACTGATTTGCTAACTCAATTCCTGCAACAATGGCAGACGAACTGCTACCCAATCCACGGGTGACAGGAATATCTGTTCTCATTTTCAAGTGATGAGGTTTGATGGTTGGTGCAACTTTTAGGGCTGTGGCAACAATTAGATTAGTTTTATTGGCTGGAATTCCAGGCCCCAAATTGTGGCTGATTGTCCAAGTTTTGGTTTGCTCGGCAACTTCCACAGTTAAAAATAAAGAAACGGCAATTCCAATTGAGTCAAAGCCAGGTCCTAAATTTGCACTAGTGGCGGGAACTTTAATTTGCATCGTAAGTTGCTCCCTTCTGGTTAGTTTGTGAGTACTTTGTAGGCCGCAACTAGATTAATTGATTCAATATGGCCTATTTCATTTATTAATTGAGCTAACTGAACTTTTGACATTTCGTGGGTAATAATTACCACACGGGCAGAATCTGTATCGTTTTTAGTTTGAACGATTTGACTAAAACTAGCACCAATTTTAGTCATTAACTGGGTCAGTTTTAGCATTTGTCCAGGAACATCGAGCATGTCTAATGATAGGTAATAGGGGTAATTGATGTCCTTAGCGACAACCAAACTGGTTTCATGTTGGTAGTTATTAAATGAATTGCCAGTGGTACCTAAAACAATGTTTTTAGTTACTGAAACAATGTCGCTTAAAACACTGTTAGCAGTTGGTAATCCACCTGCACCGGGTCCGTAAAATAAGGTTTCGCCAACGGCACTACCTGTTACCATAACGGCATTATTTTCGTTGTTAATAGTGGCAAGGGGATGATCCTTGGCGACGAGGACGGGAGCAACCTCAGCAAAGATGCCATCATTTATGCGTTTTGAGATACCTAACAATTTAATGGTGTAGCCAAAGGAATCTACCTGTTCAACATCAGCTAATTGAATGTTTTGGATTCCTTCAACTTTCATGTCGTCGATTGATAGGTGCGTACCAAATGAAAATTGACTTAGAATAATCATTTTATAAGCAGCATCAATGCCGGCAACATCGTTTGTCGGGTCGCTTTCGGCGAAACCAAGTTCTTGCGCTTTTTTAAGGGCTTGTTCGTAACTCCAATTTTGTTGCTGCATTTGTGTCAAAATATAGTTGGTTGTGCCATTAACAATTCCTTTAACTTCAAGGATTTGATCGGCCGCAAAACTGTTAACGATGGTGCGTAAAATTGGGATTCCGCCAGCTACACTTGCTTCATAAACCAAATCACAATGATTATCATGAGCAATTTTGGCCAATTCATCGCCAAAAGAGGCAATCAAATCTTTATTAGCCGTCACAACATGTTTTTTAGCATTTAATAGTGCGGTGATAACTTCTTTAGCTGGATGAATACCTCCCATAACTTCAACGACAATTTTAATTTCGGGATCATTAATAATTTGATTTAAATCATCGGTCAATAAAACGTTGTCTGTATTTACCTGGCGTGGTTTGTCTACGTCATGGACAACAATTGTTTTGACACTTAATTTACGACCAGTAATATTAGAAATTTTGGCCTGATTTTGAGTGACCATTTGTAAAACACCGCTACCGACCGTTCCTAATCCAACTAATCCAATTTTGATTGTTTCCATATTATTTACCCCAATTTTTATTTGATATCACTTAAAGAGTATTTTAGCATAGGCAAATGCATCACGCATAGTTTATAATTGGTAAAACGAAATTATGCTGGAGGCTGAATGATAATGGAATACCGAAGTACACGTGGTAATCGAAAACAACGGTTAACCGGAGCTGCTGCTGTTTTACAGGGGCTTGCTCCGGATGGTGGGTTATATGTCCCAGTTAAATTTCCGCAACCAGAATTTAAGCTGGGAGAAATGAATGGATTATCATATCAGCAGGTTGCCAAAACAGTTTTAAAGTGGTTCTTTGATGACTTTTCTGATGACCAACTAGACAGGAGTGTTTTAGCGGCATACGGTGAGCAATTTGATCGAGCAGAGATTGTTTCAGTCACCAATAATAAGGCTGGTAATTACTATATGGAGTTATTCCATGGCCCCACGCTAGCATTTAAAGATTTAGCACTACAAGTGTTGCCACAATTGATGACTAATGCAGTTGAAATTCAACAGTTAAAGCAACAAATTGTTATTTTAACAGCTACTTCAGGTGATACAGGAACTGCATCTATGCGAGGCTTTCGTAATGTAACGGGCACGCAGGTAATTGTTTTTTATCCTGAAGGGGGCGTTAGTCCGGTCCAATTAAAACAAATGCTGTCTCAGCAGGGTGATAACTTACAAGTTGTGGCTGTAAAGGGTAATTTTGATAAAGCTCAATCGATGGTTAAACAGATTTTCAATGACCGTGAATTTAACCAACAACTGCATGATCGGGGAGCCCAATTTTCTTCGGCAAATTCAATGAATATTGGCAGATTGATCCCACAGATAGCATATTATTTTTATACTTATGGTCAGCTGGTTAACCGCGGTGAAATTAGTAACGGAGAAGCTATCAATTTTGCGGTACCAACCGGAAATTTTGGGGATATTTTAGCAGGCTACTATGCTAAGAAAATTGGCTTGCCGATAAAAAAGCTCATCTGCGCCTCCAATCAAAATAACGTACTCACCGATTTCTTCAAAACGGGAGTATATGACCGTAATCGTCCATTTTATTTAACTAATTCACCATCGATGGATATTTTAGTTTCAAGTAATTTAGAGCGATTGCTGTTTATGATTGCTGACGAAGATGAGCAGTTAGTGATTAGTTTGATGGAGCAACTGCAGCAAAGCGGTAAATATGAAATTTCTACAGCAATGAAGAATCAATTAGATGACTTTGTGGCGGGTAGTGCTAATGAGGATGAAATTAGTCAAGAAATCAAACGAGTATTTGATGAGGATGGTTACGCAATTGATCCACATACGGCAGTGGCATCAAGTGTTGCTCATCGGTATCAACAGAAATCAGGTGACAAGACGCCAACTGTAGTTGTTGCGACTGCCAGTCCATATAAGTTTCCAGAGACTGTTTTTGCGGCAATTACTGGTAAGTCAGTAAAACAAGTGGGGCTTTCAGCAGTCACACAGCTAAATGAATTGTTACAAGATAAATTACCGGCAGGAATTCAAGAACTTTTTGAAGTAGAGAGTAAAAAAGAGACTGTAATCGAACCAGAGAGAATGGAAGAAACAATTATTAAGAGTGTGCCCAACCGCGATTAAAACTGTGAATACAACGTAAAAATACCACTTACATGGGTGAATTTGGTTCCATGTAAGTGGTATTTTTGGTTGTACGCAGACTTTTGGGTTGGCGAACATGTTTAACAATGAAAAATAAAACTTGATGTGGCTGTTTTCGTTGCATCAATATAATGCTCTCAGCAAAACATATATGATCAACGTTAGTTAGTTGGGTAGGAACTCAAATATATTCTGCTATTTCAATCAAATTATTATCAGGATCATTAATGTAAAATGAAGTTATCTTACCGTGAGCACCATTGCGTTCTACTGGTCCTGCAATGATTGGTACATAATAACTGATGAGATGGTTTTTAACTTCCTCTAATGGATCTTTGACAATGATACAAAAATCGGCGGATCCTGGAGTAGGGACCCCTGCCACTGGGGGATGGGGTTTATCAGTTAGTTGAAATTTGATAGCTTGTTTGCCACAAAGGACTGATTGGCGACCATCATCTGTTTGAACAATTGGCATGTCAAAAACTTCATGATAAAAGCGCAGAGTTGCCGCTAAATCTGTGACAGTCAGTGTAATGTGATCAATATCTTTAATTTTCATATAAGACGGCTTCCTTTGAAATTAGTATTGAAAATATTATAGCATACCGTTTGACGCTCTCTGGGCGATTGTGATAGTGTATGAACATTGAGCTTAAAAGAGTACGGTAGTTGTAAATATAAATTAACTTGTAATGATAAACGCGCTGGAATAATTTAAATGTTTAGCACAGCTTGTTATAGGTGTTTTTTTGCGACTAGCAACGCGGTTTAGCATAGGAAGAAAAAGGCTTATCCATTAATAGCTAGGTCTTTAAGGGTGGTAAAAATGAGTTTATTAGAAGTTGAAAACCTAAGCATGAGTTTTGCGGATAAAAAGTTATATGACGACGCAAGCTTTCAGCTTAACCAAAATGAACATATGGGCATAGTCGGCCAAAATGGTGCAGGTAAAAGTACACTGATTAAAATTATAACTGAGACTGTTTTACCAGTAACTGGTGATATTAAATGGCAGAAGAATATTCGGATTGGTTATTTGGATCAGTACGCTGATATTCCTGATGGAACAACATTGATTGATTTTCTCCATACTGCATTTGCTGATTTGTACAAGATCAATGATTTGATGAATGCGTGCTATGAAGAATATGCCACTACGATGGAAGATAAGTTGCTGGAGCGTGCTGGTCGTTATCAAGAACAACTTGAAGCACGTAATTTTTATGATATTGAAACAGAAATAAATCGAGTAATGAGTGGACTGGGATTAAATGACATTGGGGCAGACCATGTTGTATCGCAGATGAGTGGTGGGCAACGCTCTAAGATTATTCTGGCTAAGTTATTGCTAGAAAGTCCAGACGTTATTTTGCTAGATGAGCCGACTAATTATTTGGATACATCGCATATTGAATGGTTAATTGAATATTTGAATGATTTTGCTGGCGCTGCAATGGTTATTTCTCATGATTATGATTTTTTGGAACAAGTGACAAATTGTATTTGCGATGTTTCATTTGGTAAAATCACAAAATATCGTGGAAGCTTTAAACAAGCGATGCGTCAAAAAGAGGAACGTAAGGAAGCACAATTACGCGAATATGAAAAGCAACAAGTTCAAATTGAAAAGGCTCAGAAGTTTATTACAAAAAACAAGGCTGGTTCGAAAGCTACAATGGCTAAGTCTCGTGAAAAAATGTTAGCGCGAATGGATAAAATTGATCCACCAAGTGAAAATTTACGGGCTAGTTTCAAATTTCCATATGAAGATACTGGTTCGCAAAATGCGCTTCGCGTGGAAGAACTATCTGTGGGATACACACACCCTTTATTAGCGCCAGTGACGTTTTCAATGACGATGGGTGAGAAATTAATTTTTAAAGGATTTAATGGAGTTGGAAAGTCCACTCTAATCAAGTCGATTTTAGGTAAAATACCGGCTAAAAGTGGTGAATCAGAATTTTCGCCATCTGCGCGAGTGAATTATTTTGATCAAGACTTAGAGTGGGATAACGACCAATTGACACCACTCCAGACGATTCAAGAGATGTTTCCAACAATGATGCCAAGAACTATTCGAACAAGGTTAGGTGGAGCGGGAATCAATGCTGCAAATGCGATGAAACCGATGAATCTACTATCCGGTGGTGAACAAACTAAAGTTAAGTTAGCCATTCTTGAATTGACGCCATCTAACTTTTTAATCATGGATGAACCAACTAATCATTTAGATGACGAAACAAAAGCCGGACTAAAAAAAGCATTACAAGAATTTCCAGGTAACTTGATCTTAGTTAGTCATGAAGAGAGTTTTTACTCAGGTTGGGTTGACAAGATTTTAAATGTGGAAAAACTAAGTCTAAAAAAAGTGTGAATTGAAGCGAATAGATGTCGTAGGCTAAGCCAATAATGGCGATTAATAGATCGGTTCTTGATTTATTGATCGTCATTATTGGTTTAGTCCTAGACATTTGCCTCAATTAACACGTTTCTAAAAAAGAATATAACGTAAAAAGTGCTCCTAGATGACCAGAATGGCCATGTAGGAGCACTTTTATGCCTTAGGAATATAAAAAAAGGTAAGCAGCATATAATTATATACTTAAAGCAGCTTTATTAGTTCACTAGGATGCTCTAACGGAAAGTCTGCCTCTCCCAGATTTTCAGGCTGAACTGAGCCCCATAGGGCAGAACCAAATTTAATACCAGCAGCATGGGCAGCAGTTAAGTCATTGATTGTATCGCCAATATAAATGGACTCTGCGGGATCTGCATTTACTTTTTTTAGTCCGGCCAGTATGGGATCCGGATCTGGTTTATGTTTTTGTGTATCATCAGCAGTTACATGGGCGTCAAAATATTTTGAAATTGAAAAATTAGGTTCAAATTCGTTAACATATTCATCGTTTGTTTTTGAGGTAGCAATAACGAGTTTAATATCAGGTTGTGCTTTAAGTTGAGTTAACATTTCTGCAATCCCCTGAAAAACAGATACTTGGTCATCATTTTGATAAGCAAGTGCGAACCATTCTTTGAAAATTGGTTGTAGGTCAGCTTCTTTTACCCCAACTGCACGTAAAGCATCTAGGGCAGTAATTCCAAACACCTTGGTAAGTTCCTTATATTCACGTTGGTAACCATGTTTGGCCAGAGTTTGTTGGAGTGCTGGAATGTACATTTTAATTGTATCAATTAGAGTACCGTCAACATCAAAAATAAAATTTTTCATTTGGCAAACTCCTATCGTTTTTATTACTTATATCATAGCAGATATATGGTGGTGGAAGAAAGTTTTGCAATTCTTTTATTGATTCAGACATGATCAATAATTGTTGAAATATGCTTACTGATTGCCAGAGTCTGCTCGTAACAAAAAATAACACTGATATGGGCGATTTTTCCACATCAGTGTTATTTTTTGACTCTTAAATGCGGTTGGACGCACTTTCTAGTCCTTGAAGTTTCCACTTTCTACATCTTTGATGAATGTAGCTAAATGATCGAAATACACTGGAGCATTGTCAATCATGTGATGATGACCACCGTTTGGAGTAGTTGCTAAACGGGCATGTGGAATTTGTTCTGCCATGCGCTTTGCAGTTGCTAACGGCATGGTTTCGTGTTCACCAAAAGTAATTAGTGTTGGCATTGTAATGTTTTTAATTTGGTCGCGCACATCCCATTGATCCAATTTTCCGGTAATCACAAATTCGTTATCACCTTGGAAAGCGTTATAGACAGGAGTGGCCATTGTACTAATCAAATGAGAAATTGCAGGTGGCTGTTTACGATCAACGTAGCCAGCGTTCAATATGTCAACGTAACCTTGATAACGTTCATTATCGTAGTCATTTCTAGCTTCACATTCCTTCATGTAAGCCACTGCATCAGCAGGTAGTGCATCTTCACGCACTTTATTAATATTGGTAACATACTCGTCAATATTATCAACCATTGATGAAATGATAGCCCCTTTTAGGTGTTGCCCATATTTCAAAGCGTACATCTGAACTAATGCACCGCCCCAACTTTGACCGATCAAGTAAAAGTTATCAAGACCTAGTTTTTGCCGTACTTCTTCAACTTCGTCCAAGAAATAGTCGTAGGTTAAGTATTTAGCAGCAGTTTCAGGATCAGAATAATCAGGCTGATCAGAATAAAATGATCCTAATTGATCATATATATGAACTGTTACATCTAGTCCTTGTTTTTTAAGTTCTTGTGCAAAATTTTCCCAATATTCATGGGTGCCACCAGGGCCACCGTGTAAACAAAGTAAATGGATGTCACCAGTACCTTGCGTGTTGGTCCAAAGATGATAACCATTGTCGAGTGTCAAAATTGTTGTTCCTTGTTTCATCAGATCACCTATTTTCTAATAAATTGATACTAGTGTAGCGCTTTTTAAAAGGATTGCCAATTATGTTTAATTTTGTTAACCTTATTTAAAAATAGGTTAACAAGGAGCCGCTCATGACCACAAAATCAGTTGTCTTACAGTATTTGAATGAACACAAAAATAATTGGACTAGTAGTGCAGAGTTGGTGTCGCAACTACAAGTCTCTCGGACTGCTATTTGGAAAGCAATTAAGCAATTGCAGGCAGATGGTCAACAAATTATTAGTCAGTCAGGTAAGGGATATCGGTTTACCCCAAATCAACAATTAAACCAAACAATTATTAGCCAGGGAGTTAAGGCGGCTTGTGCTATTGAGGTGTACGACACAATTGATTCAACCAATCGTCGTGCCAAGCAACTAGCAGCAGATAATGGTAAGAAACCAGCTGTTATAGTAGCTAATCAGCAAACTAGTGGATACGGGCGATATGGACGCGAATTCTATTCACCTGCACAAACCGGAATTTATCTAAGCTTCTTGTTACCAATTGGACATCAATTAACACACCCTGGACTATTAACGACTGGGACTGCAGTGGCTGTGGCACGAGTTTTGGAACAGCAATATCAGATTGAGGTTGGAATTAAATGGGTTAATGACTTAATAGTTCAAGGTCATAAAGTCAGTGGAATTTTGTCTGAAGCAGTAACTGACTTTGAGAGTGGGCAAATCGCTAATGTAATCACTGGAATTGGCATTAATCTTGAAAATAATCAATTAATTCCAGCTCAGCTACAAAATAAATTTGGGGCCCTCAACCAACATCATTTACAAGTTAACCGTAACGAAACAGTTATTGAAATTATCAATGCTTTTTGGCAAATGACAGCTAACTTTAATGCGGGGAAGTTGATGGATGAATATCGTAGAAGGTGCATCGTTATTGACCACGATGTCACTGTTAAAGTGGGCAATCAAATTATTGCTGGCCGAGTTGAAAATATTGATGATACAGGTGCTTTAGTGCTGAGAACAATTAATGGAAAGTTAAAAGCTTTAAGTGCGGGAGAAATCACAAAATTAAACATTATGGATGGAGATTATCATGGTTAAAACAAGGCTTAGAGGAGTTATCTATGCAGCCCAATTAGCTATTCTGCTGGCAATTAGCGCTCAAATTATTATCCCGTTACCGTTAATTCCATTTACTGCACAAACTTTAGCAGTCGGAATTTTGGCAACTATTTCTGATTTTAAATTGTCTGCTTGGACAATTGGTGGTTATTTATTACTAGGATTAGTTGGATTACCAGTGTTTGCGGGAGCCACTGCTGGAATAGGTGTGTTAGTGGGACCATCCGGTGGTTATTTATGGTCTTTTTTTCTCCAGGCTTGGATTATTAATAAATGTCGCAATGTAGGGGGCAAACAATATTTAGTTTTCGGTAATTTATTGGGAGCTTTAAGTCAGTTATTGATCGGCTCTGTTTGGTTAAAATTCGTGAGTCAATTATCGTGGACTGCTGCTTTTGGTGCCGGAACATTACCTTTTTTATTGCCCGGATTAATCAAAGGTGTGTTAGCTTCCTTAATTGGCCAGCTGCTGTTGAATCGGCTGCGAGCACCACTTCAGATGCGCTGAACGGTTGGGATGGTTAGTTGGCAGTCGTCCAAGTCTAATTGATACGTAATTGATTCGTTGCCGCGTTGAGTCATGGCGAAGTCAGTTGAAAAAATTATGACTCCTAGTTGATGGCCTAATGCAAGTTGATGAAAAATAGGCTGAAGTGCCAACTGAATATCGACAAACTGATTAGCTGTTAAGTCGTCATTTTCGCGCGCATTATGACGATTTTGTAAGTTAATGTGACCATAAGAAATTACCTTGAAATCAGTGGGGTGTGTGGCTAGTTGGAATTCACGTAGGTCGTCTTCACGCCATAAATGGCCAAGTTGCAGTCCTTTTCGTTCAATAATTGTGGGTGAGATATTAAAACGCTTGGTAGTCCCGAAATCAACCAGTTGGACACTGAGCAGCCCGTGATCAACTGAACTCGCTACTCGAGCATTCAACACAGGGGTACCACGAAGTAGCAGAGTATCCTTAGTTGACTGAGTTTTAAATTTTAAACTAAATTGATTTTCCTTAGTTGCTAGTGTATTTTGCCAGTCAGCTGGATTATGACAATATTGGTCGAAAGTGGTTTTTGTTAAATGATCATCAAACAATTGAACTTGCTGTTTATCATTAGTTGCAGTGGTTAATTGATGGTTACTAAAGTACCATCTTTGTGGCTGGTTTTCTTCCCAATTTTCGTAGCCACGCCAAGTTTGGGGATGCTGGTTATCTTGGACAATGACATTTGGTAGGGCAGTATCTGCGCCGTTATCGAGTTGCCATAACTTATTTGAGAGCCATAGATTAACCAAATCAGAAAAATCAAATGATTGAAAAGCATTTATATAGATATGTTGTCCTTGGTGCAATATAATTTTTTTGGTGATATTTTTGGGCAGCTGGTCCCAAACGGCTTTTGCTTGATTGGGCTTAACGTTCCAGTCATTTAAACCATGAACTAATAAAATATCGGCAGTCACATTTTTCAAATCAGGACGATAATTTCGTTCGGCCCAAAAGTCGTTATAATTACCAGTTTGACGGTCCATTGCCACTTGCATTTCGTGCAAATAACGATTAAAGACCGGTTTAACATTAAGATAGTCGGCCGCCACTTGTTTGCGACTAAAAGTTTCTGCGGCTAGAACGTCAGCATCTTCACCTTGAAAGCCACCAGGGGCCATTACTAATCCATTTTCACGATAATAATCGTACCAACTAGAGATAGCGGCTTCACTAATGATTGTTTTCAAACCAGAAATTCCGGTGGTTGCAGCGGCGGTCGCCAGAGTGCCTAAATATGATCGACCAGTCATGGCAACATTACCATTGCACCACCAAGCTTTGATTTCGATACCGTCTGTTTGATTAGTAAATGCTTTTCGTTTTCCAGTTAGCCACTCGATAACGGCGATGGTTGCGCTTGTCTGTTCTGGTGAGCCACAGGTCTGCATTCCACCTGAATCTTTTGTTCCAATTCCGGCAGCGTAGACAACTGCATAACCACGAACCAATAGATAGTCGTTCAAGGTGTACGAAGCCTCACGATTAAAGGTTTGGGTTGCTTGAGTGGCATTTCCATTAGTTGCTTGAAACTCGATTGGTTGTGAAAACGAAGTGGTAGTCACAGTTTTAGTGGTAGTTGCTTTATGGGCTAGTGGAACGTTCACGTTGTGTGTTAGCTCTTGTCCCCACTGATCGTTGGTCCCTTGATTGTATGGACTGGCTGTGTAGACCACAGGTACTTTTAGCTGCTGGTTAGTATCATTAGGTCGTAAAATTTCCACTTTTAATAAATCAGCTTTTTGATCACGGTCGGTATCTAAGGATGATTCCACATAAACGACTTGTCTAATTAGCTTATGGGGATCAAAAATTGCGACTGATTTACCGTTAAAAAAGACAGGTTTATTTTGGCTAGGTAAGTCGTATAGTGGGGTTAATAGACCTCGACTAGTCAGATTGTCTAGGAATGTTTGTCCTACTTTTGTATAGGTACATAGTAATAAATACCAAGCATCAATGACGGTTGCTTGATTCCATTTTGGCGGGGTTAAAATTGGTAACTGCATTTTTTGCATGCTATCGGCTATATTATGAATATCAAAATCTAATTCAGGTTCAAATTGTAATAGTTGTAATGCGACTAAGTAAAAACATTCAGTTGTGATAGGCTCATATGACTGTAGAAAATCGGTGACTGGTTGTGTTGGGGTAGCTAATAAGCCAGCCATAAATTCGGTGGTACTATCTTCGTTGGTTGATTCAGGGTAAGAAAGTTGTAAAAAGTGTTGCCAAAGTTCCTTAGAATTGGCAAAATGTAAGTCGCTGCTTAAAAAACCGATACGCGTTAATTCTGCGATTTTTTGTTCGTGCGATGTAGTAATAATACTAAATTGATTGTTTTTCATGGTATCGCTCCTCATGAATGGTTGTTTGACTGAATTGGGTTTATGTAGCCCGCAAAGATACGTATAATGAATTACGATAAGTGTACCAGACTAATAATGAAAATGAGTTAAAAAGAAAAATTATTTCCGGTTTCAATGGGGGTTATAAATTGGCAGATAATGTAATTGAATTTAAAAAAGTGAACAAAAGTTTTGATGAGACTAGAGTCTTAAATGAAATTGACTTTGAAATTGAGGCTGGCAAGTTCTATACGTTGCTAGGCCCGTCTGGATGCGGAAAAACAACTATTTTACGGCTAATTGCGGGATTCGCAGATGTCACCAGTGGAGATATTTTATTTGAAGGGCAAAGGGTTAATGGTTTACCGGCTAATGAACGGCAGGTAAATACTGTCTTCCAAGATTATGCACTTTTCCCACATTTAAATGTGTTTGAAAATGTGGCGTTTGGGCTAGAAATTCGCAAACTTAAAAAAAATGAGATCAAAATAAAAGTCGATGAAGCACTAAAATTAGTTCATCTAAGTGGGTATGGTCGTCGTGAAATTGCTGAATTGTCAGGTGGCCAGCAACAACGAGTGGCCATCGCTCGGGCAATTGTTAATGAACCTAAAGTTTTACTGCTTGATGAACCACTATCGGCATTAGATCATAAGTTACGAAAAGAAATGCAAGGTGAACTTCGCGATTTGCAACGGCGGTTGGGGATCACATTTATTTTTGTCACACATGACCAAGAAGAGGCGTTGGCCATGAGTGATCAAATCTTTGTCATGAACGCCGGCAAAATTTTACAAAGTGGTTCACCAGTTGATATTTACGATGAACCAATTAATCATTTTGTGGCTGACTTTATCGGCGAAAGTAACATTATTCCCGGTAAAATGCGTCAGGACTATATTGTTAATTTCGATGGACAAGACTTTGAATGTGTGGATGCGGGGATGAAACCTAATGAACCAGTTGAAGTAGTGATCCGTCCTGAAGACTTAGACATTGCGCCAATTGATACTGGACAGGTGAATGTTACAGTTGATACGCAGTTATTCCGTGGGGTCGATTACCAGATTACAGCGCACGATGCGATGAATAATGAATGGAAGATAAATTCCATTCATCCAACTAAGATTGGTCAAACAGTCGCACTCGCATTTGATCCAGAGGATATCCACATCATGCGTTATGGTGAAACAGAAGATGATTTTGATGCGCGACTAGAAACGTATGATTGAAAATCAATGAAATGAGGTTAGTAAGATGCACAAAAAAGCAACGTATTTAATTCCATATTTATTGTGGATTGGTTTATTTGTCATCGCGCCAATGGCATTGATTGTTTATCAATCATTTTTTAATATCACTGGTCATTTCACCTTAGGAAATTATGAACAGTATCTGACAAATGGCGTTTACTTGAAAATGACGTTTAATTCGATTTTGTATGCTCTGATTATTACGCTCAGTACGTTATTAATCAGTTATCCAACTGCGTTGTTATTGAATCGGTTAAAAAACAAACAGTTGTGGTTATTACTAATTATTTTACCAACTTGGATCAATTTATTGTTAAAAACGTACGCCTTTATTGGCCTGTTTAGCCAAAATGGGTCAGTTAACGACTTTTTACGGTTTGTGGGTCTTGGTAGTCATCAAATTTTGTTTACGGATGCAAGTTTTATTTTTGTTGCTGCCTATATTGAAATTCCGTTCATGATTTTACCGATTTTTAATTCCTTGGCAGAATTAAAGCCATCAATGATTAATGCCAGTCGTGACCTCGGGGCTAATAGTTGGCAAACATTTCGCCGAGTTATTTTACCGTTAACGATGCCTGGGGTTAAAGCAGGATTTCAGGCAATTTTTATTCCATCATTATCACTGTTCATGATTACACGTTTAATCGGTGGTAACCGGGTGATTACTTTAGGTACTGCAATTGAAGAACATTTCTTAGTGACGCAAAACTGGGGAATGGGTTCTACGATCGGTGTTATTCTAATTTTGGCTATGTTTGTCGTGATGTATCTAACACGTGATCGTAAGGTAAAAGGAGGGCGAATACGATGAAAAAATGGCGAATTAGTAATTTGTATCTCGCACTGGTTTTTATTGTGTTGTATTTGCCAATTTTTTATCTTATTTTCTATTCATTTAATGTTGGTGATACTATGGATCACTTCAGTGGTTTTTCGTGGCGCCATTATGCCACGTTATTAAGCGATTCGCGAATGATCAGCATTGTATTGAATACGTTAATTATTGCTTTGCTATCATCACTGATTGCCACCATTGTTGGCACCATGGGAGCACTAGGAATCTATTCAGCTAAAAAAGCGACCGTCAAAAATGGTTTGTTATCGTTAAACAATGTTTTGATGGTTTCACCTGACGTTATTATTGGTGCCAGTTTTTTGATTTTCTTTACGTTTTTAGGGTTTAGCTTAGGATTCGGTTCAGTTTTACTTAGTCATATTGCGTTTTCAATTCCGATTGTGGTGTTGATGGTGCTCCCTAAGATTAATGAGTTGCCCAAAACGATGGTGGATGCGGCCTACGACTTAGGTGCTTCTAGCTGGCAGACATTAACAAAAGTTATTTTACCTGCAATTACACCAGGAATCTTTGCGGGATATTTTATGGCCTTTACCTACTCGTTGGATGATTTTGCGGTTACTTTTTTTGTAACTGGCAATGGCTTTTCAACGTTGTCAGTGGAGATCTATTCTCGCGCTCGCCAGGGTGTTGATTTAGAAGTTAATGCGTTATCAACTTTGATGTTTATTGTTTCTTTGCTTTTAGTCGTGGGCTATTATTTGTTGGGGCGCTACAATCAAAACCGACGATTGCAACGAGTTAAAGCAGCGGAGGCGAAAATTAATCAATGAAGAGAATAATGACAATATTAATTATTGTGCTCGCCATCTGTGGCCTACTAGGTGGAATTAATTATCGGTTAAATGCACAGACTAATGCTGAGGGCAGTAAAGTATTAAATATCTACAACTGGGGAGATTACATCGACCCCGCATTAATTACAAAATTTGAGCATCAAACGGGGTACCATGTTGTTTATGAAACATTTGATAGTAATGAGGCTATGCTGACTAAAATAAAACAGGGTGGTACTAGCTATGACCTCACGGTTCCCAGTGACTATACAGTTCAACGGATGCGACGAGCTAAGTTATTGGAGAAAATTGATAAAAGTAAATTGCCAGCGTTAAAAAATATTGATTCACGATTCATGAATTTGTCTTTTGATCCTAACAATGATTATTCAGTGCCTTATTTTTGGGGAACGTTAGGGATTGTTTATAATGATCAGTACGTGAATGCTAACCAGGTACAACATTGGCGGCAGTTGTGGAATCCAAGATTTAAAAATAAGATTATGTTAACAGATAGCGCCCGGGATATGCTGGGCGTGGCGCTGATTACACAGGGTAAATCGGTTAATACGACTAACGCTGCAGATCTTCAAGCGGCTAATGAGCAGCTGATTAAGTTAATGCCAAACACGAAGGCTGTTGTGGCTGATGAAATTAAAATGTATATGGAACAAAATGAGGCTGCTATTGCGGTTACGTATTCTGGTGAAGCATCTGAAATGATGGCAAACAATTCTCACTTGCACTATGTGGTTCCCAGTGAAGGCAGTAATATTTGGTTTGATAATTTGGTAATTCCAAAGACAGCAAAACACAAGGCGGCGGCCTATGCATTTTTAAACTTTATGCTGCAGCCTAAAAATGCAGCGCAAAATGCTGAATATATTGGTTATTCGACACCAAATAAGGCAGCAATGAAGTATCTACCTAAAAAAGTAGCAGATGATCCACAATTCTATCCTTCAGAAAAAACAGTTGCACATCTGCAAGTTTATCGTGATTTACCACTTAAAGTTATTGGTAAGTATAATGATTTGTTTTTGCAGTTTAAGATGACAAAGTAAAAGTTCGAACAATCACGCTCGAAAATATACAAAAAAAAGCTACATTATGATCTGTACTTTGATCATAATGTAGCTTTTATTGCTGTACTTCGGTTTTTACCCGTAAGCCCTCACACTTTGCTTAATTTGCTGTGTGAATATCCGTAAGCAAAGTAGATTATTAATCCAAATAGGAACCAAATTCCAGAAGCAATCCATGTTTCTAGTTTTAATTGAGTTAACATTAAAATACATGCAAGTCCTGAAATAATTGGTAATACGGGGTACCAAGGAACCTTAAAACCGCCTTCGTTTTTAATGTCTTTACGGTGACGTAAGGGAATGATACCAAATGAGACGAATGTGAATGCGATTAGTGTTCCAATATTAACTAGGCTAGTTAGTTCATCTAGTGGTACAAGACCACCCATTGCCGCAATAATGATTGTGACAGTGACTAATGCATTGCGCGGAATTTTGTGTTTTTGTTCGACTTTATCAAGAAAAGACGGTAATAATCCATCTCGTCCGATTGAATAAACTAACCGAGAACTTGAGTAGATCATTGTAACCATCATGGTGAACATTCCGATTAAGGCACCAATTGAAATTAATCCAGCTGTCCAGTTCTGATTAACAGCCTGCAATGCAAAAGCAACTGGATTAGCGACATCTAACTTAGTGTATTTCACCATTCCAGTTAAGACCACTGCAACAGCCATATAGAGAAAAGTAGCTACTAATAATGTGCCGATAATCCCAATTGGCATATTTTTCTTGGCATTCTTAACCTCAGCTGCAGACGAAGAAACGGCATCGAAACCAAGATAAGCAAAGAAGACAAGCGCGGCACCTTGAAAGACTCCTTTTACCTTGTAAGGTAAAAATGGGTGCCAATTAGCTGGCTTAATGTAAAACATTCCAACTAAGACAAAGATAATGATAATTGCAATTTTGATAATAACCGCCCAATTGTTAATGCGGATAGATGTTGACATACCACGTGATAGCATTAATGCGATTGCTAATACGATTAGCACAGCAACTAAGTTAATGTAGGTTCCATGGGCCGGATCAAATGAACCGGAGATTGCCTTTGGAACGTGTAGCCCGAATCCTTCAATAAATGAATTGAAATAAGCTGCCCAACCGGTCGATACAGCGGCGACAGCCAACATGTATTCCAGAATTAATGCCCATCCGAGAATCCAACCAACGATTTCCCCCATAACAACGTTACCGTAGGAGTAGGCGCTCCCGGCAACTGGTAAAGCCGATGAAAATTCGGCATAACACATTGCGGCTAAAGCACAAACTACAGCGGAACCTAAAAATGATAAAATAATCCCAGGGCCACTGGTTGTGGCGGCAACGGTTCCTGGCAAAATAAAAATACCAGTTCCAATCACAGCACCGACACCTAATGCGATCAAATCGAATGCTGACATGGTTTTGGCAAAACGATTATCACGTTCTAAGTAACGACCAAGACTCTCCTTACGAAATAAATTTAATGACATAAACGAAACCACCTTTGATTAATTAAATAATTGCGATTAAACTAGAAATTATCATACCGTTGCTTAAGATTAAAAGTCAATTAAAATTATAAAGCAAAGAAATAAAAAATGTTGATTTATTATTAATATTACGGCTTATGGTGGAGAGAATTATGAAAAATAGTAATATTAAAAAATAATGATAAGGCCAAATGAGGAGAAAAAAATGGGGTTAGAAATTACAAGTGGGGCGGTTGTTTATCAAAAAACAGCTAACGAGCTTCAGTATTTATTGTTACAGAGCACAAATAAAAGTCATTTTTGGGGTTTTCCTAAGGGTCATGTGGAGCAAAATGAGTCATTAATCGAGACCGCGCAGCGGGAAATTATGGAAGAAACACAACTTGAATTACCGATCGATTCTGAGTTTAGTGTTTATACCGAGTATGATTTACCAAACGGTAATCATAAACAGATGACGTTATTCACAGCTCAAGTTGATGCCCATCAATCAGTTAAATTACAAGCGGCTGAAATAAAAAAGGCTGGTTGGTTTAATTACGAAACAGCTCGCGAAAAATTGACTTATGATAATCTCAAGCAGTTACTAGATCAAGTTAATGCACATTTAAAACAATAAAGGAGGGACTGGAATTAATGAAACGAGTGATAGTGATTACGGGTGCGACTGGAGCAGGGAAAACAACCGTGAGTAATTATTTATTGGAAAAGTATGGGATGCCCAAGGTAATAACGCACACTACCCGGGCACCGCGACCAGGAGAAGTCGACAACGTGGATTATCACTTTGAAACAGATCAATCAATGAAACAACTTCACTTATTAGAACAAGTTCAATATGATCACCATCTATATGGCTCATCGTATGAAGCACTAGATCAAGGGTGGCAAAAAAACTCTTTGATCACAATTGTGTTAGATACAAAAGGAGCGCAAACATATCATGAGCAGCTAGGTGATCAGGCCGTAATTATTTTTTTAACTGTTAGTCAACCAACGTCGTTAGTCTCACGTTTATCTCAGCGGGGTGATCAAACACAAGCCCTCAAACAACGGATTGCCAGTCAAGAGTATCAACGCGATTTGCGATTACCAAAGAGTTTGGCCCAAGTTGCACATCTAATTGTTAATGATGATTGGCATGAAACGCAACAAAAGTTGGATCAGCTGGTGGCAGAGTTAACAGATGAAGTTAAATAGGTTTAGTTTTGTTTGGTAATATGGTATATTGTTCTCAAATTGTAATCATTATTATTTAGCGGGGTGCACGGAATTATGGATGTTGATACAACTCAGGCGTTATCGATCTTACAAACTAGCCATTATAAATTGACGAAACAGCGTAAAGCGCTGGTTGAATATTTGGCCCAACACAAGGATCGTTACACTGATATTACTACCGTTGATTCATATTTACGTGAGCTTTATCCGGGTGTCAGTCATAACACGATTTATCGTAATCTAAAAGAATTCGAAGAAGTAGGGATCGTTGAAACACACATAAAAAATGACCAGATGCAAGTTAAGTATCAATGTGATTATGCCAATCAACATCATCACCATTTTGTCTGTCAAAATTGTGGTCGTGTAACAGAAATTGAAATGTGCCCGATTGATATGGCTTTTTTTGAACGGCAATTACCAGGTGCACAAATTACTGGCCATCGATTCGAGTTAGTAGGATTGTGTGCCCAGTGTCAAAAAAATAATGCAGAGTAATAAAAATGATGGTAATTGGCGTAGTTAAATGAAGCCCGATTATGATCATTTTTTAATTTTTAACGATCTTATCTAATCCTTAACATTACTTTCAAGCAAAAACCAATTGAAATAGTTTAAAATGGGTGTTGCGATAATATCGAGCTTGCTGTTAGTCAATGCTCATTCAAATAAAATACGGTAGATAAACAAAATATTGCGACACATATGAGTTTTTAAAAAGGGGAGAGTTTTAATATGGCTTATCGAACACCACCATTTATTACACCATTTGCGATTGTCTCAATGGTGTTGGCGTTAAGTGCAACCAACGTGGTGGCTAATAAAGTTACCAATACAAACGAAGGGGCTGCAGTTACGACTAGCTCCACTAGTAGTTCTACTACTAGATCAAGTGCTTCTAGTGCAGATGAATCTAGCAAGGAGTCCTCTGGCAAGGATGAATCATCTGCTAGTGATACTAGTAGTACAGAAACATCAAATGCGTTATCAAGTTCAACTACTGATCAAGATAATGATAATGACACTCCAGCAACCAGTAGTAGCGCTGCTGTTAACAGTTCCAGCAGCACTACCTCTAGTCAGCCGGCTACTAGTAGTTCAGCAAGTGTAACGTCAGAATAATCTAGGAGGGAGGAATAACGATGTTAAGCTTTTTAGACATGATTAACCATTCGCTTGGTTATTTTAACGTGAACTCAAAATTAAAAAATCAAATCTATACTGCAGTTGGATTTGTTGGTGATTGGTATTTATTTTATGTTGCAATTCGCTTCTTTATTAATCATGCATGGCTACGGGGCTTTTTGTTCATGCTAGCATTTATTGCGTTGATGTACGCTGTGGCAATGAATGTAATTTATTATTTCACAGACAAAACGACTAAATTAGACCCATCTCCTAAAATTGAGAAGTTGTTGGGCGGCCGTCGTGTTGGTGAGGAAAATAGAAAAGTACAGCCAGTATCCCCCAATATTCCAGCCAATGGTTTATTTGAAAATGATCAGGTTTTACCAGCAACGGTTGCGGTTAATGAACATGAACAAGCTAATTTAAATCGGGTCGTCAAACAGTTAATCGAACATAATTTGTTAATCGCCGATTATAATCAAATGAGTGAAAAAGAGATTATTAATTATAATCGAAAAGAAAAACGATCAGTACCAGCGCTAAGACCGGATCAAACTGTGCCATACTTTGAGTTGGTACCGACCGGATCGCGATTAGAAGTGTACATTGGGATGAATCAAATGGAAAGATTGGCAGTCGGCCATCTAACCAGTGTTGGTTTAACTGAAGTAGTAACGGCTAGAAAAAATTATAAGCTATTTTTAGCTAATGTATTCATTACTGATGGGCCGGAAAAAATAGCCGGCCGAAGCCAAACCACAATTGTTAAAGAACATGAATACGGATTGAATGTGAAGGTTGCATACAAAACGAAATGAGTGTCCGCAAGGCCGCTAAGAATCCTAGGGCTAAGTCATAAAAGCCCATTGATGAATTGATTTTTGATTCATTGATGGGCTTTTATGACTTAGCCCTAGGATTCAGGCCATGCGGACACGTTACGGTAAAAAAGATAGGACGTTAATATGTATTGGTATGTTCAATATTTGAGAATATTTATATATATAGTTTCGTTTTATTGTTGGCTTTATTGTGCATATAATTTTTATTCCCCAATTTTATTGTGGAAACGTGTAAAAAAACGTAGAAGTCTGTGCGTAACGTAAAAATGGTACGTACGTGGTTTAAGTTCGAACCACGCACATACCATTTTTACGTTACACTCCGACTTCTAAACGCGTCTTTTTACACTCTATTTTTTTGACACCTGTATTTCATATTGCTATTATTGTCATTATATTTTAATGCGTTTCTAATTTTTAAAACGGAGGAATCACAATGGCAGATAAGGTACAACGTTTAATTGGTCGGATGCGTGAAGATTTGAGTCGGGTAACACCATCTGATATTCGCTCATTTGATCAGGAAGTTTCTAAGATTCCCGGCATTATCAAATTAACTTTAGGAGAACCGGATTTTAATACTCCTGAGCATATCAAGAATGCAGCGATTGAAAGTATCAAAGAAAATCATACTCACTATGCTCCTTCTAACGGAACTCCTGAGTTGCGAGCGGCAGTTGCTAACTTTTTTAATAAAAAATATCAGTTAAACTATCATGCAGAAAATGTCATTATTACGGTGGGAGCCACGGAATCAATCTGGACAGCTATCAGCTCAATAGTAAATCGAGGAGATAAAGTAATTATTCCCACTCCAATTTGGCCTATGTATATTCCAATTACGAAAGTAAACGGAGCCGAGCCTATTTTTCTTGATACTTCAGATAATAATTTTGTCCTAACTCCGGAAAAATTAGAACAAGCAATTAAAGATAATGGTGATGCCGTTAAGGCGGTCGTGCTTAACTTCCCGTCTAATCCAACCGGCATGACTTACCGTCGTGAAGACGTGGCGGCAATTGCATCGGTTTTGAAAAAGTACGATATTTTTGTTATCGCTGATGAAATTTATAGTGAATTAACGTATGGTGATAAGCATGTTTCAATCGCAGAGTATTTGCCTGAACAAACTATTTTAATAAATGGTGTTTCTAAATCACATGCGATGACTGGTTGGCGGATTGGGGTTTTATGCGCGCCTGAGCAAATTATTACGCAACTTGCTAAGATTCATCAATACTCGGTTACTACAGCAGCTAGAGTATCGCAAGATGCGGCCCAAGAAGCATTTGAAAATGGGTTCGAGGATGGGCCTAAAATGAAATTAGAATATGAACAACGTGCTAAGTTCGTTTATGAAAAAATGAGTGCATTAGGTTTCACAGCACACCAACCAGAAGGGGCATTTTACCTGTTTACTAAGATTCCAGCTAGCCTCAATATTGATGATAAAACATTTTGTCGCCAATTAGCATATGAAAATAAGGTAGCATTGGTAGCCGGTAGCTCGTTTGGTCCTGGTGGTGAAGGTTACGTTAGAATTAGCTATGCCGCTTCGATGGAAAACTTGAAAGAAGCCATGAATAGAATTAAAGATTTTGTGGCAAGCAGAGTTTAAGGATCGAATTAATAAATTATCGTGGATAACAGGAAAACCAGTTGATTCTAGAGTGAATCAACTGGTTTTTTAATTGATCAAACCTAAAGAAATAGAGTTTATATCGTGCGTTGCTGTCAAAGAACAATAAGTAAATATTCACTCCTTATTTAAAATAGGAATAATTATAAAATGACAAACGATTCGTTTGTTTATGGGGTCTTTTACTTAATATTTAAAAGAATGTTCACTGGATTACGGTTTCAAGATGATTAAATTTTGACGTTACCGTGAATTTGTTTTACAATTTAATCTAATCTTTATTAAATTGAAATGAAAATTTTAACTTGATTAAGTAATTATGATGGAAGAGTGGAGGGGATTTGTATGTCAATGATCGAGTTTCATGATGTCCAAAAGTACTATGGTGATTTTCAAGCGTTAAAGGATATCAATTTGACCGTTGAAGCCGGAGAAACTGTTGTGTTAATTGGACCTTCAGGATCAGGTAAAAGTACGTTAATCCGCACAATTAACGGACTGGAACCAATTCAAGAAGGAAAATTAATCGTTAATGGTTATGATTTGGCTGATAAAAAGACAGATCCAAATAAAATTCGTAAAGATGTTGGCATGGTGTTTCAACATTTTAATTTATACGCAAACAAAACAGTGCTACAAAATATTATGTTAGCACCTAAAATTGTTTTAAAGCGTCCTGATGAAGAAAACAGAGAATTTGCAATGAGTTTACTTAAAAAGGTCGGGTTGGAAAGTAAGGCCGATAGTTATCCACGGCAATTATCTGGTGGTCAGCAACAGCGAATTGCAATTGCTCGTAGTTTGGCAATGAAGCCTAAGTGCCTGTTATTTGATGAACCAACATCTGCTTTGGATCCAGAAATGATTGACGATGTGTTGAACGTTATGAAAGACATTGCCCGTGACTCAAGTATGACGATGTTAGTGGTAACCCATGAAATGGGCTTTGCTCGTGAAGTGGGTGACCGGGTAATCTTTATGGATGCCGGTCAAATCTTGGAAGATGATACCAAGGAACAATTCTTTGATGGTGAGCCAACTAACGAACGTGCTCGTCAGTTCTTGAGTAAGATTATTGTTCACAAGTAAGGGAGGGACAGCCATGAGAAAACGATGGCGTTTCATTGGCTTGTTGTCTGCCCTTGCGTTGTTGTTAATCACAATGACGTCTTGTGGCACGAAAACAGCTTTGTCAGATCAAGATGTGTTACAAAATGATATTAAAAACAATACGATTACTTGGGGTGTCAAAGCAGATACCAAGTTATTTGGATTAATGAATGTTAAAAATAGCCAAGTTCAGGGTTTTGAAATTGATTTGGCTAAAGCAATGACCAAGGAAATTCTGGGTAAAAATGGAAAAGCGGTTTTTGTGCCGGTAACGAGTCAGACGCGAGTACCTTTACTTAGAAATGGTAACATTGACGCAATTATGGCAACGATGACAATTAATCCAGAACGGGCCAAACAGGTTGATTTTACTAGGTCTTATTTTGATGCCGGTCAGGCAATCTTAGTTAAGAAAGGTAGTCCAATTCACAGCGTTAAAGACTTGAATAAAAAAGGCGCTGTGGTTTTAGGGGTTACTGGTTCAAATTCAGTACAAAATATAGGTAAATTTGCTCCTAAGGCCCGCGTTTTGCAATTATCTGACTACGCTCAGGCACTTACGGCATTAAAATCTAAACAAGGTGATGCATTAACAACTGACAATGGTATTTTGTATGGTATGTCCGTAGAAAATCCTGGTTATGTTGTCGTCGGTGGTGCATTTACTAATGAACCATACGGAATTGCAGTTAACAAAGGGCAAACCAAGTTTAAAAATCGTCTCAATAAAGCACTTACTAAGGTTGAAAAAGATGGGACGTACAACAAACTCTTGGATAAATGGTTTGGCCATGTTAAAGGATTTAACTACGAGGAGATGAAACGCTAATGATTCATATTTTTGCCACGCAATGGCAATCATTGCTATATGGACTGGGACAAACGTTACTGTGTAGCATTATTGCTTTGTTTTTCAGCTTAATCATTGGCTCATTGTTTGCGATCTTTGAAATCATGCCTAACAAGCTTATGCGAATCATTGGTCGGGTCTATGTTGAAATTTTTCGTAATATTCCGTTACTGGTAATCACGATGTTTTTCTTTGTGGTATTGCCACTGTATGTGACTAAGATTAATGGGTTTACAGCCGGAACGATCGGTTTAACAATTTATACTTCGGCATTTATTGCAGAAACTGTACGTTCGGGAATTCAGTCCGTTGATGAAGGTCAAATGGAAGGTGCGCTATCTAACGGATTATCATTTTGGCAATCAATGCGCTTTATCGTGTTGCCACAGGCGTTTAAGATTGTGATTCCACCACTTGGCAACCAGTTTATCAACTTAGTTAAAAATTCGTCTGTATTAGCCTTTGTGGCTGGTTTTGACCTTATGTATCAAGGGAATATGATTGCTAACGACACATTACAAACAATGCCTACATTTTTTGCAGTTGGAATTTTATATTTAATTATTACAATGCCGCTCAGTTATTATATGCGACACTTAGAGAAGAAATTAGCCTAGGAGGTGGCGGAGAATGCAAAACTTTATTGATGCGTATTCATGGTTGAATATCCGCTACCTGCTTCAAGGGTTGTGGGTTACAGTTGAAGTTTCAGTAGCTTCGATTATTCTTAGTTACATTATTGGCACAGTGTTAGGGGTCATTAGATATGCCCAAATCAAGTACTTCTCTGCAATTGTGGGGTTTGTAATTGATCTGATTAGGAATTTACCTTTACTGCTAATTATTTTCTTTACGTACTTTGGTTTACCTAACTTAGGCTTTAAACCAGCGATTATTGAAGCAGCCATTTTAGCGATGACAGTCTTTGAGTCCATGATGATTGCTGAAATAGTACGCTCTGGAATTATTGCAGTTGATTCTGGTCAAATGGAAGGTGCCTTATCAAATGGGCTTACTTATTGGCAAGGATTACGAATTATTCTGTTGCCACAGGCAATGAAGAATATGATTCCAGCATTGGTTAGTCAGTTTATTTCCTTAGTTAAGGATACTTCACTTGCAACGATCATTGTGTTACCAGAGATGATGTATCATGCACAAATTATCTATGGACAAAATTCAAACTATATCATTCCAATGTTTATCGCATTAGCTGTTTTATACTTTGTTGTTTGTTATGCATTGTCACTGCTTTCACGATACTTTGAACATCGGTTAGCATAATAAGAATATGAACAAATTCAATTAGAGGTTAGAGTGTAATAATAAAATCCCTAGTAACTTTCATTTCTTGAAGGTTACTAGGGATTCTTTTTACATAAAAAACTTCATTAGTTGGTGAACACGTTTCAAATATGATCAATCAGATGCTGTGCTTATTTTATTCCAGAAATCCAGGTTGTGAGTACCGTGGATTAGGGTACTTGTAGAATCCTTCACCTGAACTAACTCCCAGTTTTCCTTGATCAATGAAATTAGTTTTAAGTAAGTTCCCTAATTGATCGTATTCATGGTTGCCGGTGGTGGCTGCATAGTTTTCAATGATGTTGTAAGCAGTAGTAATACCAACTACATCAAGGATTCCAAATGGCCCTTGTGGTGCGCCAGTTGCAAGCATCCAGGTTTTATCAATTGTTTCCGGATCGCCAATGCCTTCTAAATAAAGCATTTCAGCTGCATCTAGAAATGGAACAAGAATGGAATTCAAAATGTAGCCTGGCTGTTCTTTTTGAACTTGAATCGGAACCATGCCAATCTCTTTAGCAAACGAAACAACGTCTTTAAATACATCTGGGTCAGTCTGAGCGTGCCCCATGATTTCAGCCGTATTATTTTTCCAAATTTCATTAGCAAAATGTAAAGCTAAAAATCTAGTTGGTCTACCAGTGTCTTCAGCAAACATACTTGGAATTAAAGTTGATGAGTTAGTTGCAAAAATAGTTTTTTGCGGCGCTAGCGGTGCTAATTTTTGGTAGAACTCGTGTTTAATAGATGCCACTTCAGGAATTGCTTCAATGACTAAATCAGTATGAACGACAGCTGATTGCAGGTCGCTGGTATAACTAATTCTCCCTAAAGTGGAGTTAACTGATTGTTTTGACTGGTCAATTGCACTAGTTACCTTTTGATTAAGGCCTGGTAACAAATTAGTATTGTATGATAAATCTGCAGTCGATTTAGAGAAGTTTTCCTCAGCTTTTGCCATTTCGGCTTTGTAAGTAGTTTCTAGATTGGCCATTTTGACTTTTGCATTTGCAAGGACTTCATCATTAATATCATAAACAGTAACATGAAAACCCTTAAAGGCAATTTGAAAAGCAATTTGGGTACCTAAAACACCACTTCCAGCAACGGTGATATTCTTAAACTTCATCGTAATCATTCCTTTCTAATTTTGAATAAGTTAAATTACTGTAAGCGTATTCATTTTTGATTGATAAAGCAAATATTATTACTGATAACTTTCGATTATTAATAAAAAATGACGTAGACCTAAAGTGGGCAAGTAACTGGCAGTTAGGTGAAATAAAAAAGGCAAGGAAATCTTATTTTCCTTGCCTTTATGCATATTCAAATTATATTAGAATTCAACTTCATATTTGATTTCATATGATTTGGTTTCGTTGGCCTTCAAGGTAATGTCGCCAAACTCTGGGTGATGAGGAGTATCTGGCAGAGTTTGTGCTTCCAGTGCGATGGCCTCATAAGGATGACCAATACCACGATTAAAGGTTGCATCAGAATTCATTGAGTTGGCAGTAAAAACGATTAACCCGTTTCGGTTTGAGAATATTTTTATCTTACGACCGCTTGCTTGGTCAGTTAATGTAGCAATCGGTGTATCTTCACTACCTTTGACCTCTACGATGTCATCAAATCCTTTTTCTGTGGTGTTACTCATTTCATGGATAGCTTTTTTTAACACAACAGGTTGGCTAAAATCAAATGGAGTTCCTTGATTGGCCAACATTTTTCCTGTTGGCATTTTTTCGTTATCAACATCTAAGTGATTATCTGAATTGATTTGTAAAGTATGATTCAAAATATTATCAGTATTTTCATCAGCTAGATTCCAATAGGCATGGCTAGTTGGGTTAAAGAGTGTATCTTCGTCTGAACTGGCTGTGAATGCCAGTTTCACTGAGTTATCATTACTCAAGGTGTAGGTAACTGATGCAGGCATGGTTCCAGGAAATTGGTCCATTGCTTCAGTCATTGTTTTTGTCAGTGTGATGGAAACTGTGTTGGATGTTTGATCCGTTGTGGCAGCCCAAACTTGATTGGCAAATCCATTTTTACCGCCGTGCAACATATTGTTACCTTCATTTTGATCAACTTGGTAATCAGTGCCATTGAGATTAAATTGACCATTTTTGAGTCGGCCAGCAATACGACCGATCACGCGACCAACATAAAATGGATTATTGTTATAGTTAGCAACACTAGATGCGTTTAATAGAATATTTTGTGTTTTACCTTTACTAGGAACGTTAAACTCACGCCATAAACCAGCAAATGTTAAAACTGAAATACTAACGTCGTTGTCGTTAGTTAGTGTATATTGATCAACTTGTTGATTGTTATAAGTACCAAATCCTTTTTTTGTAATATTCATGAAACGACCTCCGATAAAATGTAAATTAATTTAATTATTATTAACAGTTTAGCACTTTTTTTTGTATTTAGTTGTCAGCTTAAGCATTTTTAGAAAACGGTTGCAAATTATTGAAAACGCTTTATAATGAAACGTATATGTTGGTTGGGCAGGAAAACAAACTAAGCCATTATTTTTTTACTCTTGTCTTACTAATAAATTTAACTATAAGGGGTAGTTAAGCATGCATAAAGTTTCACGAGGATTTATATATTTCTTTGGTGCTTTAGGTGGAATTCTGTTTGGGTATGATACTGGGGTCATTTCAGGGGCCATTTTGTTCATCCAAAAACAACTACACTTAGATACTTGGCAACAAGGATGGATTGTTTCAGGCGTTTTGCTGGGTGCGTTAGTTGGAGCCATTATTATTGGACCAATGTCTGATAAGATTGGGCGACGAAAGATGGTTCTTTCGGTCGCAGTCATATTCTTCATTGGCGCGATTGGTTGTGGAATTGCACCTGAATTTTGGAGTTTAGTATCTTTCCGATTTGTTCTAGGAATCGCTGTTGGAGGAGCTTCAACATTAGTTCCGATGTATTTATCGGAAGTTGCACCTGCTGAAATGCGTGGGACGCTTTCCAGTTTAAATCAATTGATGATTATGACAGGAATTTTCTTAGCATATGTTACTAACTATGCGTGGTCAGGTATGTATCATGGCTGGAGAATCATGCTAGCTGCTGCCGCAGTACCCGCCGCTATTTTGTTCATTGGTGGTCTATTCTTACCAGAAAGTCCACGTTTCTTGGTACGAGTTGGTAAGATTGATCAAGCTCGGGGAGTCTTAGGTCAATTGCGTGATGCTGATGAAGTCGAGGCTGAGTTAAATGATATTGAAGATAAAGCTAAGATTCAGATGGGTGGCTGGAAAGAGTTATTCTCTAAAGTTGCTCGTCCGGCATTGATTATTGGTATTGGTTTAGCTATTTTTCAACAAGTAATGGGATGTAATACTGTTTTGTATTATGCGCCAACTATTTTTACCGATATTGGGTTTGGTGTTTCTGCTGCGCTTTTGGCACATATTGGTATTGGTATCTTTAACGTGATCGTAACTGCAATTGCTGTGGTGATCATGGATAAGGTTAATCGAAAGACAATGTTGATCGTAGGTGCGGTTGGCATGGCACTTTCACTATTTACTTTAGGCATTGCAATGCACTATTCACATGGATCAATGAGCGCTGCATATATTGCTGCAATTGCTTTGACAATCTATATTGCCTTTTTCTCAGCAACATGGGGCCCAGTTATGTGGGTTATGATTGGTGAAGTTTTCCCACTTAACATTCGTGGTTTAGGTGTTGGTCTTAGTGGAACTGTTAACTGGACTGCTAACATGATAGTTTCGTTAACTTTCCCAACATTGTTAGCAGCGCTAGGAACGGAAACATTATTCATCGGTTACGGTGTATTGTGTGTATTGTCAATTTGGTTTGTTCACTCAGGTGTGTTCGAAACACGAGGCAAGTCTTTGGAACAAATCGAAGGTTACTTGGACAAGCGTGCGGGTTTGGCAAACAAATAAGAGTGTGAAAAGTCACGCTCAGAGGTCGTAGTATAACTAAATAACCACCAATACGATTTGGGTTTTGAATCGTGTTGGTGGTTATTTAGTTATATATAGACTTTTGCGGTTGCAAACACGTTTCTGCACATGAAAATGTCCTCGACAAAAATTAAAAGTAAACCCTCCCTCAAAATTTGATTTTTATTTGAAGACATAGGTTATTGCTGGCTAAAATGTAAAATAGTTGTTAGACTTATATTAGAAAATAGTTTTAATAACGTTTAGATTTGTCTATTAGTCAAAGGAGGCAATAACATGGAAAAATATGAAAAAATCATGGTCGGTCTTGATGGTTCTGAGCAATCAAAATTAGCGTTAGAACGTGCAATTGAATTAGCTAAAATGGCTGGAGCAAACTTGTTATTGGTGACGGTGCAAAATGATGCTAAGTTTATGGCAATGGCAGCGGGTGCGACCGCAACTTATCGGATGGATCCCACATTGATTGACGACTCGCGTAAACAAATTAGAGCGTTCATGGAAAAATGTGTCGACCAAGTAAAACAAGAAGGAATTCCAGTTGATGCCAAAATTTACTATGGTGATTCTAAAACAGAATTGGCCGAGAAGTTACCAGAAAGTGAAAATGTTGATTTAATCGTGTTAGGTGCAACTGGATTGAATCGAATTGAAAGAATGCTGATTGGTTCAAACACTAACTATGTTGTTCAAAATGCTAAATGTGATGTCATAATTGTTAAGGATCCAGCTGATAACGAATAGATAAAAATTGCGTAATAAAAAGCCACCTCAAGATGTGAGGTGGCTTTTATTTGTGCGGTTGATTTAATTATAAATTCAAATCGACACATGAAGGTATCGGTGCTGGGATTATTATCAACACACATCTGTATACTGGAAACTATGGGCAAGCTGGTGAAATTGGTCGGATTATTAGTCGTGAAGGGCAAAATGAACATCAATTAGCTAAGTTACCAAATTTTAATTCACAGTGGTCGCAACAAGCACTTATCGTTAAAGCAGCAGAACTTAAAAGTAATCCAGCTTATTCGTTGGAAATGCTGGTGGCTGATTATAACAATGACGATGAAGATATTACTAATCTGATTGAACATTTTTGTTACCATTTAGCGATAGTCACTAGTGACTTGATTGCAGCGTATGATCCACAGATGATCTTTTTTAATTCGCCGCTAATTGATCAAATTCCAGAAATCCTAAAAAATATTCAAATGAAATTATCGTTTATTCCATTAGTACCACCGTTAGTAATGTCAAAAGATGTTAAAGCAGCAACGCTGTTGGGTGGAGCATCAATGGCCATTCACCGAGTACTGCATATGGAAGGAACGCGGTTAATTTTTCATCATTAGACTGGTTAGTTTTTATTTTTGAAACGTGTTTACCAAGGCAGATGCCTAGGACCAAACTAGTAAGGACAATCAATAAATCAAAGACCGATTCATTAATTATCCTTACTAGCTTAGTCTATGGCATCTAAACGCCATGGTTCACACTCTTATTTTTGAAACGTGTTCACCAAGGCAGATGCCTAGGACCAAACTAGTAAGGACAATCAATAAATCAAAGACCGATTCATCAATTATCCTTACTAGCTTAGTCTACGGCATCTAAACGCCTTGGTTCACACTCTTATTAAAGGAGGTCTTTATATCAATGACGTCAACAATACCAACGGATTTTTTATGGGGCGGCGCTGTTGCAGCTCACCAAGTCGAGGGTGCTTATAATATTGGCAACAAAGGACTCAGCGTTGCGGATGTGATGAGTGCAGCTGGTAATCACGATGAACGGACGATCACTAATGGTGTTCAGGACGGATATTTCTATCCTAATCATGATGCAGTTGATTTTTATCATCAATTTCCAGCTGACGTGAAACTCTTTGCGGAAATGGGATTTAAATGTTTTCGGACATCCATTGCATGGTCACGAATTTTTCCTAATGGGGATGAAACTGAGCCAAATGAGGCAGGACTTGAATTTTACGATCGATTGTTTGATGAATGCCTAAAGTATCATATTGAACCAGTGGTAACGTTGTCACATTTTGAGATGCCATATCACTTGGTAACTGAATATGGCGGTTTTCGTAGCCGTAAATTAATCAAATTTTTTACTAATTTTGCTCAGACAGTATTTGAACGCTACAAAGGTAAGGTGAAGTATTGGCTGACTTTTAATGAGATTAATAATCAAATTAACTATGATCGAGCGTTTACTTTGTTTACTAATTCTGGGATCACAGTTAAGCCTGGCGAAAATGCAGAAGCAGTGATGTATCAAGCTGGTCATTATGAAGTGGTGGCTAGTGCAATCGCAGTCCAAGTTGGTCATCAAATTAACCCTGATTTTAAAATTGGGGCGATGATTGCAATGTCACCAGTTTATCCGGCGACTGACAAACCTCGCGATGTTTTTAAAGCACAGCGAGCAATGCAAGCACGGTTTTGGTTTTCAGATGTCCAGATGTTGGGTCAATATCCAAGCTGGTTAACCAATTATTTTGCCGCCAAAAAATTTGATTTAGATATCACCCAAGCAGATTTGGATAACCTAACTAAAGGTAAAGCAGATTATCTGGGTCTTAGCTATTACATGTCCTTTGCCACGGCAGCTACTGATCATGAAGATGCTCGATTTTCATATAATGAACACGATGATCTAGTTACAAATAAATTTGTTCCCCAATCTGATTGGGGTTGGCAAGTTGACCCACAAGGCCTGCGGTACTCACTTAACTGGTTAAATGATCGTTACCATGCCCCTTTATTTATTGTTGAAAATGGAATTGGAGCAATAGACAAACTGGAAGACAATCATGAAGTTCACGACCAATACCGAATTGACTATTTGCGCGATCATATTAAACAAATGGAACTGGCGATGCTTGAAGATGGTGTTGATGTTATGGGGTATACACCCTGGAGTGCTATTGATATTGTTTCCGCCAGTACTGGTCAATTGTCCAAACGCTATGGATTTATCTATGTTGATCGTAATGATGATGGCAGTGGCAGTCTAAAGCGATATCGTAAAGATTCGTTTTATTGGTATCAAAAGGTAATTCAATCAAATGGTACGATATTAAAGTAATTAGTTGGTGGTAACAATGAAAAACGAAAAGGTTAACGGGAGTGTTTTAGCATTTGATATTGGTGGCACATCGGTTAAGTATGGATTGTGGCATGAACAAAAACTGTCAAATAAAGGAAAATTTGTTACACCTACTAGGTGGGTGGAGATGGTTGAGCAACTTAAGCATGTTCAAACGGAATTTGCCCAACTGCTAACTAGCCCAATTATAGGTATCGCAATCAGTTTACCGGGTAGTGTTAATACAGATACAGGTTTAATTGCAGGAACTAGTGCAGTCCATTATTTAAATGGCTTTGATATTCGACAAGAGTTGTCTGAACAACTTGGCCTACCAGTAAGTGTTCAAAATGATGCTAATTGTGCTGCATTGGCCGAATCATGGCTAGGTAACGCTAGTGAAACAAGCCTTGCTGCACTACTGGTGGTTGGCTCTGGAATTGGTGGTGCAATTGTTGCCAATAAGAAATTACTAACTGGCCACGAATATTTTACTGGTGAATTTGGTTATGCAGTAATGAATGCAGCGGGTGATACTTTAAGCGAGTTAGGTAGTCCGGTAAAAATGGCCCAACGGTTTAATCAGTTGAATTCAACAGCGACAAAGTTATCGGGTAAGGGTGTTTTTGATGCGGCCGACAAAGGAAATGCACTAGCGCAAAAATGTGTTGATGAATTCTATCATTGGCTGGGTATTGCTGCCTATAACATAATGGTGAGCGTTAATCCGGATTGCTTGTTAATAGGTGGTGCCATTTCTGCTCGTCGTGGCCTAGTATCACGATTGACACAGCAAGTTAATGTATTGATGGAAAAACACGAAGCCAATATGTCGGTTAATATTCAAACCTGTTATTTTGAAAATGATGCTAATTTAATTGGCGCGGTTTATCAGTTTTTGAATGAACCGGGTAGACATTAAAGAATTTAATTTGCAATTAGTAGTAATGAACTGTTAAACAATAGGCGAGTAAATGAATCCTGGCTCCAGCTTTTTCGCACACTTTAAAAATAATATCGTTAAATATTATTGGAGCAGGAAAAAATGGTTTGTCCTGCTCCTCTTTTTGATTACAATACTATACCAACTTTTGCGCAAAGCGTGCTTTACCGTTATAATAACAAGGATATGAAGAGATACGTAATGAAACGAGGATATTTGGTATGGCACTAAACAAACAAAGCATTCGCAATTTAAATGAAAAATCGGTCCTAAGACAGATTTTTATTGGGGGCCCGATTTCACGTATCCAAATTTCGCGCAATCTAGATTTAAATAAATCGACTGTTTCGGCTATTTTTAATGATTTGAGTGATCGTGAGCTAGTAGTTGAAATGGGGCAAGGTGAAAGTACGCAGGTAGGTGGACGTAAGCCCGTTATGATTAAGGTGAACCCAAAGTATGGTTTTACAGTTAACTTTGACATTGGATTTCATCATCTTGATGTAATGGGAAATTATCTTGAAGGCACCGCCTTTTTTTACCAACGATTTGATACAACTGGTTTTGATATTCACCAAATTATTGCTTTGATGATTAAAACAGTGAACTCGGTCGGTGCTGCCGATATGGTCCAAGGATTGTTAGGAATATCTGTCGCAGTACATGGAATCGTTTTTAATAATAAAGTTACATATTCACCATTTATCGATATGGAAGATGTTTCTGTATATGATGAACTGACAACACAGTTTGAAGTTCCAGTAATCATTGAAAATGAGGCCAACTTAGTTGCGACTTTCCAACGCGACTTTTCTCGAGATTCCCATCGGACGATGAATAACATTGTTGTTATCAGTATCCACAAGGGAATTGGTGCCGGGATAATTATTGATCATAATATTTATCGTGGTGAACATGGCGAGGCGGGTGAAATCGGCCGTTCAATTTATACCATGAATCTGTCGCAGCCACAGCAAGCCGAAAAAATTGAAAACTACGCCTCCCAAGATGCAATCTTAGAATTGATTAAGCAACGAAAAAAACTGAAACAGCTTAATTTTGCTGAAGTAGCATCATTATATGAACAGCATGATTCAGTGGTGGTCGAAGCAATTAAAGATTTTTGTAGTTATATAACTACGATGGTTTACAACACAGCAATTAGCTTTAATCCGGATGCAATTTATTTAAGTTCAGACTTAATTGAAAACATTGCGGAGTTACTTCCCATGATCCAAGCTGAATACAATCAACTACCAGGTGAGGGTAAAACAGATATTAGATTATTAAAAGGGGCTAAATTTGCTTCATTGTTAGGAGGATGTTCAGCAGCAACTCACCAAGCACTCGGGATTACTGAACAACAACTTAAGTTTAATTACTCACTAAAAAAAGCCGTGCCAGACTTTGATGAGCAGGCGATTTAGCATAAATAGTGTTTATTGTAAAACCACATTAATTTGTGGTTTTTTTATTTATAAAAATGTGTGAAAGGGGTTGCAAAAAGATGGGTAAGCGCTATAATAAATCATGTAAGTTGGTTCAAACAACAAACTAAATAAAATGGAGGCTATTTATAACATGGCTTATTGGAATGTAGATAAAGTTCCTTATGTTGGAACAGGTGCAGACTTAAAATCAGGTTTAGGATTTCATTATTACAATGCTGATGAAGTAATTGGTGGCAAAAAGATGCGTGACTGGTTACGGTTCTCAGTTGCATACTGGCATACATTTGACCAACGTTTAGTCGATCCATTCGGTGATGGTACAGCTATTCGCCCTTATGACAAATACACAGATCCAATGGACCAAGCATTGGCCAAAGTTGACTATGCATTTGAATTTTACGATAAATTAGGTGTAGATTACCTATGTTTCCATGATCGTGATTTGGCACCCGAAGGAGATACATTACGTCAAACTAACGCTAACTTGGATAAGGTTGTTGACAAGATTGTTGAAAATCAAAAGACTTCTGGAATGAAAGTTCTTTGGAACACAGCTAACATGTTCACTAACCCTCGCTTTGTTGCCGGTGCTGCAACATCACCATACGCTGATGTTTTTGCATATTCTGCAGCTCAATTAAAGCACAGTCTTGAAATTGGTAAGCGTGTCGGTTCTGAAAACTATGTCTTCTGGGGTGGCCGTGAAGGTTACGAATCACTTTGGAACACAGACATGAAGAAGGAACAAGAACATGCTGCAAAACTATTCCATTTAGCTAAAGATTATGCTAATGAAATTGGGTTTGATGCACAAATGTTGCTTGAACCAAAACCAAAGGAACCAACAACTCATCAATATGACTTTGATGCAGCAACTACAATTGCCTTCATGAAAGAATATGACTTGGATAAAGACTTCAAATTGAACTTGGAAGGAAACCATGCTAACTTAGCTGGTCACACATACCAACATGAAATTCGCGTTGCTCGTGAAGCTGGTTTGTTAGGATCATTAGATGCTAACGAAGGCGACAAGCTAATTGGCTGGGATATCGATGAATATCCTTCAAACCTTTACGAAACAACTGCTGCAATGTATGAAGTTGTTGAACAAGGCAGCATTGGACCTCGTGGTGGGTTGAACTTTGATGCTAAACCACGTCGTTCATCATTTGCACCTGAAGATTTATTCTATGGCCACATTGTTGGTATGGATAGTTTTGCTGCGGGTCTTCGGGTTGCTTTGAAGATGAAAGAAGATAAGGTACTTGAAAACTTAGTTGCTGATCGTTACAGCTCATACCAATCAGGTATTGGTGCTGATATCGAAAGTGGCAAAGCTTCATTAGCTGATCTTGAAAACTACTCATTGGATAAGACTCAAAAAGATCTTCGTGATGCTACAAGTTCAGATCACCTAGAGCAAGTTAAGGACACAATCAATCACTATATTGTTAGTGTACTTGGTGGTAAATAATTGTTAAATCAAATTAGCTAAACAATAAGTGGAGGATGGGATGAAGATTCCACCCTCCACTTATGTGTATGGTGAGATAATGGGTTTATTATGTTGAAATGTGTTAATCCAACCAGCTTTCTAGGGCTAAGTCAATTACTCATCATTTGCCCAGGGCGCAAACAATGAGTAATCGCCTTAGCCTACGAAAGCTACCCGGTTGGCTTAACACTCTACTTTTGAAAGTGAGGAACAACCATGAGTTATGTATTAGGTGTCGATTTAGGGACTAGTGCTGTTAAAGTTTCTGCCGTTGATCGACAAGGAAATATTGTGGCCCAAGAAAGCTTCGATTATGAATTAAGCAATCCTAAACCAGGCTATAGCGAACAAAACCCTGAAGATTGGGTTTCTGGTACCACGGTCGCAATTGTCCGGTTGATTTTAAATGATGGTATTAAGCCAGAAGAAATTGAGGGAATTAGTTATTCTGGTCAAATGCACGGCTTGGTATTACTTGATGAAAATAATCAAGTACTGCGACCGGCCATTTTGTGGAACGATACTCGAACTACTAAGCAACGTGAAGAAATTATTGATAAGATGGGTGAACGTTATATTGAGATCACTCGTAATCAGCCTTTGGAAGGATTCACGCTCCCAAAGATTTTATGGGTGAAAGAAAATGAGCCAAGTATCTTTGCTCGAGCAAAGACATTCCTACTACCAAAAGACTATTTACGTTATCGAATGACTGGTAAGATTGCAATGGAGTATTCTGATGCGGCTGGTACCGTATTATTGGATGTTGCTAAAAAAGAATGGAGTCAAGAAGTTTGTGATACATTCGATCTGCCAATTAGTCTGTGTCCACCACTGATTGAGTCGATTGGCTATGCTGGGAATATCTCCGATAGTTATGCCTTATTCTCTGGTATGAGTGAAACTACTAAGGTCTTTGGCGGGGCAGCTGATAATGCAGCTGGTGCTGTTGGGGCAGGAATTTTAGCACCGAACATGGTGATGGCTAGTATTGGTACATCTGGGGTAGTTCTGAAATATGAGGACAATTCAGATGTTGATTATCAAGGTAAGTTGCATTTCTTTAACCATGCAATTCCTGATAAATTTTATACAATGGGAGTTACATTGGCAGCTGGATACAGTTTAAGTTGGCTTAAAAAAACGTTTGGTCCAACCGACGATTTCACAGAATTTGTTTCTAGTGCAGCTAAATCAAAGGTCGGAGCGAATGGGTTGGTATTTACACCATATATTGTTGGTGAACGGACGCCGTATGCTGATGCAGATATTCGAGGAAGCTTTATCGGGATTGATGGGACTGATACGCGTGCTGATTTTATCCGAGCAGTGCTAGAAGGCATTGTTTTCTCGTTCGCGGACATTATGGATATCTTTGAAGAAAAAGGACAAAGTTTTGATACTGTTGTTTCAATTGGCGGTGGTGCTAAGAGTCCACTATGGCTTCAGATTCAAGCGGATATCTTCAACCGTAAAGTAGTTAGTCTTAAAAATGAACAGGGTCCAGGTCTGGGTGCGGCAATGTTAGCTGCAGTTGGAATGGGATGGTTTGATAGCGTACAAGACTGTGCTAAGCAATTTGTTGAGTTTGGACAAGAATATGAACCAAACCCAGAAAATGTGACAAAGTATCAGGAAATGCATAATATTTACAAACAGGTATATGGGGCCACAGCTGATATTAGTCATCAGTTGTTGGATTACAGAAGAAGAGTGTGAGTGACCGCGGTTAGAAACCGGAGCACAACCCAAAAATACCACCTACATGGGTGAACTTAACTCATGTAGGTGGTATTTTTGGGTTGTGCTCCGGTTTCTGCGGTCACGAACACGTTTAAGAAAGTAAAAAAACGTGTTAATAAAAGTGTTTTAAAGTAAATGTAATTTGAGGTTGTGCGGAGGTTTCTGCGGTCACGAACACGTTTGAAAGGTTAGCATGAGACGAATTTAGAGTTGTACCTTATTTTCTACAAGTTTAAATATATTTCGCCATCAATCCTAAGTTGTTAATGCTAAAAAAGAGCTTAATATGCATAATTAAATGAATAATCTATAAAAAAATGAATATTTAATGAAAAAAGTTGCATAAATATGAATTTTGGTGTAAAGTCAATTCATTGATTAAGAGATAATAAACGTGTTCGCTGAGATATGTATCCAGGAATGAGTCGATAGTTACAATTATTAACTTAATCTATGAGGGATAAGCATCTGCGTCCATGTTTTATATATGAGGAGGAACAACATGAAAAAATTAATTCACTTATGGTTAGCAATTATTCTAGTAGTAACAAGTATGGCGGGGAGTCTGGCATTATTTGTTCCAAAAGACGTGCAGGCTGCCCCAACAGATCAATACTTACAAAATATCAAAAAGAAAGGGTATATTACCGTTGGATTGTCTGCCGACTATCCGCCTTATGAGTTTCACAAAACAATTAAAGGTCAAGATAAAATTGTTGGCTTCGATATTGATGTTGCCAAGAAGATCGCTAAAGACATGGGCGTTAAACTGAAGATAGACGAAATGCAATTTGATGGTTTATTGGGGGCATTAAAAACCGGTAAAATTGATATGATTATTTCGGGGATGTCAAAAACACCTGAACGGGCAAAAGAAGTTACTTTTTCCGACACATATCTTGCTGCCAAACAAAAAATTCTGATCCGTAAATCTGATGTTGATAAATATAAAACAACAATGGACTTCAACAATGTAAAAGTGGGTGCACAAAAACAAACCACACAAGAAGAGTTAGCTAAGACTCAGCTGGATGGTTCTAAAGTAACCTCATTAGCTAAATTTACTGATTTGGTGCTGCAATTAGAAAATAAAAAGATTGATGCAATTGTAGCTGAGGGACCAGTCGGACAAGCTTATGTTGATCAAAACAAAAGCTTAACAATGATTAATCCTGGGTTCACTAATTCAATTAAAAATACTGCAGTAGCCTTGCCCAAGGATTCGCCGGCTTTGACAGCACAAGTTAATAAATCGATTGGTGAAATTAAATCGCAAAAGTTAATGCCTAAGTATCAAAAAACAGCAAATAAATTAATGTTTTCAAAACAGAGTTTCTTTAAAGAGTATGGTAGTTATTACGTTAAAGGAGCCTGGTTCACAGTTGCGTTAGCATTTATTGGTGTGATTATTGGAACAGCCTTAGGAACATTACTAGCACTGATGCGTCGTAGTAAAATAAAGATATTCAAATGGTTAAGTGTGATTTACATTGAATACACTCGGGGAACACCATTATTGGTTCAGGTGTTTATTGTTTTCTTTGGTACTCAAGTAATTGGACTGCACGTGTCAGCATTTGTATCTAGTGCACTAGCCATGGGGTTAAACAGTGGAGCATATGTTGCTGAAATCATCCGTGGGGGCTTGAATTCTGTTGACACAGGTCAAAACGAGGCGGCACGGTCACTGGGACTTAACTCAGGACTATCAATGCGGTATGTGGTTTTACCACAAGCATTTAAAAATATTCTACCAGCTTTAGGAAATGAATTTATTGCCGTAATTAAGGAATCATCAATTGTATCGGTCGTTGGTGTGGGTGAATTAATGTTCCAAACGGGGGTCATTCAGGGGGCAAGTTTCAAACCATTCCTTCCATTAGTCTTTGCTTCACTAATATACTTTGTCCTAACATTTGGCTTATCAAGATTGCTAAGCTTGATTGAAAAGCGGTATAACTTAAGTAGTAAATCAAATATCGTGTAAAACACAGAGTGCGAACCAAGGCGATTAGATGTCGTAGATTAAGCTGGGAATGACGATTAATGAATCGATTTTTGATTATTGATCGTCATTCCCAGCTTAAGCCTAGACGCCTGCCTTGGTGAGCATGTTTGATCAAATCTAAAAACTAACTTTGTACTTTACTCAATTTTAAGGAGGTTATTATCTTGGATAGTTCGTATTTAACTAATCGTTATCAGCATCCAGCACCAAATATTCTAGCTGATATTGGGACTCTTGCTGCCACAACCAAAAATGCCATCGATTTATCAATTGGTGACCCAGATTTCACAACGCCACAGGCTGTAATTGAGGCTTCATTTCAAAAAACAAAACAAGGGATGACTCATTATACTGAAGCTAATGGGCTACCGGAACTTCGTCAAGCGATCGGAGATTACTACCAGTCAAAGTTTGATTTGTCGTTTGAATTGCCGCAAATCAGAGTGACAGTTGGTGCGTCACATGCTTTGTTTTTAGCGTTAGCAGTATTGCTTAATCCTGGGGATGAAGTGATTGTACCGCAACCTAGTTTTTCACCGTATCCAGAAGAAGTGAAGGCGGCTGGCGGCACGCCGATCATTTTAGCTAACCAAGCAGAAAACGGTTTTGCGATTGATCCGGCAGCTGTAGAGGCGTTAATCACACCTAAAACTAAGGCAGTAATAATTAATTCACCCAATAATCCAACGGGTAATGTTATGAGTAATGCGGCTGCACAGCAACTTGCTGAAATTGCTAAGCAACACCATATTTTTGTTTTAGCAGATGAAGTTTATTCAGATTATTTAATGCCTGGGCAGAAATTTGTACCATTTACAACTTTTGCTCCTGAAAATACAGTAACTTTGGGTAGTATGTCAAAAAGTTATGCGATGACGGGTTGGCGTGTTGGCTATTTGATTGGACCAGAATATTTAGTTACTGCAGCTAAACTGGTTAATGAAGGAATCACTTACTCAGCACCAACGCCATCACAAAATGCTGCGTTATATGCTATTAAGCATGCAGATGAGTTTATTCCTGGTTTTGCAGCTGAATTCATGCAGCGATTGACGTATATCAATGAACAAATTGAAGCGATTGATTGGCTTGGTACTAGCCCAATTGAAGGTGGCATTTACGCCTTTGTTGATATCCGTAAGACGGGGTTAGATTCAGTTACATTTGCAGAAAAATTATTGCAGCAAGCTGGTATTATTGTCGTGCCAGGGTTGGCTTTTGGTGAAGCTGGGGAAGGCTTCGTAAGAATAGCGGCCACTCAGCCACTGTCAGTTTTGCAGACTGCATTTGAGCGCATTAAACAATTAGATGTGAAACAGTTTATAGAGGAGTAACAAAAACGATGAAAATTATTATGTACAGTGTTTTAGCTGAAGAAAGACCGTATATTGAAGCTTGGGCACAAAAAAATGGGCATGAAGTTACACAGATAACCGATGATTTGACTCCTGCAACAGTTGAATTAGCAAATGGGTATGATGGTATTGATATCCAACAAACAATTCCTACTAAGGATCCAATTATTTATCAAAAATTAGCGTCATACGGAATCAAGCAAATTACAGCTCGAATGGTGGGTTATGAAATGCTTGATTTAGATTTGGCCACCCAGTACGGTTTGACAGTTACCAATATTCCGGCATATTCCCCTCGTGCCATTGCCGAACTAGGATTGACGCAAGCAATGCGTTTGATTCGCCAATTAGGGTATTTTGACCAACGAATGGAAAATGGTGATTTCACTTGGAACGGAATGATTAGTCGCGAAATTCATGACTTAACCGTGGGTGTGATTGGTGCCGGTCATATTGGTGGTGCCACAGCTCAGATATATACTGCCTTGGGAGCACATGTGATTGCTAATGATCCGGTACATAATGTTGAATTGGCACCATTTTTGGAATATGTTGACTTAGATACACTGTTAACTACTGCCGATATCGTTACAATTCACACACCCTTAACAGATGAGACTGAGAATATAATTAATGCAAAAACATTACAACAAATGAAAAAAACAGCATACTTCATCAACATGGCTCGGGGCGGCCTGGTGGATACACAAGCATTAATCGTAGCTTTGCAGCAACATGAGATTGCCGGAGCGGCGTTGGATACATTAGCAGATGAAAACCTCTTCTTTGAACATCAAGTAACGCCGGATCAGATTCCAGCTGATTATAAAATTTTAAAAGCAATGCCGAATGTCTTGATTTCACCACACTCAGCCTTTTTCACTAATACGGCAATTAAGAACATTGTTGAGATTGGATTAAATGATGTTGTTACAATTGTATCTGGTAAAAAGAGTGCGAATGCATTAAATTAAACTATTTTGATGGTGTTTTACGTTAAAATTTTGTAGACTGTTAGTTGGTAACTAAAATTTTGGAGTAAACACATGATTAGGTTAATTGTTGTTCTTTTAATTATTTGTATTGTCGGTCTGTTAGGCTTGATCGGGTATCAGTTACGGCAAACAGTGATAAAAGTTAATTGGCGTGATAATTTAGTTGGTGGCGGAATTGGATTAGTCACTGATTTTTTAGATACGTTAGGTATTGGTAGCTTTGTGACAACCACGACTTTATTTCAAGCGACTCATTATTTAGATGATGAGCGTAATTTGCCGGGCACAATGAATATTGCTCATGCAATTCCGACGATTACAGAAGCACTATTTTTTGTGACAGTTGTCAAAGTTGATACCATTACTTTAGTTAGCATGGTGGGTGCTGCGGTAGTTGGTGCACTGATTGGTAGTGAAGTGGTGGTTCGGCTCAATCAGGTGATGATTCAACGAATTATGGCAATTGCATTGATTGTCACATCAATTTTAATGGCGATTAATAAAATGGGTTGGGTCTCGATGATTGCGATTCATAACGATGCGATGGGATTAAGTGGTTGGCCACTAGTAATTGGAATTAGTGGTAACTTCATTTTAGGAATGTTAATGTCAGCTGGTGTTGGCCTATATGCACCATGCATGGTATTGGTTTATTTTCTTGGATTAAAGCCGATTGCGGCCTTTCCAATTATGATGCTATCGTGTGCATTGCTGATGCCGGCAGTTAGTTTAAACTTTATGCGAACAAAGCGATATTCATTAAAAGGAATTTTAGGATTTATTGTAGGTGGAGTGATTGGGGTAGTCATTGCGGCAACGTTAGTTAAAAGCCTTTCATTAGAAGTACTTGGTTGGTTAATTGTGGTCGTGAGTTGCTGGACTGCCTACCAATTATGGCGGAGTGCGGTTGTACAAAGTAGATAATGTGGTCATGCAACAAGATCAATTAAAATCATTATGATTGCGTTTAAGATCAGTTTATTTCCGCTCTGATTTGAAACGTGTTCGCAACTACAGGAATTTTTATGAAAAAATAAAATCCATAGTAGCCTTCTTTTTTGAAGGTCGCTATGGATTTTATCGTTACATTCCGACTTCTAATCGTAGTTACTTACACTGTGATTAAATAACATACTTTTTAAACCGTTGTAAATCAACTTTTGACAATTCAACAGTTAATTTAGTTCCGTCTTCAAGATATTCCGTCTTCATAATATTGGCTTGGTCATTTAAAAATGATACTACGTCGCCATCTGCAAAAGGAATAAGTAAATCTGCGGTTACATAATCTTTGAATAGATGCTGCCTAATTAAATCAACTAACATTTTCAATGACTTTGGATCTTGAGCGGACAAGACGATCTGGTCATCGCCTTCGAGTGCTGGAAAATCAATGGTCAACTTGTCGGCTTTATTGAAAACATTAATCATTGGAATATCTTTGATGCCAATTTCTGCTAAAGTATCGGCAGTTGTTTGCATCATTTCTTTGTAGTGCGAATCTGAATAATCAATGACTTGAATCAATAAATCAGCCTGGGAAGCCTCTGCGAGAGTCGATTTAAACGCTTCAACCAAATGAGTTGGTAACTGACTGACAAAACCAACTGTGTCACTTAGCAAGAATTGTTTATTATCAGGTAAAGTTAATTGACGCACACTAGTGTCCAGAGTGGCGAATAGCATGTCCTTTTCAAATACTTGTTTATCATCAGCAACTCCAAACATTTTAATCAAACCATTCATAATGGTTGATTTACCAGCATTTGTGTATCCCACCAGAGCAGCAGTGGGAATATCATTTTTATCACGTTGTGCTCTTCTAGTAATAGCAGATTTATCAATTTCTGCTAATTCGGCCCGTAAATGTGAAATCGAGTTTTTGATCGTTCGCCGGTTCATTTCGAGTTTTGTTTCACCAGCACCACGGTTCGTAAAACTACCACCACCGGCACCAGTTTGCTGATCTAAGCGTTGGTTAACACTTGTCCGTAATCGTGGTAGCCGATATTGTAGTTGGGCAATCTCAACTTGTAACTTGGCTTCTTTGGTTTGTGCTCGTTGAGCAAATATTTCTAAAATTAAAGCAGTTCGATCCATGATTTGGATTTTAGTTTGTTCCTCTAAATTGCGGATCTGACTGGGTGTGAGCTCATCATTGACGACAACAATAGCAACGGACTGTGCTGCAGCTAACTGAGCAAGTTCTTCCACTTTACCCTTACCAAAATAGGTTGCTGGGTTAGGACGCTCCAGATTTTGAATCATGGTATCAATTGCTGTCATGTGATTAGCAGTGACCAAGTTTTTGAGTTCGTCCATTGAGTAGTCAAAGTTAGCTTGGTTATTGTTTAATCCAGCAATGATCACTGGTTGTGTTTCTTGTGTATTATCCATGTAAAACTCCCTTCAGGTAAGGTTACATATCAGTAGGTAATGTTAATTTATTGAAGAAATCGATCTTGGTGCTCGTGTTAGTTAAAGATAGTTTGGTGATGCTACCGTTTTTAGGCGAATCGGTTGGGTTCATTTCCGGAGCAAAACGGCTGACAATGGAACGAATAGCAGTACCGTGAGAGACTACCAAAACGGTTGAACCATCTGGTTGCTGACGTAAGATATCGAATCCTGAGTCAAATCGTTGCCAAAATGCGTCATTACTTTCCGCATCACCATATGGGTCAGCATCATGGATCATATCACGTACTTTTTCGATCGATAGGCCAGCAATCATGGCTTCAAAGTTGTCCATTCCAAGTGGACGTCCCAAAAAATCCCAAGTGTGAGGACCATCAGCACCTTCAAAGTAGCCAAAGAATTCTTCTCTAAAAGCAGGTTCAATGATTGGCTCTGTCAGTGCAGACGAATTAGCAGCTAAGATTTTTTGGGCTGTAATGATTGCCCGACTGGAATCACTACTAAAAGCAGTATCAAAATTAATTTGTTTTAATGTTTCACCAGCGTGCTTTGCATCTTCAAGCCCCTTTTGTGTTAATGGTGCATCAGACCAACCTTGAATTCGATTATATAAGTTTAAGTATGTTTGTCCGTGGCGAACAAAGTAAACGGTAATAGCCATTTGAGTTAACACCTTTCAAAAATACAGAGTGATTACATAGTTAGTGTACCATAGTTGCCACAGCTAATAGTTAGAGATTAGTTTGAATTTAATCGGCCCAATGCTTCGCGAATCACCGGTGCACGATCTTTGTTACCAGTGAAAATAAGTCTGTCGTTTAACTGAATTAAGGTATCACCGGCTGGCTTAATAAATTTACCGTCTCTATAGATTTGACTGATTGTGATTTCAGCAATAAAAGGAAGGTCACGAATCGAGGTTCCGGTGTAGCGCCGATTATGCACAGTCACTTCATAAATAGCAGCCTCGGTATTTTGCAAGATTTGTAGCGTTGATGGAACCTCAATTAGGCTTCGCAGCAGGCTGATATTGGCTTCCGGTGTGTTATAAACTTCTACACCGGCGTTGACTAATTCATCTTCAGCCTCATTTTTTAAAATATTGCGATCTTCAAATCTAGCAATGACGCGTGGGACTCCAAATTCTTTTGCAGCTAATGCTAGGCGGTAGTTTTTCATTGCGTCAAAATGTCCCAACACCAAAATGTCGGCACTAAAGACTTTATGTTCAACTACTTCGTTTGTATCTAAACTGTCTAACAATTCAACATGCGTCTCGCTATTAAAGGCGCGGTAATTTTTTTCCTTATCTGTGAACATCGTAATATCATAACGATCTTTGGTAAGCTGTTGGGCAACTGGAATTGTGGCTGTATTAGTACCAATGAAATTAACCGTTGCTTTACGTTTATCCTCTGGTTCGGGTGTATAAAGACGATTGAACAATAATGGTGCAATCACACAGGTAATGACAGCCGATAAGATGAAAGCACCAGACTGTTGGCTGGTGATTGCATGCATGTTCTTAGCTACTTTTAACACAGCTAAAACAAGTGTAATTGTGGCCATATTTAGTGTGCCACCAGCTAAAGCATTCAGATGCTTGAATCGCTGTTTCAGCACAATGATGACTGCTAATTTAGCAATGATGTAGGCCACGAAAAATAATGGGATCAGAATTAATGTTTTGGGATCAGAAACTAGTTTTGGAATGTTTAATGTGACACCGCTCATGATAAAAAAGATGGGAATGAGTAAGCCATATCCAAATGAGTCTAACTTGTCGCGGGTATCCTCATGTGGTTGCAATAGTTTCAATACAATTCCGGCGATAAACGCACCCAAAATACTTTCGGCACCAACCGATTCAGCAATGGTAACGAGGGTAACTACTAAGAAAAAAGCTAGCCGAATATCTAATTGAGTTGTCGATTTATTGATTCGTTCAAAGAAACTAAAGAAAGATCTGAATCGTTGAAACAAAATCAAAGCGGCAAAGAAAATTAATGAAAGGAGCCAGAGCGAATGCTGGCTATTGCCAAATACTGATGCATAGATAGTGAGTGCCATCATCGGGACGACTTCGCCCAATACGGCAATTAGTAGTAATGTTTGACCGTAGGCTTTACTGAGTAGTTCACGTTCCTTTAAAGTTGCAATAACAACTCCTAGACTAATTGTGGAAAATAAGATAGCGGCCAACCAAACATCACTAAATAAGCCTGTAATTTTAAAACATAAAGCTAATAAAACAGACAGAATCATAATCGTAATATATGCTTCTGTTGCGATCTTAACAGGTGATTTAATTTTGGTGGCTGATAATGCGGCTTCCTTTTCAAAGTGGGTTCGAGGAACTGGACGTCGTTGAAATAATGAAAAATCAATTTCCATCCCACTTAAAAAAAGTAAAACGATAACGCCGATATCAGATAATAAGTTAAGCGGTTCAGATGCGTTAACAAGATGCAAACCACTTTGTCCCAAAATAATACCGGTAATAATTTCAATCACGGCAGTTGGTAAGGCGGTTAATTTGAATTTGGCCATTACGAGCGGAATTAGCAAAGCAGCAAATAAAACGATAACGAGTGATAGTTGAGTCATGTTGGTTAACTTCCTTTGGTTTATAAAAAAGTGTGAACTTGGCCGTTAAGATGCTGTAGGCTTAGCTCTAAGCATCTGGCCTAGTGAACACGTCTAATATAAAAGATATGATCTAAAAAGTATAGCTTTAAAAAATAAAAAAATAATCGCCACCAGTATAACAAAACTGACAGCGATTAGTTAAATATTTAGGTTGATGTTAGAGCATGTTTCTGGCAATGATGTGGCGGCGAATGACCTTAATTAGCCAAATAATTGATGCAGGTGCGACGGCGATTAATGCAATCCCAAGAATGATCAGCGATAAGTTCGTCTGTACAAAGGGAATTGTGCCAAAAAAGTAACCAAGAATACTACCTACGGTGACCCATAATGTTACCCCAATAAAGTTAGCTAACATGAACTTAGTCTGTTTAAACTTGGACGTTCCTGCTACCAGTGGAACAAAGGTCCGTACTAACGGGACAAAACGGCCAAAGACAACTGCCTTGATGCCGTGGCGTTGAAAAAATATTTCGGCGCGACGTAAGTTGTGGCCCGCAAAATGTTTTTTAAAAAAAGGCCATCTTAATAGGAAGTTACCAATATGAAAGTTAACCGTATCACCGATAAAGGCCGCCGAGAAGAAGACAAAAATCAATGTAAAAATATTTAGCTGTGATCCGGTCACTGCTGCGAGGGCACTGGTAACAAACACAAGCGATTCACCAGGTAGCCAAGGAAAAACAACTAAACCAGTTTCCATGAAGATCAAAACAAATAAAACGACATAGCTCCAAGGACCAAGCCAATTTAGTAGTGGTAAGATCAAGTCTTGAATATGAGTTAATGCATAAATTATTTGATCCATGGGCGACCTCCATTCTCTGTACTATTTTCATTTTAGGTTCTTTCCCACTAAAAGACTAGTTATTTGAATAACTTTTAACTTTTATTAAGTCAATTTTGGTAAAATCTTCAAAATTAGATTGGAATATATTTGGAGTGATATCTAGAACATGCTATAATTGTACAATTAATATGACGGAGGCAGACATTTGGCAGATTCAATTCGAGAATATGAACAACAACATTTAAACGAAGTGATTGACAAAGTTCGCACAGCCGAAAAAAAGGCACAGGGGAATGCTGATTCGGCACAAAAAGAAGTCAAAAACATTAATCAACAATTTGGAGATATTCACGTTAATAGTGACTCTTATTCAGGGTTGATGGACACAGCAATGTCAGTTCGTCAGCAGCAACAAATGTTGTCAGAACGAGAAAATAGTTGGCAACATGCTAACCGACAGTTGCAGACATTACAACGGCTTGAACGGACACCTTATTTTGCCCGAATTGATTTTCATGAGGAAGGCGAAAAAACGGCTGAGACTATTTATATTGGGTTAGCTTCATTTACAGATCGGCCGGACCACTTTTTAGTCTATGATTGGCGTGCACCAATTTCGAGTGTTTATTATGATGGTGGCTTAGGTGAGATTAGTTATCAGACCCCAGATGGAACACAAGAAGTAAACGTTAAATTAAAACGTCAATTTCAAATTAAAGATGGCGTGATCGTTACTATTTTTGATACTGATGAAACGGTTGGTGACCAAATGCTGTTAGAGGCGTTGGGCACCCATTCTGATACAAAAATGAAAAGTATCGTGGCTACCATTCAACAGGCTCAAAATAAAATTATTCGAAATACAACTTCAGATTTATTGTTTGTTCAAGGAGCTGCAGGTTCTGGTAAGACGGCTGCTGTTTTGCAACGAGTGGCGTGGTTATTGTATCGGTACCGAGGTAATTTGAATGCTGGACAAGTAATCTTGTTTTCACCAAACCAGTTATTCAATGATTATATCAATCAGGTTTTACCGGAACTAGGTGAACAAAATATGGTTCAGATGACCTACTTCCAGTATGCTAAGCGGCGGTTACCAAGTATTACAGTGCAATCACTCCAGGAACGGTTTGAATCACAGGAAGATCCGGCAACCAAACAGATTACTAAATTAAAAACTAGCTTGGAATTTTTCCATGCGACCAAGCGTTACAGTCGCCATCTAGAAAAAGAAGATATGCGGTTTAGAAACTTAATGTTTAATGGCAAGGTCTTTTTTGACCGCAAAAAAATTGAAGAAATTTACTATTCTTTCAATGCTAACTATCATCTAGGTAACCGACTGGATGCTACGAAACAAGAATTAGTTAAAATGCTCAATCGGCGTGTTAGTACAGAAATTCGGGCTAAATGGGTTGAACAACAGGTCCAGTCTCTTAATAAACAAGAACTTGATGATTTGTTTGGTGATCAGCCACGTGAGTTTGAATCTGCTGACAAGGAATTTAAATTTTTAGCACGTCAGATTGTTATTCAAGCCTTTAGACCTATTAAAAAGGCGATCGATCATAATCGATGGCTAAATATTAATGCTCAGTTTATTCACTTTATGAAGATGGCGCCTCATTTCGTTAAATTAAGCGATTACAACTTGACTAAAGAACAGTGGGATCAACAAACTGATGATACCTACGCCAAACTAAAAAATCGACAATTAGACGCTAATGATGTCACGGTGTATTTATATTTGTATGACTTGATCACTGGTAAAAAAGGTGAGCGAGATATGCGGTATGTATTTGTGGATGAAGTGCAAGACTATGATGCTTATCAATTGGCATACTTGCAGTTTAGCTTTCCTAAAGCTAAATTCACGCTGCTTGGTGATTTAAATCAGGCTATTTTTACTAAAGAAAACAGCAAAACATTGTTGAATCAATTGAGTACAATGTTTGAACCAGATAAAACGCAAGTGGTGCAATTGACCAAATCATATCGTTCAACAAAACAGATTACAGACTTTACAAAGCATTTGCTGACAAATGGTGAGGCGATTGAACCATTTGAACGGACGGGAGAATTGCCACAAGTTGTTATTAGTGAGAATAACCAGGCAGCGGTGGATACGTTAGTAGCAACGTTAGAACAATATGAAAGTGAACATGACACAACGGCAATTATTGGTAAAACTTTAGCTGATAGTGAAGCGTTGTATGAAGAATTGCAACAACGAGGTATTAAAACGACGCTGATTAGAACGGAAAATCAACGACTAGTCTCAGGCACAATTATTGTTCCGTCATTTCTAGCCAAAGGATTGGAATTCGATGCAGTTGTGGTTTGGGATGCTAATCAACAAAAGTATGCCCACGAAGATGAACGTCAGTTGTTATATACCGTCTGTTCACGAGCAATGCACGCATTAACGATTATTGGAATTAAAACAATAACACCATTGCTAGATCAGGTGCCAAAAAATGAATATAAAAAAATAGAGTGAAAATGACCGCGCTTAAAAGTCGTAGTCAAACACTAAAACAACCAATGCGATTGGAATTTTAATCGTGTTGGTTGTTTTAGTGTTTGACCTAGACTTTTGCGGTCATTTTCACGTTTTAGCGATAAATTATAACACAGGTTAATTGTTATTTTGATATTAAAGCTGAAGACATTGGTGTTGTTAGTCAAGATACTATCAATGAAATGGATGTGGTCAACATGTTACTAGGTGGTTGAGCTGACAGATAAGATTAGCTTCACTATTGGATTGGGTTAGTTTTACCTCATAAGGCAGGAGACAAAGTGAGTTGTTTAAAGTAGCAACGAGGATGTTAGTTAGAGCATATAATACCATACTTTAAATTCAGCCATGTGGTGCGTGTCGTCAAGTAGTGTCAGAGCTTTTTGCACAAAATGCCAAGGTATATTTGACCAATCAGAGTGATGGAACACAATAGACCAATGTGGTTGAATTATTGCTGGAAGCCTGTACAAATGTTAACTAAAAAAGCACTCAATTGAGTGCTTTTTTAGTTAACATCGATTGATACATTAACCGTTTGGACAGGAACATCATAGAATGGATCTTCTCTACGACCTAAGAATTCTTTTGCTTGCTCAGGGAAAAGGGCATACGTTAGCACATCTTCAGTGGAATGAGCATATTTTCCGATTTCCTTTCTAAATTGTTCCATTTGAGGCTTAATCAAATCAGCTGGGCGTACCGTAATAACATCCTTGTCATCGCCAATAATCTTTTCGCGAATGTCTTCAGAAATTTTAACTGGTGGTCTACCATAATAACCTTTGACATAATCTTTAATTTCTTTTGGAACAAGTTTATAGCGCTCACCACTAATTACGTTCATTACAGATTGAGTTCCAACCATTTGAGACAACGGCGTTACTAAAGGCGGATAGCCTAAGTCCGCTCTAACATTAGGGACTTCTTCTAGTACTTCTTGATATCGGTCTTCTAAGCCTTGTTCTTTTAATTGATTCAACAGATTGGAAAGCATTCCACCAGGAACTTTATACAATAAAGTTCGAGGCTCTGTATCCTTAACTTTAGGATTTAGTAACCCCTCTTTTCGAAAGCGATCTCTGACGGGATTGAAGTGTTCAGCGATTTTTGAAAGCTTAGGAATATCTAAATTCGTATCATAGCCTAAATCCGACAATGCAATTGCCATGGATTCAGTACTTGGCTGGCTTGTACCACCCGAAAATGATGAGATCGCAGTGTCAATTATATCGGCACCAGCTTCAACTGATTTAAGATATGTCATTTCAGAGATGCCACTGGTTGCATGTGTGTGAACTTCGAGAGGCAGGTTGGTTTTATCCTTAATCTCGCTAACTAATTTGTAAGCATCATTAGGAGTTAAAACTCCGGCCATATCTTTAATTGCAATTGAATCTGCACCAATCTTTTCAAGCTCCTGAGCTAATTCAACAAAGTATGGAATACTGTGAAAGTCACTTGTAGTATAAGAAATAGCAGCTTGTGCTTCACCACCGGCGTCTTTGGTCGCCTTGATTGCGGTTTCCAAATTTCTGGTGTCATTAAGAGCATCAAAAATTCTAATGACATCAATACCATTTTCAACTGATTTGTGGACAAATTCTTCAACCACATCATCAGCATAATGTTTATAACCTAAAATATTTTGACCACGTAGAAGCATTTGCAATTTAGTATTTTTAACATGTTTTCGGATTGTTCGCAGCCGCTCCCAAGGATCCTCATTTAAAAATCGGATGGCTGAATCAAAAGTAGCACCACCCCAAACTTCAAGAGCGTGATAGCCTGCGTTATCCATTGTTTCTAAAATTGGGAGCATATCACTAATAGGCATTCGAGTGGCAATCTGACTTTGTTGCCCGTCTCGTAAAACGGTTTCCATAAACCGAATATTTTTCATTATTTATTCAGTCCTTTATTTTTTATTGGCAGGAAAAATTTTAATCAAAATTTGAGAGATAATGTAAAGAAGAAATAGTACTAAAAAGATTCCGACCATTCCAAATATCATTAATTCCCCAGCTAGTGCTAGGTCACTTGTTGCTAATAACATAGTTTTTCTCCTATTCTCTAACTAAAGAATGATAACAGTAGTCCACCGGCAACTACGGAAGCAATTTGGCCAGAAACGTTTGCACCAACAGCATACATTAGAACAAAGTTTTGTGGATCCTCATCAGTTGCCATTCTTTGAATTACACGACTCGACATTGGAAAAGCTGAAATTCCAGCCGCACCAATCATTGGATTGATCTTTTTCTTTCGGAATAAATTCAATAATTTGGCAAAGAGAACACCACCAATTGAGTCCATGACGAAAGCAACTAAGCCAAATGCAATGATCATTAATGTTTGAACATTTAAAAACTGACTAGCAACTAATTTAACAGAGATAGTCAAACCTAGAAGAATAGAAACTATATTAACTAGTTCATTCTGAGCAGAAGAGGATAGCCGATCTAAGACACCACATTCTCTCAATAGATTACCAAACATTAAGAATCCAACTAGTGGTAGAGAAATAGGGGCAATAAAGCCTGCAACTACAGTAATTGCAATTGGAAAAACGATCCTAACAGTTTTAGAAACATCTTCCGCTTTGTAAGTCATTCTAATTTGTCGTTCTTTTTTTGTAGTAACTGCTTTGATGGCAGCTGGTTGAATTATTGGAACCAATGCCATGTAAGAGTAAGCTGCAACTGTAATTGGTCCTAATAGATTAGCCGCAAGTTGCCCTGAAACAAAAATTGATGTTGGTCCATCAGCCGCACCGATGATACCAATTGAAGCTGCCTCTTTAATGTCAAATCCAAATAATACGGCAACAACTACAGTGAAGAAGATACCAAATTGGGCAGCCGCGCCAAACATAAGCATGAATGGATTTTGTAATAAAGGACCAAAATCAATCATTGCTCCAATTCCTATGAAAATTAACAACGGGAACAGCTCGGTTGTGATACCAGCATTGAACAATATATCCAATACACCCTCAGATTGATGACCATTAACCATTTGAGTTAATACACCTGTTCCAGGGAAGTTAACCAGTATGGCACCTAATCCCATTGGTACAAGAAGCGTAGGTTCATACTCTTTTTTAATTCCTAAGTACATCAACAAACAGCCGATTAGCATCATGACTACTTGTTGCCAAGTTATTGAAGTAATTCCTTGAAGTAATGTTTCCAAAATATAATTTCCTCAACTTTTCTATTGAATAGTGATTAGAGCGTCTCCAGCATTGACAGTTTCACCAACATTTACACTGATGGAAGTTACCTTACCAGCGTGGTTGGAAACTACTTCGTTTTCCATTTTCATTGCTTCTAGAATAAGAAGAGGTTGGTTTTCTTGCACCTCATCACCAACCTTAACCAACACTTTTAAGATGGAACCAGGCATAGGAGCAGCAATTGGATCGCCAGCACCGGTTGTAGGTTGAGCTGCTGGAGCGGGTTGTTGTGTAGTTTTGGAAGCAGGCTCTGGCTGAGAGCTTGTCGCTACGGGTGCTGCTTGTTGGATCACTGGGGCAACAGGAGCACCTCCAATTTCCTCCATTTCAACTAAATATTCAGTTCCGTCGACAGTAATTTTAAATTTTCGTAACATGATGTTCTCCTAATCTATTTTCTTTTTTATTGATTTAATGACAAATGAACTTGAAGGGTTGTCACCTGTTGCAATACTAGTAGCAAGCAAAGAAACAAGCTTAAATTCAGGATTCAACACTTTGATGTTTTTGATGCTAAACTCACTTTTTTTATTGTCACCTGCGGCGATGGCAGTACTAAGGATGGAAACGATTCTATTGTCACGTTGATTCTGCAACTGAATAAATTTATCTAAATTCAGCCATTTATCGGAGTTGACTATTTGTGAATCGTTAGACGATGTCGTTGAATTTACTACTTCATTGACATTGTCTTTACCAAATAATCTACTAAAAAAGCCCATATCATCACTCTCCTATCAAAAAAATATTCTCACTTTATATATTCAATTATATGCAAATTCTTCCTAATAAACGTTTTTTAGGTGTTTTAAATGTGTTCTTTTTAAAATATAAGATAACTTTCGTTAAATGTAAGCGTATTCAGTGATGATAACTTCTGTTATTGTTATTTGTGTAACATTTTATGTTCTAGCAATTAAAAAAATATGGAAAGTGTTTTTATAATGTTCTTTCCAATGATATTGGGGTTACAGAAGATTAATATGGTATACAATTGTTCTGGTTTTAAAATTCAACCTGCAATTTTCTCACTTTATGATCAAACAATCACAATATTTGTTTTTTAAAACCAAAAAATTATTTTTTGAAGGGAATTATGCCAAATGCTAATAACAATATTTGCCTACTTAATGGTTATAATTTTTATGATTTTAATCATGAAGAAGTGGATGTCGCCATTAAGTGCACTGGTTATCGTGCCAACTTTATTCGCAATTCTCGCGATGGCCCTTGGAATTGCTAACAAGGGTACATTAGGGAAATGGGTTTTAGACGGGATTAGTACCACGTCTGAAACTGGAATAATGCTTTTATTTGCGATTTTGTATTTCTCAATTATGTTAGATGCAGGACTATTTGATCCGATCACCAAAAAGATGATTCATATTGCTAAAGGTGATCCAATGAAGATTTTGATGGCTACAGCAATAGTCTCTGCCGCAGTTTCGATGAATGGGGATGGAACCACTACTACTTTAATTGTGGTTTCTGCGTTTCTACCAATTTATCAAAAGCTAGGAATGAAATTAATGAACTTAGCAGTCCTGTTAATTTTGCAAAATACGATTATGAATTTGCTTCCTTGGGGTGGACCAACAGCTAGAGCAATGGCCGTGTTCCATGTTGGTGCTAACATTTTGACGTATTTATTACCGGGAATGATTCTTTCATTAGCGTATGTTATTTTCCTTGTTGCACGAGGAATGGGGAAAAAAGAGCGAGCTCGATTAGGTGTCACTGAAATGACCGATATTGAAATTGACGCGATGATCAAAGATGATGATCCTGAGAAAGCTGCAATGAGACGGCCTAAACTATTTGCATTTAATGGTATTATGACTTTATTATTAATTACACTTTTAGTTGTAGACTCATTTATTGATCTGGGATTGCCACCATTGTTATTGTTCTTACTTGGAACAGTTGTTGCTTTACTGGTTAACTATCCAAATTTAAAAGATCAATCTGCTAGAATTGGTGCTAACGGTGGAGCCGCTGTGCAAGTTGTTATTTTAGTTTTTGCGGCTGGTGTTTTCATGGGACTATTTCAAGGTACTGGTATGGCAACTGGTTTAGCAAAAAGCTTAACGACAGTTATTCCGCATTCATGGTCTGGATATTGGGGCTTAATAATCACTGCTATTTCGGCCCCAGGAACATTCTTCCTTTCTAATGATGGTTTTTATTTTGGGGTTGTACCAGTTCTAAGAGAAACTGGTTTACAATATGGATTTACAGATATGCAGATGGCATTAGCATCATTGATGGGACAAGCTTTCCATTTGCTTAGTCCATTAGTTGCGTTCATTTATCTTCTACTTCGTTTGACTGGATTAGACATGGGGGAATGGCAAAGAGCAACGTTTAAGTATGCAGCTGTTGTTTTTGTGATTTTTGTAGTCACTGTTCTTGCACTGGGACACATGCCAATCCATGTTCCTCAATAGTTTATAATAATATTTTAAAACGTTGGGAGTTTTACTAATGGATGATTTTATTAGAGAAACGGAAAAAAGTCTGGACCTGTCTGACAACAGGCCAATTAAAGAACTATTGTATGAGGCTATGCAAAAAACAATTATTCTTGGCGAAGTTGGAACAGGAGTGAGAATTAACGAAAAAGAAGTTTCTCGACGAATGAATATTAGTAGAACACCAATAAGATATGCTCTTAAGCAACTTGAAAATGATGGCTTAGTTAGTCATATTCAAGGAAAAGGTGTTGTTATTCGGGGTATTAGTATTAAAGATGCATATGAAATTTATGCTATTCGTATTCCACTGGATGTATTGGCATCTGCTACGGCTATGAATAAAATGACAGATGAAGACTTTGATAAACTAAATCAATTATTGATTGAAACTGAACGATTGAATGAAATTGATGATGTTGATAATGTAATCAAAAGAATTTCTGAGTTTAATGAATTTATTTATACTAAAGCTGATATGCCAAGGTTGAAATCAATTAGTTATAAATTACGTGAATACTTAATTTATTTCAGAGATATCTCAATAAGATCGCGTGAGAGACGAGACAAGGCTTTGCTAGAACATCGTATAATTTATGATAGCATGCGCCTAAAGGACAGAAGTTCATTGGAACGAATTACGAAGCAACACTTAGAGTCATCTCAAAAATTTGTTATTAGAGAAATGCAAAAGCGAAAAATCAACTAAGAACGGTGAAACTATGAATAACGAAGTTGTGGATTTAAATCTTGCGGAACCAACTATTTTTAGGCAATGGACTTTGTTTATGGAAAACAGAGGAATAATCAACTTTGATAGTTCCGAGACTAGGGTAATTGATAGTACGATTGGAATTTTTGATGATAGTGATCGATTAATCGCTACTGGTTCGTCCTCTGGTAATATTTTGAAATACATTGCAGTTAGTGATGATGAATCATATACTGGCTTGTTTAATTCAATTGTGAGTACCTTGGTTAGCCGATTAGCGCAACGAGGGATTTTCCATGTTTTTGTTTTTACTAATCCTGAACATATGGCAAGCTTTGAATTTGTTGGGTTTAAGAAAGTTGCACAGACTGATTTTATTGTGTTATTGGAAAACGGCGATCAAACAATTGAGAGCTATTTGCAAAGTTTGCCACGTATCGAGGGGAATCCCAAGATTGCTGGAATTGTCATGAATGCTAATCCGTTTACTCAAGGTCATCGATATTTAGTAGAGCAAGCATTGCTGCAAAATGATTTTGTTTATGTATTTGTGGTTAGTGCTGATTATTCGTTATTTAATTCTCAGGAACGATATGACCTGGTTAAGAAGGGATTATCTGATCTGTCATCTCGCGTGATCATAGTTGCCGGTGGTGATTATATTATCAGCGCTGCAACATTTCCAGCATATTTCTTGAAGTCTAACGAAAATACAATTGAATATCAATCAGAATTGGATGCTCAAATTTTTAAAGAAAGAATTGCAAAGGCACTAGGAATATCTTCACGTTTTTTAGGAAGCGAGCCATTTTCAAAAACAACCGGCATCTATAATCGTGTGGTACAAGAAACTTTAGAACCTGATATTAACGTTCATATTGTTGAGCGAAAAAAGAACGATGGCAGATATGTAACAGCGACAGAAGTCAGAAAAGCAATCAAAAACAACAAAATTGATAGTATTGAGAAATTAGTCCCTGACAGTACGTATGATTTTATCAAGTCGAATTTAGGTAGGTTACAAAATAGAATTGAGAGAGGAATGAATATTAATGGAAATTGAAAACACAGCATTAGCTGGTACTTTGGAGTCTTCAGATATTCAAATTATGATTAGCAAAGGTGACGGAAAGATAACGATTGAGCTTGAATCTGATGTAAAAAAAGAATTCGGCGATGAAATTGAAAGTGTTATTAAACAAACACTAGCAGCAAGCAATATCGAAAGTGCAAAGGTTAAGGCAGTAGATAAAGGCGCTTTAAACTGTGTTATTAGGGCCCGTACTTTAACCGCTGCTAATCGAGCACTGGGAATTGCTGATAAACCATCTTGGGAGGTGCTGTAAAAATGGCCGAAAATACTGAAGAACGTTTAAGAAGAACAATGATGTTTGTGCCAGGAAATAATCCTGCGATGTTAAAGGATGCAGGAATCTATGGTGCTGACTCAATTATGTTTGATCTTGAAGATGCTGTTTCACTGGCTGAAAAAGATGCTGCCAGAATTTTGGTGTATGAGGCACTAACTACCCAAAACTATGGAGATGCTGAGCTTGTTGTTAGAATTAACGGTCTTGATACGCCGTTCTGGGAAAACGATGTTACTGCAATGGTTAAAGCTGGAATTGAAGTTATTAGGTTGCCAAAGACAGAATCTGCTAGCATGCTTGAACAATTAGAGAATAAAATTATTGAAGTGGAAAATAATTTTGGTATTCCTGTGGGAACAACTCACATGATGGCAGCAATCGAGTCTGCTAAAGGTGTATTGAATGCTGTTGAAATTGCTAATGCTTCTGATAGGATGATTGGAATTGCATTATCAGCTGAAGACTACACTACAGATTTAAAAACTCACCGTTATGCAGATGGTAAAGAGCTAGAATTTGCTAGAAACATGATCTTAAATGCTGCTCGATCAGCTGAAATCGCTGCATTTGATACTGTCTTTTCAAATGTTGATGATGTTGAAGGGTTTATGCGAGAAACTAATTTTGTTCATCAATTAGGATTTGATGGTAAGTCATTGGTTAATCCACGCCAGATACCAATGGTTAATGAGGTTTACGCACCAACTAGAAAAGAAATTTTACACGCCAAAAGTGTATTAGCTGCGATTGAAGACGCTCGAATTAAAGGGTCAGGGGTAATTTCGATGAATGGTCAAATGGTCGATCGCCCTGTTGCTTTGAGGGCACAACGCGTAATGAAATTGGCAAAAGCTTCCGGGTTAGTAGATGAGGATGGTGTTTTACTTGGATAATAATGTAAAGCGTAGTTTACCAGATGATTTGATGAATAAGTTAGGTTATCAACCGTATAAATCAACTCAAATTGAAAATAAAGAGGTATCACGAGCAACACATAAAGTAGCTATCTCTACTGGCGATAACAAGGTTTCGAATTCAATTAAAGAGATTGTTGCGAACAATGTTAAAGATGGGATGACCATTTCTTTTCACCATCATTTTCGTGAAGGCGATTTTGTTTTTAATCTAGTTATGCAAGAAATTATGGATCAAGGAATTAAAGATCTAACTTTGGCACCTTCTTCACTTACAAATGTGATGAATAATATGGTTGTGAAGGCAATTAAGGCCGGAACAGTGACTAATATTACATCGTCTGGTATGCGTGGAAGTTTAGGGGATGCGGTTTCACATGGTGCATTAGCGAATCCAGTTATTTTTAGATCTCATGGAAATCGAGCACGAGCAATTGAACAGGGTGATATTAAAATAGATGTCGCATTTTTAGGAGTTCCTAACTCAGATAGACTGGGGAATGCTAATGGAATGGATGGAAAGGCTGTATTTGGCTCATTAGGATATGCTTTGATGGATGCACAGTACGCTAATAAAGTTGTTTTACTGACAGATAATTTGGTCCCATATCCAAATACACCAGCGTCAATTAATCAAACTCAGGTTGATTATGTTGTTCAAATTGACAAGGTTGGTGATCCAGAAAAGATTGGCTCAGGTGCAACAAGATTTACAAAGGACCCAAAGGAACTGAAAATTGCGGCAATGGTTAATGAGGTTATCACACATTCCCCATATTTTAAAGATGGATTTTCGTTTCAAACAGGGTCTGGTGGAGCTGCTTTGGCTGTTACAAGATATCTTCGTGAGAGTATGAAGAATAGTAATATTCGTGCTTCATTTGCCTTAGGTGGGATTACAAAGCCAACAATTGATCTCTTGGAAGAGGGATTGGTTGATAAAGTGATGGACGTGCAAGATTTTGATAAAGGTGCTGCTGAATCAATGCATACTTCTAGGAATCAACAGGAAATAGATGCCTCTTGGTATGCAGATCCTTACAATAAAGGTGCAATGGTGGACCAATTAGATGTTGTGATCTTGAGTGCTCTTGAAATTGATACCAAATTCAACGTCAATGTTATGACGGGATCAGATGGAGTTATTCGTGGCGCAATCGGTGGACACCAAGATGCCGCTACTGGAAAATTAACAATTATTTCAGCACCTCTTGTACGTGGACGAATTGCAACAATTGTTCCTGAAGTAACGACAGTGGTTACTCCTGGTGATTCAATCGATGTGTTGGTCACGGAAGTAGGAATTGCAATCAATCCAAAACGTGCAGACTTAATTGAAGCTATGAAGAAAGTTCCAGGAGTGCCAGTCTTTACAATTGCAGATTTACAAAAAAGAGCTAGCGAAATTGTAGGGACACCCAAACCAATTGAATACACTGATCGAACAGTGGCATTAGTTGAGTACCGTGATGGTACTATTATTGATTCCATTAAACAGGTTAAAGACTAAATGCAAAAAAAGACGAATTGATGATTTAATTGCTAGTTAGTGATTAAATAGTAATTCGTCTTTTTCTTGTGGTGCAGCGTGTAAATTTGGTTTAGTATTATTGAATATTAATCAGTTCAGAGGGTAAATAGATGATAGATAGTATTTTTACAGTCGGTGAGCCACAGTTTATAGAGGATGTTATTAATAACAAAGATAAACGAGTGGCATTACAGCAACAATTAATGAGCCAATACTTGGAATATACAGTCGTAGCAGTTAAATTGAATATTCCAGGTCCAATTAAAAATAATCAATATTTAGAAAAATTGTTTGCCTTAGTATATAAGGACTTTAAACAGACGATTCCTAAAATTATTGATGAAATTAATTGGAACATTAATACTGGTAATGAAGCATTTTTAATTGTTGATGAAAATGCGCGAACTATTAAACAGTTGGCAATTGAGTTTGAGAACTACGCGACTTTGGGAAGGCTTTTTGATATTGATGTTATGAGTCATCAAAGTGGTCATTTGTCGCGTAGTAATTTCGATATGGAACCTAGGAAGTGCTTAATTTGTGGCCGGCCCGCTAAAGAATGTGCTCGATCAAGACGGCATAGTGTTGCTGAATTACAGGCAAAAATATCGTGCTTGTATGCTGAAAACATAGATGGAGATATTTAGTGATGATGCGCAAAAATAAGCTTAAGCTTGCAAATGAAATTACTGAAAATGCCTTGAAAGCACTTTTGTATGAAGTTTCAGTTACCCCTAAGCCTGGGTTGGTTGACCCACATGGCCATGGCTCACATTCGGATATGACTGTCTTTACTTTCATTGATAGTTCGGTTAGTTTACAAAGCTATTTTAATCAATGTGTGCAAGCTGGATTAGTGTTCGGTAATAATGATTTAACACAGCTATTCGAGACCATCCGTCCTCTGGGAATTCAAGCAGAAAAAGATATGTTTGCAGTTACAAAGGGTGTAAATACGCATAAAGGGGCAGTGTTTTCGCTTGGTGTTTTCACAGCTGCGACTGGGTATCTTCTAAATCGCACTAAAGGTGAAGTGCAGGCAAATTTTAATAATGATTTAGTCGTGATTATAAAGGCGATGCTCAACGATCTGATTGATCATGACTTTGATAAAATAAAACAAAAAAATTCAATGAATTTAACGGCGGGCGAACAACAGTTTTTGAAGTATGGAAAAACTGGTATTCGTGGCGAGGCTCAGGCTGGATTTCCAATTGTTTTTAATCATGCGTTACCTTATCTAAAAGCCAGTAAGGGCACAGTTAATCAACGGTTGTTAGATACTTTAATGACAATTGTTAGTTACTCGGACGACTCAAATCTAATTAAACGAGCAGGTACAGTTGATATACTAGACTGGACACATCGCCAAGTTGAACGATACTTTGAACTAGGTGGTAGTTGCACAGATCAAGGACTGCAATTTTTATATCAGCTGGATGAAGTTTTTACAAAAGATAATTTGAGCTTGGGAGGATCTGCCGATTTATTAATTCTTACCATTTTCTTAGGATTAATGGAGAAGGTAATATAAAAAATAGAGTCGTAATCAAATTATGATTGCGACTCTATTTCTATGGAACAGATTTAAGATTTAGAGATCTTAATTATTCTTGCACGTCTTCATGATCGGCCGTTGCCGGCTTCAAATTGAAGAAGATCTTAGCAACAACGAATAGCATAATGACCACTCCAATGATGAAGATGCTATCTGGCACAATTCGTGCCCAAAGCATTTCAACAACTGGAGAATCACGATAAAAACTAAGCAAACGCGCATGCCAGTAACCGTGTTTTAATGCATCTGCCAACTGTAAATAACCGATTGGTAGTAGTGCAATAATCGTCATACCAGCTAAACCAATGTTCATTAGCCATGCAGACCAACTGATCATCTTGTGAAGTTTAGGGGTCCAAATTTCTTTCTTTGAAACATTACGTAGAACGAACAACATAATGGCAAGGGAAAGCATACCGTAAACTCCGGCCATTGATGTGTGCGCATGAGCAGATGTCCATTGAGTACCATGTTCAAAGTAATTAATTGCAGGTGCGTTAATCAAGAATCCGAGGGCACCGGCACCAATTGCATTCCAAATTCCAGTCCAAGCTAAGAAAACAAAGGTTGGTTTGTACGGAAATTCAATCCCTGAGTCGCGAACAACTCGGTAATGTGTCCAAGCTTCCCAAATCAAAAGGCAAAGTGGAATAACTTCTAGTGCTGAGAAACAAGCACCTAAGGCCAACCAAATGGAGTGGTCACCTTCCCAGAAGTAATGGTGTCCCATTCCGACAACTCCTGATCCAAGTAATAGGATCAACTGGAAGTAGAGAGCACGGATGGTTGATTTAATCGTAGTTAATTTCATATCAACCATTAAGTATCCAATTAAGATTACAGCGAATGATTCGAAGATACCTTCTACCCAAAGATGAACAATCCACCAACGCCAGTAATCAGCAAATGTAACGTGTGAATGTGGCAAAATAAATAAAGTAGCAAGGTAGAATGCAGGGATCGCAATTGAACCCATGAACAATAAAGTAATCAAACGAGTACGGTCGTAGCCGTCTAGTTTCTTACGCATCTTAGGAATGAAGCCACGCATTAAGATGACTACCCATAGCAGCATTCCGATGATGAGCAGAATCTGCCAGAACTTACCAAGTTCAATATATTCCCAACCGAAGTGACCAAAGAGCCACCATTTGTTGTTAAAGAACTTCCAGTTAAGAATGGCTCCCCACTCGCCTAGCATGGAACCGCCGACCACAACGATTAATGCCCAGAATAAGATATCGACTAGTACACCTTGATGTTTTGGCTCACGGCCTAACACTCGTGGTGTGAGGTACACCCCAGCACCAAGCCAAGAAGTTGCAATCCAGAAAATTGCCAATTGCAAATGCCATGATTTAGCCAGGTTGAATGGCCAAATATTTTGCAGATCAAGACCAAAGAACGTATTTTCTGAATAATAATGCGCCATTAATGCTCCCAGTAAAACTTGCACCAAGAACATCAACATCACGATCATGAAATACTTAGCTGATTTACGCTGGCTAGTTGTAATTGGTGCGTCCGCGTTAATCACCGGCATATTACCTTCTGAGTAAGCAGCGTCCATATCAAAGTGATAACGACGTTGGTACCAAATAATGACACCAACACCAGCAACGAGCACAGCAACACTAATTGCGGTCCAAACCATCGCTTCAGCAGGCATTACGTTACCAGCGTCTAAGTCATAGGGCCAGTTATTTGTGTACGTAAATTCACGATTAGGACGGTTGGTTGATGAAACCCATGCTGTCCAGAAAAAGTAGGACGTGAGTTGATCGACCTTATTACCATTAGACATGAATTCATCAGTTGTTTTTTGATTAATCATGTTTTCTGGTAAGCCGGCTTGTCGTGGATTGTTGACGAATTCATGACGATAATACTTTTGTAAATACTTAACTCCAGCTACCTGAGCGTTAGTTAATTTTAGAGTGTCAGTCGCTTTATCGTAGCGATTCACCCGAATTTCTTTTTTAACTTTCGCTTTAATTGCATCTTGGCGGAAGTCACTAATTGAATTATAGCTCTTACCATATAATGTATTTGCATAATAGTGATCCATTCCGCGCAAGTAAATGTGTAAACTTTCTGCGGTATAATCTGGCCCCAAATAAGATCCGTTCCCCAAAAGAGTCCCATAATCTGTTAACCCATATTTTTCATACACAGCTTGGCCACTCAACATATCTGAATGACTGATGATCGTTGTTCCTGCCGGATCCACCATTTTTTGTGGTCGTGGTGCTTCATTCTTAAAAATGAGAAATCCACCAGCAATTAAGATCGAAAATACAGCTGCCAAGGTAACTAACAATACTTTCGTCAAGCGACGATAAGTGTGTTCGCCTTGTCCCTGGTTTTTCATAAACCTACACGCTCCTTTACAAAATATTATTGTGTGCGATCTAATTAAAACATCTTATGAAACCCTTTGCAATAGGCTTAGAGACAACTTTTATGATTTGAGCTTATGATCAATTAACTTGAAACGAATATCGAACGATAAGTAAGCTTGTGGGGCATTAGACGGTGGGCTTGACGTTTTAGAATTGGTTATAATAATAAATTCCAAAAAAACTTTATATTTTTTTCAATTAAAGCTATAAAATGGCAAGTTGATATCCCGGTCGGGAACAAATTAGGTTATACTTGATTCTGAATTAACCGTTGTAATTTAATTTGTGACGAAATTCTAAACATTTGGGAAATATTACGAGATTAAATTGTTATCTACCGTAAAAACGGTATGATTGAACGTGGCGATATTTTTAGATGGAGGAAAGATTATGAAAACTGTGCTGCAGAAGGTAAGAGGCGGTCTAAACACTCGACTAGGCTTTTTCCTACTCACGGTTGTTTTATTTGCAATTAAGTCATATTGGGCATATCAAAATAAATTTACGCTCGGGGCAACAGGGAGCATCCAGCAATTCTTGCTGGCATTTAATCCTTTTCCAGCAGCGATTTTATTAATTGGGATTGCCTTGTATTTCCGCGGTCGACTAGCATATTGGTTAATGATTTTCATCAACGCTGTTTTGTCGACATGGCTGTTTGCTAACATTTTGTATTACCGCGAATTTTCTGATTTCTTGAGTTTTAATATTATGAAGGGCTCTGGCTCAGTTTCAAATAACCTAGGTAAGAGCTTGATGGGGATTTTGCGTGGATCTGATTTTTTGGTTTACGCAGATGTAATCCTATTGATTTTGTTACTGGCGTTCCATGTGATTCGGATTGATACACGCTATTTTAGACTCCGGTTTGCTGGTGTCTTTTCTGTGATTGGAATCGTTTTGTTTGGTTTTAATCTGGGAATGGCTGAATCAAACAGATCTGGTCTATTGACAAGAACATTTGATAGTAATTACATCGTTAAGTATTTGGGACTAGAAGCATATACCGTATATGATGGAGTTAAAACGACCCAAAATAATGCGGTAAAGGCTAAGGCCAACACATCTGATATCAAACCAGTTCTTAAGTTTTTAAAGAAAAATCACGCTGATTCTAACATTGAATACAAAGGTGTGGCCAAGGGAAAAAATGTCTTCATCATTCACTTGGAAAGTTTACAACAGTTTATGATCGATTATAAGTGGGATGGACAAGAAGTAACTCCCAACTTGAATAAGATTTACCATTCGAGTGATACGATTGCATTTGATAACTTTTTCCATCAAGTTGGACAAGGTAAGACAGCTGATGCAGAGTTAATGCTGGAAAATTCGTTGTTTGGCCTTTCTGAAGGCTCTGCAATGGTTACTGATGGGACAACAAATACGTTCCAAGCAGCGCCAGCTATTCTAGATCAAAATGGTGGTTATACTTCAGCTTCATTTCATGGAGATGTTCCAAGTTTTTGGAATCGGGACAATGCTTATAAGTCGTTTGGTTATGACTATTACTTCAGTAAATCATACTTTCCGAAGGTGAAAAACTATGATGCGGGGTACGGAATTAAGGATAAGTTATTCATGGAAGATGCGGCTAACTATGTGCAGCAACTACCGCAGCCATTTTATGCTAAGTTAATTACGGTTACGAATCACTATCCATATATTCTGGACAAGGACAATAAGTCGATTAAGGCTTGGAATACCGGTGATAATACTGTTGATCCATACGTTCAAACAGCACACTATTTAGATCAATCGATTGGCGAATTCTATGATTATCTCGACAAGAGTGGTTTACGAGACAATAGTATGGTTGTGTTATACGGGGACCATTATGGAATTTCAGATAATCATAAGCCAGCGATTGCTAAGATCTTAGGTAAGAAGAGTGTGAATAACTATGATTTAGCAATGTTCCAGAAGGTTCCATTCATGATTCAAATGAAGGGATTGAAAGGTGGCATCAACCACACGTATGGTGGTGAAATTGATGTTCTACCAACGATTGAGAACTTGCTAGGAATTGACTCAAGTAAATATGTTCAATTTGGACAGGATTTGCTGTCGAATAACCGTAAACAAGTAGTAGCTTTTAGAAATGGTGACTTTGTATCATCTACGTATACTAAGTACGGTGGGCATGTGTACAATACCAAGACTGGTAAGGAAGTTAAGAAACAAACTGCAGCACAAAAGAAAGTCATTGCGAAGGCACAAAAATATGTGACAACAGAACTTAACTTGTCAGATAAGGTTGTCAATGGTGACTTACTGCGATTCTACACACCAAAAGGATTCAAGAAAGTCGATAAAACAGACTTCTCATACAATCTAAATAAGAGCTTGAAACGCTTAAAAGCAGCACAAAAGACAAACCCAACAAGTGTTATGGCTAAAAATGACGGTCAATCAACACTAAGTGACTATTCAACGGACGCACCAGAATTAAAGGGAATGGATACAAGTGATTTAGTATTCCCAACGGCAAAGTAAAAGAGTGCAAATTACCGCGTTCAGAAGTCGTAGGCTAAAGCAAAATAAGCATTGATCCGAACTATGGATCAGTGCTTATTTTGCTTTAGCCCTAGACTTTTGCGGTAATTTGCACGTTTCAGCAATACAAAAAGGAAACAGCTGGCATTAATCCGAACTATGGATCAGTGCTTATTTTACTTTAGCCCTAGACTTTTGCGGTAATTTGCACGTTTCAGCAATAAAAAATGAAATCTCAGAATTAGTAAAAATAAACCGACTACTTCAGTTAGTTATGGTAGAATGAACGAGAAAATTAATCATAAGGATGTACAGGAATTCAACCATGGAAGACAGAGTGAATTATTATCAGTTTGATCGTGATAAATGGCATAGCTTTTACCCTAATGGGCGTGTGCAACTTAGTGAAGATAACCTGGATCAAATTCGTGGGCTAAATGATCGAATTTCGTTAGATGATGTTGAAGCTGTTTATTTACCATTAGTTCAGTTACTTAAATTAAGGTTTAACGAGTACCAACAGTGGCAGCAACAAAAAACGAGCTTTTTGCAGATTAAAGAACCCCGGATTCCGTTTATTATTGGAATTGCAGGTCCAGTGGCGGTTGGTAAAAGTACCACTGCACGACTATTGTCATTTTTGCTGGATCAATTAATGCCGGAGCAACGAGTAGAAATGATTACTACCGATGGCTTTTTATTTTCTAATGCAGAGCTAAAAAAACGTCATTTATTGGAACGCAAAGGATTTCCAGAATCTTATGACATGGAAAAACTACTAACGTTTTTAAACGATGTTAAACGTGGCGAAGCAGTAGTTAAATCGCCGGTTTATTCACATGCAACTTATGATATTGTGCCAGATCGAATGCATCGGATTGAACGACCTGATATTTTGATTGTTGAAGGAATTAATACGTTGCAGCTACCAACCAATGAACGATTGTATGTCAGTGATTTTTTTGATTTTTCAATTTATGTGGATGCACAACCAGAGCTCATTCAACACTGGTTTTTAGAACGTTTCGGGTTGCTACTAGATTCTGCCTTCAGAGACCCAACCAATTATTATTATCCTTATGCAATTGGTGATCGTGATGAGGCATTTGATATGGCACGACGAATCTGGAAAGAGATTGATTTGAAAAACCTGGAAGAATTCATTTTGCCAACACGCAATCGGGCTGACTTAATTCTGCATAAAACGAAACATCACTTAATTAATAAAATTTATCTGCGGAAGTAGTAAATTAAAGAGCTCTAATAAGCATTGACCAGGTGACTTTAAACCCGTAAAATGGGAGCATTAAAGTAAAACTAGAAAGGGTGGCATGCATTGGCAAACACTAACTTGGATTCGTTCGATAAGATCATTGTGTTGGACTATGGTAGTCAGTACAACCAGTTGATCACGCGACGGATTCGTGATTTAGGAGTTTATTCTGAGTTACTATCGCATAAAATTACTGCAGCTGAAATAAAAAAAATCAACCCTAAGGGAATTATCTTTTCGGGTGGCCCTAATAGTGTGTACGCTGACGGTGCCTTTTCAGTGGACCCTGAGATTTTTGAATTAGGTATTCCAATTTTAGGAATTTGTTATGGGATGCAACTAATGGCTTACAAATTACCTGGTGGGGTAGTTGAAAATGCGCATAACTCAGAATATGGTCACGCAGATATTGAAGTGACTGATGATTCTGCTGTTATGTTTAAAGGATTGCCAAAGAAACAATATGTTTGGATGAGTCATGGCGACTTGGTTCGTCAAGTACCTGATGGTTTTAAGACGGTAGCAACCAGTGTAAACTGTCCAATTACTTCAATGGCCGATGATAAACGTAAGTTTTATGGAATTCAGTTTCATGCTGAAGTACAAAACACCGAGTATGGTACTGAAATTTTGAAACATTTTGCATTTGATGTCTGTGAAGCCGAATCAAACTGGACCATGGATGACTTTATTGAAATGCAGATTGAACATATTCGTGAAGTGGTCGGCGATAAGAAGGTCTTATTGGGCCTTTCAGGTGGGGTTGATTCCAGCGTGGTTGGTGTCTTACTGCACAAAGCAATTGGATCACAGTTGACCAGTATCTTTGTTGATCATGGACTACTGCGTAAAAACGAGGCTGAGCAAGTTATGGATAGCTTGTCGGGTAAATTTGGATTAAATATTATCCAAGTTAACGCCCAGAAACGCTTTTTAGACAAACTGGCTGGTGTGAGTGAACCAGAACAAAAACGCAAGATTATCGGCAATGAATTTATTCAAGTGTTTAACGACGAAGCACAAAAACTGCAAGGAATTGATTTCTTAGCGCAAGGAACCTTATACACTGATGTGATTGAAAGTGGTACGGATACTGCACAAACAATCAAGTCGCATCATAATGTTGGTGGATTGCCAGAAGATATGCACTTTGAATTGATTGAACCACTCCGGACTTTGTTTAAGGATGAGGCACGTGAGTTAGGTGAGAAACTGGGGATGCCTCATGATTTAGTTTGGCGCCAACCATTCCCAGGACCAGGTTTAGGAATCCGAGTAATCGGTGAGTTGACTGAAGAAAAGCTGACAATTGTGCGTGACAGCGATGCTATCTTACGTGAGGAAATGAAGAAAGCCGGCTTAGACGAAGAAATTTGGCAATACTTTACAGTGTTACCAGGTATTCGGAGCGTTGGTGTAATGGGTGATGGACGAACATACGACTATACGGTCGGTATCAGAGCTGTTACTTCAATTGATGGCATGACTGCAGATTTTGCCCGAATTCCATGGGATGTCTTGCAGGAAATCTCAGTTAGAATTGTTAATGAGGTCAAGCACGTTAATCGCATAGTGTACGATGTTACGAGCAAGCCACCTTCGACAATTGAGTGGGAATAATTTAGATATAAAAATTGAAGCCGGAATGTTGATTTAACGGTATTTTGTTGAGATATAAAGCTAAGTTTTGGCGGGGTATTTAGATAGTTCCCCGCCAAAATCCCCGCCAAAATTTGGGATTCGCTAATTGCGATCCTAAGCTTTGACGGGGATTTTTTTAGTGTGAAATTTTACAATTAACAATTTGTCATGTACTCATTTATTTCCATAAATATATATTGAAATTACGCGTCTTGTGCCAGGTCTGACTTTTCTTTAGCCTGCTTAACTTTATTGTGAACAATTAATGAATCAATGATATCTTGCATTGTTTTACTATTTAAAACGGTCAATGCAGCTTGCTCAGCTTCACCGTATATATTAGTTAAAACAGGCTGAATATTGCCGCCAACACGGCAAAGGGGATTGGTTTCTTTATCAATGACAAAAAGTGGGGTATGCCCTTCAGTGATCAGATAAATATCCAGCAAGGTAATATCTTTGGGATCGATGGCAATTCGGGGGTTATGGTTTTTTGGATCGTTGTCAATGAAACCCGCATTCTTTAAAGCACCAACCAGACGTCTAACGACAACAGGTGAGGTTTGGATACTGGCCGCAATTACTGCACTAGTTAATTTAATATCTGAATATACTTGCAAAAACGCAAGTAAATGAATCGTATCGCTGAATTTAGTTGATAAACGCATTTAATCATCTCCGTAACTTTTGCTGTTACATAATTATAGGGCTTAAATAACTTTTTTTCAATAATATCGGTTTGTTTAGTTGCATATGTAATTTTTAATCATTATATTTAGTAGGTCGAAGGAGGGATTATATGATTAAATTAGAAAATGTTACTAAAAGATATGCTAGTAATGATGCTTTAAATAATTTAAGTTTAACCATTAAAAGCGGCGAGTTGTTCGTACTTGTTGGTCCTTCTGGATCTGGTAAAACGACCCTGCTTAAGATGATTAATCGCCTGAATGAACCTACAATCGGAAATGTAACTATTGATAGTGCGGATGTTAAAAGCTTTGATATTCGACATTTACGGCAAAATATCGGTTATGTACTACAGGCTGGTGCGTTGTTTCCTAATATGACAGTTGCACAAAACGCAGCAATCCAGCTGGAAACGCTGGGGTGGGATAGGCAAAAACGTGACCAGCGAGTAGCCGAGTTATTAGATCGGGTTGGCCTGCGAGCTACGCTTTTCATGAATAGGATGCCAAGCGAATTGTCTGGTGGCGAAGCTCAGCGGGTTGGTATTGTAAGAGCGCTAGCAGCAGAACCAAATATTGTCTTGATGGATGAACCTTTTAGTGCATTGGATCCGATTTCTAAACGACAACTTCAGGATTTAGTGATTCAGTTGCATCGCGAGTTGGCAACAACTTTTGTTTTCGTGACCCATGATATGTCGGAGGCAATCAAGCTAGCCGATCGATTGGCCGTGATCCATAATGGTACCTTGCAGCAAGTTGGCGTTCCTAACGAAATTTTAGCTAAGCCAGCAAATGCTTTTGTCGCAACTTTCTTCGATGAAAATGATACCCAAAATATTTTTTTGAATCAGGTTGTCAAGGCTGGTTTTGGGCAACCATCGACTGAAGTTGGTCAAGTACTTAAGGGTACAGATACGATTTTTGATTGGGCGGCGCAATTAAAGACGACACCTGATCTAGTAATTAAAGTCGAACAAACGACTTTACGACCGGTAGATTTAATCAATTATTTGGCGTCGCTAGAACAGGAGGCTAAATAAGTAATGAATTCACTTAGTAGTTATATTAATAGAAATAGTAGCGACATTATTGCAGCGTTGGGGCAGCACATTGAGTTGTCAATTATTGCTATTTTAATCACGGTAGTGCTGGCCGTTCCATTAGCAGTTGTATTGATTGATCATCGGAAAATTGGTGAGTTTTTTCTTCAGGTTACCAGTGTGATTCAAACAATTCCTAGTTTAGCGATTTTAGGAATTTTGATTCCGTTTGTGGGCATTGGTACTGTTCCAGCAATTATCGCATTAGTTTTATATGCAATTATGCCAGTTTTTCAAAATACTTATGCCGGTTTGACCAACATTGATCCGTTATTGATTGAAGCCGCTGATGCTTTTGGTGTTTCTAAACGATTTAAATTATTTCGTGTACAATTTCCATTGGCCTTACCAATGATTATCTCAGGCATCCGAATTGCGGTTGTTATGGTGATTGGTACTGCAACCTTAGCGGCATTAATTGGTGGCGGTGGGCTCGGAACCTACATCCTATTGGGTATTCAAACTAATAACAATGATGCCTTGATCGTTGGGGCAGTGTTATCGGCTATTTTAGCTTTGATTGCTAGTGCGTTGATCAAAGTATTGGCGCGAGCTTCTTTTAAGCGCCTAGTCATTGGTATTGGTATTTTAATTGTGCTATTTGGCGGCTTTGCAGGAATTAAAACGATGTTGACACCAAAAACGCAAACCATTACGATAGCAGGTAAAATGGGTGGCGAGCCTGAGGTATTGATTAACATGTATAAGGACCTGATTCAGCAAGCTAATCCGAATATTCACGTAAAATTAAAACGTAATTTTGGGGGCACTAGCTTTTTGTTCAAGGCATTGCAAAATCAAAATATCGATATTTATCCTGAGTTTACTGGTACAGTTTTGCAATCATTAGTGAAAGGACATAAAAACGTGGCTGCAAATGCAACCACGGCTTACAAAGATGCCGCTCAAGCCTTAAAACAGCAGTATAACTTAACCTATTTGGCACCAATGAAATATCAAAACGGCTATGGGATCACAGTCACTAAAGCAATCGCAGACAAATATCATTTGAGAACTTTTGCTGATTTAGCTAAATACCCTGAACTTAAAGCGGCATTTGACCCTGATTTTTTCCAACAAGCTGATGGCTATCCAGGATTACAAAAGGCCTATGGGCTACATTTTAACAGCGTACGAACGATGGAACCTTCATTAAGATATGAGGCGCTAGCGAAAGGTAAGGTGGATGTGACCGATGCGTATACAACTGATCCACAAATTAAAAAGTACCATTTAATTTTACTGCAAGATAACAAAAGTTTCTTTCCGCCCTATCAAGGGGCACCATTAATGCGTACGCACTTTGCTAAGAAAAATCCGACAATTGTCAAAAGTTTAAATAGGTTAGCGGGTAAGATTACCACTAGCGAGATGCAAGAAATGAATTATCGGGTTACAGTCAAGCATGAAAAAGCCGCGGTTGTGGCAAAAGATTACTTAAATGACCATCATTTATTGGACAAGAAAGGAAAATAAATCATGAAAGCATATGTTGTGAATCATCCTGGTGGACCAGAAGTTCTCGAATTAACCGATGTGTCTACACCAGCTTTGAAAGCAGGCTGGACTAGGGTCAAGGTACTTGGCTTTGGCATCAATCATTCAGAAATATTTACGCGTGAAGGCAAATCACCCAGTGTCGAATTTACACGAATTTTAGGTATTGAAGTTGTTGGAGAAGTCGATGCAACATCAGATGAGACCACTTTTAAACCGGGACAAAAAGTGGTTTCAATTATGGGCGAAATGGGACGCGCTTTTAATGGCAGTTACGCCGAATATGTTTTGTTGCCCAACAAACAAATTTATCCAATCACTTCGAATTTACCGATTACAGAATTGGCCGCAATACCAGAAACCTACTACACTGCATACGGTATCTTTAAAAGTTTGCAAATCAAGGCAAATGATCGTATCTTGATTCGTGCCGCCACTAGTGGTGTTGGCATTGCAGACTTCAATTTAATCAAAGCGTTTGATAAAGCAATCACAGTAGTCGGAACAACCCGATCGAAGAGTAAAAAACAAGAGTTATTACGTGCTGGTTTTGACGAAGTTATCGTGGCATCGAGCAGTACAAAGTTACCTGCCAACACAGGGAATTTCGATAAAATTATTGATCTAATTGGCCCACAAAGCGTGCCGGATACACTACAACATCTGAACGAATACGGCATTGTCAGTGCCACTGGAGAGCTCGGTGGTGTCTGGGCCTTAAATGATTTTGATCCAATTATGGCAATCCCTAATAATTGTTATTTAACTGGTTTTTACTCAGGAGATGTTTCAGCCAGTGCAATTCAAGAAATGTTCACCTTTATTGAAAATCACCACGTTAATGTTCAGCCAAGCAAGGTATTTGATTTTTCACAAGTTGTGCAAGCACATCAATTTTTGGAGACACAACATGGTCTAGGTAAAGTTGTTGTGACATTTAGCACGCAAATACATCACTAGTAAACTTGAAATTTTAGTTTATTAATACTGTGCTTAAACACCTAAGTATGATTGCTTAGTTTATTATTGATTAAATTCTTTGAATACGACCATCAGTCATCCTTTGTTTGAGGATGGCTTTTTGCGTTTTCTTTATAAGTATTGATGGTATTGATTTTATTGTATAAAGCATTGATCTCTTTAATTGGCAATTGCCGATACCTTGATTGTCGGATAATTGGCCGGTCATTCTGATCAGTTTCTGGCGTTCCGTCCTCATTCAGTTCTGTGTAGGGTTGAAAATAGCTCATAATTTCATGAACTTGATCACTAAGACCATCAATTTGACGCGGTGAGAAATCATCTATGCGGTGCATTAAGCGAAAGAGGTGCTCAGTTTTGTCAGTATATTCATCAATGCGATCAAGAATAGCAGTAGTGCTACTGATTTCAATTTCAGCCGGTGTGCCAAATAAGTCGACGGCGGAAACATTGAAAAATCTGGCAATTCGGTCCAAGTTTTCAAAACTAGGATAACTTTTACCGCGTTCAATATTTGAAATTGCTTGTTTTTGAACTTCGATGGCAATGGCTAAGTCTTCTTGCGTGATCTGGTGTTTTTGCCGCAATCTTTTTATGTTTTGACCAAAGTTTTCGATCATTATCATCACCTCATCAGTATCTTAACTTAGTTACTTAAAGTAGACAACTACAACGACTACTCACGGTCTTTGAGTAGGTGGCATAAGGTGATTGACCAGCTCTAAACGCCTACGCTATCATGTTTATATGATCTAAGCCAAGTGAAATATTCTTACAAAGTTTTGCTGGCATTGATCATAATTGTTCCTTGAAAACAGAATAAAGGAGGAAAAAAGATTAGCCGCCGCCACGCGCGGCGTGCAACGCGAAAGCCGCTAGCGTGAGCGGTGGCGGTCGGCTTTAGCCGGCCGCCTCAACCCCCAAGTTCTAATAGGGGGGTAGAAAGTATAAACGATTAGGTAATCCAGCAGCAAGAAATGCCAATTTCTAGGCATTCAAGCAACATAGTTGCTGTTAACCGTGACCAAGAATAGCAATTTTTGGAGGTGAGCGTACTTGAATGAAGATTTAACTCTAATTGATTACCAAGTTCAAGCCAATTGGCTAAATATTTTTTGGCAACAGCTGGAGGACAAAAAGATTAAACAAAGTCAGCTAGCTAAGTCGATGGGCATCAGTCGTTCTTATCTCAATCAACTATTGAACAGTAAACGACCATTGACCGAAGCCATGCGCCAACGATTAACCGCAGCCTTTCGCGAAATGAGTGGCATCACCGCATTAAACATTTGTTTCGACTATGTCCGGATCAGATTTCCAACCCATGATGTTGACGAAATAATTGTGGCACTTTTCTGCATCAAGCCGATTTATTTTGTGTATGAACCTTATGGCCGTTACGGCTACAGTGGAAAATTTCGGCATGGTGATATGGAAATTTTTATTTCACCGGAAGACGATAATCGCGGTTCATTGATTGAATTAAAAGGAAAAGGCTGTCGCGAGTTGGAAGGTATCTTAGTGGCTAGTGAACAGAGCTGGTATGACTTTCTACGGCAGGCACTGGCCCTTGATGGCGTCGTTAAACGCATTGATCTAGCCATCAATGATTATTTAGATGTGCTCCCGGTTCATTACTTGATTGAAAAGAGTATACATCATGAATACATTACAAAGTTCAGGGAGTGTAAATACTTTGTCCGCGACAAAGACAATTTAAAAGGAGAAAGCCTCTATTTTGGCTCACGTAAAAGTGCCATTTATTTTTGTATTTATCAGAAAGATGTTGAGCAATATTTCAAATTAGGTAAGGCGTTGGCGCAAACTAAAATCAAGAATCGGTTTGAAATCCGCGTATTTGACGAACGGGCCGAGCAAACGATTGCCGACTTGTTATCTTACCGTGATCCACAGCGAACCGTGTTCGGTATTATCAATAATTACTTACGTTTTGTGAAGCCGATTGCCAACAAGCCAACGTCAAAATGGCCGTTAGACAATCGGTGGGCGCAGTTTATTGGTAAGTATGCGGATAAGTTACGTTTGGCAGTTTCACCGGAACCGGTCACTTTAGACCAAACTATTCAATGGATCAAAAAACAAGTGGCGCCTAGTTTAAAAATGTTAATGGCAATTGATTCGGCCAAAAGCGAGGATACTTTAATGACGATCATTGCTGAGGCCAAGTTAAGTGAAAATCAACAAGTGATGATCCAGCAAATGTTGGCTAGTCCTGAAGAAATAATGATCAAGCAACCAGAAAATAATGGCGATTGAGGTAATAAAAAGGTGCAACTACGCCGACCAAAGCAAGTAGTTACACCTTAAAATAGATAAAATAAGCAATCTATCCACGGTTATTATCTCACTTCATCAAGAAATTAGGAAGTGAAAGAATGGAAAACGGGTTTGTAACTTACCACGATTTAATTAAATGTGGTTTTAAGCAGCACACCGCACGAAATATCATTCGACAAGCTAAAGCAAGTATGGTACAAAAGGGGTATGCTTTGTATCTCAACCAACGCCTTGGAACGGTTCCACGTGAGGCCGTTGAATCCATTATTGGTTCACCACTAAATGGAGATGTTGAGAATGAGTAAAACAAAATATGCAGGTGTTTTTACCGACACTAAAGGTAAGTTTTATTACGAAACAGAATTAGGTACTGACAAAATAACGGGCAAGCGGATTCGAAAAAAAGGAAGAAAGGATGGTAATGGTAAGCCATTTTCATCAGCACGTCAGGCGTACACGGAATTAGTCAGAGTTAAGCGTGAGTACCATGAAGCCCATGGCTATGCAAATTACCGGATGACCTATGCACAGTTCATGCATGACACCTATGTTCCTGCTTATAAAACTGATGTGGAAGAGAGTACCTTCTTAGTTAGGAATCGAAGCTTTGAAATTTGTATTGCACGCTTTGGTAAAATGATGCTACGCGATATTGATATTACGGATGTACAAAGTTTTCGAACATGGTTGCTGTCATCAGTAGATGATGGTGGTGCTGGGTATTCGCAAGGCTACGCTGGTTTAGTTTTTGGTTGCTTTAGAAAGTCACTAGATTACGCTGTGCAATCGCAATACTTATCGACTAATGTCTCAAAGCAGGCCAAGGCAATTCCTAAAGGACGAGCTAACGTTGCTTATTGGACGAAAAATGATTTTGAAAAAGTAATTGCCCAGATATGTATTGATGACGTCTACAGCCATCTTAATTTCATTATGTTATGGATTTACTTTACTACTGGTGTTCGCGTCAATGAAGGAACAGCATTATGGTGGCGTGATGTCGATCTTGGTAAAAAATTGATGCATGTTGATCATATGTTAGTATTGAAAAACCGACAGAGCTGGGAACGGCATAACTATACGAAAACAGATAGCGGTAGACGAATCTTATCGTTAGATGATGATACAGTGGCTATTTTGAAAAAATGGCGTGCGGTTCAACGTAAATTTGGACTGGGTGAAAACGATGATTTTATTATGACTTATGACGGACTACCAATGATAAAATCAACTATTGCTAACATTATCCATCGTTATGCTAAGCTGGCAGGTGTTCAAGCAATTGAAGGCAAAGGATTGCGTCATAGCCATGCTTCTTATCTGATTAATGAATTTAATGTATCGGTGTTGGTGCTGTCCAAACGATTAGGTCACTCTTCACCAGAGATTACGTTAAAGCATTACTCACATTTGTGGAGTGGATTAGATGCGGATATTGCTGAACAAATGACAGGTAATATCAGGATTAAAACAGCTAATGAAAATCAGGTACGGTTCGTTGGAAATCAAACAGTGAAGTTCGATAAGTTAACCCCCGCCAAGAACACCGCCAAAATGGTAAAAATTGAGCATAAAGCCACTCATACCGCGAGTTAGAACATGCTACTTGCTTATCGAGTGGGAATAAGTAAAATATAAAATCTAAGGCTAAAATATTAATTTTTAGTATTTGGTTGGGATATAATCTTAAATTTTGGTGGATTAATTAGATAATTTTTCACTGAATTCATTACGAAAAGATCCAGTCTGGATAAATCTGGGCTGGATTTTTTCGTAATTAAAATATGAACTAAATATTTTCACTTTTCACTTTGATGCTATAATTACAAAGATCTAAACAATAAGTTTTCTTTTATAAAAATGACTAATAGAATTAAGCTTATTGAGTCAGATTAATAGGTGATTAATGATTGATAAGTTAATAAAATTTTTTCGAAAATTATTAATGGTAACCTTAGATGAGGATTACAGATTTTATAGGTTACATGATTCATATGAGTTGGTATAGGCCCATTAAATCTTATTCAAAAAAATTGGGAGGTGTATTAATTGCTTAATTTGTTGAATCTAAAGGATATACCATTATTTGTAAATAATTCATCTATCGAATTGACAGACACAAATATGGTATATGGAAAAAACGGTACTGGAAAGTCTACCATGGCTAAAGCTATCGCTCAGCAGCTTAACGACCCAGACCATTGTGTCATATTTGATGGTATGGAGCGATTTATTAGAGAAGATAAACAACTCAATGCGATCTTATTGGGAACGAAAAACCTTGAAATAGAGAAGAAAATCACAGAGATCACCATTTCTAGAGTAGAAATTCAAACTGCCCTCGAGTATTCCTCAAAGACTTTGGAAAAGCAACAAAAGAATTTTGACGCAGCAGTTCAACAGTATCAAGATTTTGTGTGGGATAATATATATCGACATTTTCATGATAAATTTCCTGAAGATTTATCTGGCTGGGGTGGTAGCAAGAAGATATTTGCAGAAAAGCTAAAGCAACTTGGAAATAATCAACCAATTGAATCAGCATCACAGCAAAGTGAAGAAGACATTTTGTCTAAACACAATTTAATCCAAGCAGGAGTGAGCTTAGATAGGTTTGTTGGCTTTTCCTCAACACTTGATACCGAAAAAATAAAAGAAGTAATGGTTAAGACGTTGAGCAATGTTGCGAAGAGTGAAATTGCTAATAAAATTTCAGCGAGAAAACTTGAGGGATGGGTTCGGCAGGGACAAAAATACTTGGGCCCGAATAAACCTTGTCCATTCTGTGGACAAGAAATTACTCAAGTTCACTATGATATTCTTGAAGCGGGATTCTCAGAAATTATTGATAGTGCATATAATAATTTTCAAAATGACATTGATACTTCTCTAAATGGTATACAACAAATGCAATATCAACTACAAACATGGCAAGAAAATACAGAGATGCAATCCGAGAAAAGTGATACCACATTTAAGGTTGCTGTATCGAAGGAGGTTGCTTCGGTAAAAACAGTTCTTAAGTTGCTATCAAAAACTGTTGAATCTAAAAGAAAGAACGCTCAACAGCCGATTGAAATTGATGATGTACTCAATTCTCTGAATCTGGCTCTAGAAGAGTTATCTTCAAAGATTAAGGAAGTTAACGAGAAAATTTCAACGAATAATCAGCTGGTAGCAAATGCTACTGAATCGAAAGAAAAACTGCATGCCAATGTTCTTGAACTCATGAGAATTCGTTGCGGTCAATCTGATGTTCGTGCCTGTCAGTCCAATGTTAAAGGCTTCCAGAATAGCCTAAGAGATGCCAAAAATGATAAAAATGAAAAATTGATGGCAGTCAATAATATTGATACTGAAATGGCTATGTTGAAGGCACAGACACAATCTGAAGAAGAGGCTGTTAATCGAATTAATTATCTTCTTGGTTTACTTGATAACAAGCGATTTAAGTTGATGCTTCCAGCTACAAATAAAGAGGTTAGTGGATATTACACCATTGAAGGGCAAGATGGTGAGCAGCGGACAGTTTCGGAACTTAGTACTGGTGAAGAGAATCTTATTGCGTTTCTTTACTTTTTTTATTTAGTTGAGGCTAAACTTTCTGATGGAGCACCGGTTACAGTCGTTATTGATGATCCAGTCACAAGTAATGATGATCAATCAATGTTTTTAATCGTAACAATGATTCAAAACTTACTTTTTAAATCCAAAGAATTGAATACAAGGGGGAATAGGAGACTACAAATATTTGTGCTAACACATAACTCAAGTTTTTATATAAATTTAAAGGAATGGACGCAAAACCCTTACACAAAAACAAATCGTAGTTTTCATTTATTATCTACGCCAAACGGTAGCACTATTAAAGAGATAACTAAAAAAGAAGAGGATATCATCAATAATTATGATGAATTATGGCGAGAAGCACGTTTTAGCTTTGATGAAAATCAAAAACAGGCACTTTGGAACCAGATTCGTCGAATACTTGAAACCTACGTTAAGTTTAATAATTGGTCGGGCAGTTTAGAAAAAGCAGTCAGGAATAAAATAATATCGACAAATGATAATGAAAGGAAATTGATTGCATTACAGCTTGTTAAAATTACTCAGGCTAATTCGCACAGTATTGATGATCTGATGCAAGACCTATCCCCATGGAGCAAGGAACAAATCTGTGATGCTTTTAAATTTGTAATGGAAACACTCGGTGGCGGTGAGCATTTTGAAGCACATTGGAGTGAAGATGTAGACTAAACATGCAGGTTAACTTCTTCGCGATGACAATTAAAACTATTACGGCTGCACTTTGCATCTTGAAATTTATTTATGTTTCGAATTATCCCACAAAGAAAGCGGTTATTTTTCGACAGTTATTTAGATATAAAATTTAAAACTCAATAATTAATTTAACGGTATTTAGTTTAAATATAAAGCTAAGTATTGGAGAATACTTAGCTAGTTTTATCGCTAAATTCCGGTATTCTATGTTATTTATTTTGGTTTAATTGACGAGATACAGTTCTTGATTTCATTTTTAAAATATTGCTAATTAAGGAAGTTTATTGATATTTCTAGTAAATGTTTTTTAGTCTTATAGGCGCTAGTAACAAATAAGTTACAGCTGATCGTACACTAACTACTTACATCACTGATAATAAAATACCCGATAATTTGAAAATACTTCAAATTATCGGGGTTTAGTGTTTATAAGAATAAATTAACGATCTAATTTATATATTGTTGTAAGCAAAGTGACGAAGTATTCCATAGGTAAAGATATTTGTGAAACTTTTTTACTTAAATGTATGCCACATATAACACAACCACAATCAACGCTGGTAACATATTAGCCACGCGAATTTCCATATTAAACAACAAATTTACCCCGATGCAAAAAATCATCATTGAACCCACTAAAGAAATACCATTAGTCATTGCGGTCGATAAAAATTGATTAATCAGTACGGCTAGTAATGTGATTACCATTTGAAAAATAAAGACGGGTAATGCACTAAATACTGCTCCTAGGCCAAAAGCGGATGCGTAGATGGCTACAACAACTGCATCCAAGATGGCCTTTGTAAATAACATGGTGGGATCATGTTGTAGTGCATCTTGTAGTGGGCCAATGACTGCCATGGCACCCACACAGACCGTTAGCGAAGCACTGACAAAGCCATCAACAAATTTGGAGTCGTCGGGAGAACCAATACGACGACGCAGCCATTTACCAAATTTAACGAATTGATGGTCAATATCAATTATTTCACCGACCAAGGTTCCTAAAACCAGTGAGATGGTTGCCATGATCGTTCCGGTGGTACTAATATGATTGTCATGAATAACTAGAATTTGGGCCAAAGCACCAGCAAAGCCAATGAAAATAACGGCCACACCAATAGCCTGCATGATTGCTGTTTTGAGTTTTTCATTCAATAAGCGTTGAAATATGTACCCAATGATGCCGCCAACAACAACTGCAACTGTGTTGACAAATGTTCCTGTTCCTACTATGTAGATAATGCTCACTCCCCTCGGCTGATAGCGACTATTATACTATACTGATGTGAAAATTAGATCTATTTTCAAAATAGCTTCCATTTTTGATGTAAAGCGACACCAAATGCATTTGATAATTAATCGCTTACCAACTAAAATAAAATCAGTTTAAGATTTACAAACTAGCTATTGTGATTAGTTAGTAAAAATTTAAGAGGGTGCATTTTATGAAAATTGCAAGATTAGCTAACCAACCTTTTTTGATTGAAGATAGCCAACATGGTCGGACAATCAAGAACTTTAAAACGGTCGAAGCAGCAGCACTACAATCAAGAGATGACTTAGATCTAGGTGAGCTAGTAGAATTTAATGTTAAGCAGTTACAAGCACCAGTGGCAGAACCAACTCAAATCCTGGCAGTGGGAATGAACTACGTTGATCATTCAAAGGAAATTCAATTGGATCTACCAAAAACGCCCAGCACATTTACTAAGTTTGCTAGTTCATTGGCTGACCCTAATACTGAAGTTAAGCGGCATGGTCCACGTACTGATTGGGAAACAGAGTTAGTATTAGTGATTGGTAAAGCTGGTAGAGATATTAGTGAGCATAATGCACCGTCATATCTAGCAGGTTATATGGTTGGTGAAGATATTTCTGACCGCGATGTTCAGTTTGCAAACCAGCCAGCTCAGTTTTCACTGGGCAAATCATTTGAACACTATTCGCCCACTGGTCCATGGCTGACTACCCCGGATGAAATTGATGATTTAGCAAAACTAGAAATTACTACCCAGGTGAATGATCAAACTATGCAACAATCATTGTTGGAGCAAATGGTTTTCAGCCCTGCAGCTTTAATCAGCTATTTTTCATCAATTGTTGAATTACGACCAGGTGACTTGATATTTACTGGAACTCCAAGTGGTACGGGAGTAGGACATGATCCAGAGGTGTACCTTAAAAAGGGTGATCTGCTTACTGGTGAAATTAGCCAATTGGGTAAGTTGACTATGAATATCATTAATTAACTAGTGGTTTTTTCAGATTAATTTGATTAAAAGTGTCTCGCTAATTGGGAATCAATTCGCGAGACACTTTTAGATATCACATCATTTTTTTGTTGCCAGAGCTAAGCAATAAGGGGGACATAATGACCATAATTTTTTCCTCAACATGTGTTGTTTTTTAAGTAATACAATCAGCTCAGTCTCGCCGTTGGTAAACAAAAACAGTTAATGGCATAAAAATCAAGATGATGATTCCGCCACTAATAAGTACCATTGTGGCATTACTACCCCAACTACCAGTTTGCAGGATTGTTCTGATTGCTGTGATGGTCAAGGTAACAGGATTAATCTTAACTATGGTCTGGATAAATCGTGGTAACGTATTCGTTGGAATAAAGGCATTGGATAAAAATGTCATCACTAAGATGATAATCATTGATAAACTGCCAATTAATTCAGCATTCTTTGCCACTAAGCCAACCAAAGCAAAAATCCATGAGGTAGACCAACCAATAAAGATAGCCAACAGCAGTGCTGCGACAAGTGTTGGTAAGTTAACTGTTGATCGCCAGCCCATCAAGAAAGCCGTTATTAGAGTAATTACTCCTGAAAGAAACAGACGAAAAATGTCACCGACTAACTGGCCGGCTAACGGTGCAATTGGTGAAATCGGTAAAGTTTTAAACCGATCAAAGACCCCAGCGTTAATATCTTCACGCAATTGTTGTCCTGAACCTGAAGCAGCATTTAGAATACTTTGAACCATAATTCCAGATACTAACATTGGTAAGTAGGCGTGGACACTACCGGCAATTACGCCACCGAATAGATACCCAAACAGCAATGTAAAAATTATTGGTTCAATGATGACGTCACTGAGACTGTCTGGATTGTGCAAAGTCTTGAGTAGGTTGCGATGCGTCATAGTAAGTATATTAGAACCAATATGATTTTTTGTGATAGCTAATTTCATAATTTGTCTCTCCTTAATTTTTACCAACTGTCATTTTCAAGAAAACGTCATCCAATGATGGAGCTTCAATTGCAAAATTATTGATTGAAATTTTCATATCATGAAGTTGATTTAAAATTTTCGCGACTAGCTGCATTTTTGTGCTATCAATTAATACCGTTAGTGTCTGGTCATTTGTACTAACGGGCAGTGACAAAGCATCGTGGACAATTGTCTGGGCTTGGGGCACTGATTGTAAATCTGTTACTTCAATTCGGAGTTGCATTCCCCCAACTTGTTTTTTTAATTCACTCGGGGTTCCCATTGTGATCATCTGGCCATGGTCGATAAGGGCAATTCGATCAGCTAGGTAATCTGCTTCTTCCAAATATTGAGTTGTTAACAGAACTGTTGATCCTTTGGCAACTAGTTTTTGAATGGCTCGCCACATTTGTGTCCGTGTTCGTGGATCTAATCCGGTGGTTGGCTCATCTAAAAAAAGAATAGACGGTTTACCAATCAAACTAATAGCTAAATCCAAGCGACGACGCATGCCCCCAGAGAATGTGGCTAACGTTTGATCGGCTGAATTAATTAGGTCAAAGTCTGCTAATAATTCGCTAGCTCGGTTACGGGCATCTGCGCGAGTTAGTCCGTTTAACTTACCGAAAATTATTAAATTTTCCCGAGCAGTCAAATCTTGATCTATCGCTGCAGTTTGACCAGTTACACTAAACTGCTGCCGGGTCAGGCGACTTTGTGTCAGTGTATTATAGCCATTCAATAAAATTTCTCCCGCATCTTGACGCAACAAAGTTGTCATCATCCTGATTAGCGTTGTCTTTCCAGCTCCGTTTGGACCTAATAGCCCAAAAATTTCTCCTTTCTTGATATCAAACGAGACATCTTTCACTGCTGCTTTGCTGCCAAATTGTTTCTGAATCTTCGTTACTTTAATGACATTATCGTTATTCATATCTTTAGCCTCCATTTGATCAGGCCACCTGATCAAATATATAATAAGGGCACCTGATTAAATTGTCAAGCAGCTGTCGCCTGAATTTTTGGAATGTTGTATACTTAAGCAAATAACGAAATGAATGGGATGATTAGTAGTGGCAAACGAGATTAAGGCAGAATTGGCCGCAGGAAAATTAGCTGAGTATGAGCAACTCAGTAAAATTTATGATGATATCGTCAAGCAAGCACGCCCACACTTGACGGTTGAGGGACAAGGCAAAATTTTACTGGCATTAGCTGATGAAGATCATTTATCACAACGACAACTCGCGACACGACTAGGAATGTCACCTCAATCTACGAGTGAATTTGTCTATAAACTTGTTAAACGCGACCTAGTAACTTTAACCAAATCACAGAGTGATCGACGGATCAACTTAGTTAATTTAACAACTGCGGGTCGCCAAGCAATTGAATCTGCTGATCAGGAAGTGCCACCATTTGTGAAATTACTTTCGGATGACGAACTTGATCAGCTGTCATTCTTACTTAATAAAATTACGGTGGCTATGTACGCCGATATAGATGCAGCCAATCCAACCCTAGGAGTTAAGTTTCATAAACTATTCGCCAGTCGGTACTTAAAGCAGTTTAAAAAATAGCTTTAATTTACAAATGATTGTAGTAAATCTAAAAAATTTGCGTTTAGCCAGTGAAGAAGAGATTCTTCGCTTTTTTTCTTATTTTTATTACGCGCACTCAAATTCAAATTATTAATAATCATCTTATAGCAAATAAAAAACTCTTACATTTACCAATATCGATTGATTGACTTTTTCTCTCAATCAAGACTAATATCACTATTGGGATAGTTAATAAATCCTAAATGGTTTTGTTTTATCATACTTTTCAGGTGCAACATTTAAGGAGGTGCAATAGCACACGTTTTTACTCTGATTTGATGTTGGTTTGCTATTGTTTGTTTGAAACGTGCTAATTTAACCAAATGCCTAGATTTAGGTGGCTGAATTAACACTCTGCGATAGGAGGAATCAAAATGGTAAAGATTGGTATTAATGGATTTGGTCGGATTGGAAGACTTACTCTTCGTCGGATTTTGGAACTCAATGATCCCAATATTGAAGTTGTTGCAATTAATGATTTAACAACTCCGTCGATGCTTGCTTACCTGTTTAAGTACGATACTACGCATGGAACAGCGCCATATGATGTTAGTGCAACGGATGATTCACTGGTCATTGATGGAAAAGCATACCGAGTTTACGCACAACGGGATGCACGTGATATTCCATGGGCAACAAAAGATGGAGTTGAATTAGTACTTGAGTGTACTGGTTTTTACACCTCCAAAGAAAAGTCACAGGCTCATTTGGATGCAGGTGTCAAAAAAGTACTCATTTCAGCACCGGCAGGGCCAATTAAAACTATCGTTTATGGTGTTAATCAGGATAGCCTTGATGCTGGTGATCAGATTATTTCGGCCGGCTCATGTACGACTAATGCTTTGGCGCCAATGGCATATTGGCTTAATAAAGAGTTTGGTCTAGAGGTTGGTACGATGACTGTAATCCATGCCTTCACTAGTTCACAGATGATTCTTGATGGGCCAAAAGGATCTAAGCTAAGACCAAATAGAACGGCTTCAGCTAACACAATTCCACATTCCACTGGTGCTGCAAAAGCAATTGGTCTAGTTATTCCGGAATTGGATGGTCATCTTCAAGGTCACGCCCAACGAGTGGCAGTGATTGATGGTTCTGTTTGTGAGTTAGTGTCAGTTCTTGATGCCAAAGGGGTCACTGCAGACCAGATTAATAATGCCATTAAACCACATACTGATAATAATCCATCGTTTGGTTGGAATGACGATGAAATTGTATCGTCAGATATTATTGGCGATACCCACGGTGGGGTATTTGATCCAACCTTAACTGAAGTTACTACTAATGGAGATTATCAGGTTGTCAAAACTGCTACTTGGTTTGACAATGAATATGGTTTCATTTCCAACATGGTTCGAACGGCATCACATTTTGCAGAACTGTAGTGGAGACTTCAATAAGTTAAATGTTAAAACAAGGATTTAAGCAACTACTGATTTGAAATAAAATAAGGATTTGAAAAAGAAATCAATTTTCTTTTTCAAATCCCTTTTTATTTTGCACGATGTCGACTCAAAATATCGTCTGTGATATTTTGAATCGTAATTTCTTTCATCCGGTGAAATGCGGCTTGCTGGATATCGTCATAATATATGTTTAATGCATCTTGAATATTACCACCAACAATACACTGCGGATTGGTTTTAGGATCAACATGTAACAAATCATGATCCATATTAATTGCCCGAAAGACATCAAAAATTGTGATTTTGCTTGGCTCCACACTAAGTGTTGTGGTGGCACTGCCCGGTTGAGTAGTAATTAGACCAGCCTTGCGTAAGTCCGACATTAGATTACGAACAACACTAGCATTTGATTCAATGCTAGCGGCAATAGCCTTGCTGGATAGATCGGCATCCTGATAAATAACTAAATAAGCCAAAATATGAATTGCATCACTTAACTTGTGGGAGTATTTCATGGCATTACACCTATTTTCTATTAATAATTTCCTTGATTGCCACAGGCAAGCTGGTTAGATCATGCCCAAGAACATCCGGAAGATCAGTAGTATCTTCGTTCAAAGAACCGTCATTAATGGGTGCTTGGAAAGAACTGAAAAGAGCAGCTGTATCTTTATCTAATCCGGTAGATTCTAACTCTGACTGATATTCTTGTGCGGAAACTTGATGAACAGCAAAATCATTGCCAGTTGCTTGTTTGATAGCGGTACCCAGTTCTGCATAGGAACGGGCTGGACCAGCGAATTCATAAACTTCTTTTGGATTGCTTAATGTTAACACTTTAGCAGCCGCTGCGGCAAATTCTCGTTCCAACGCCCAACCGGCATTATTGCTGGCCCAATAAGAAACAGTGTGGTTAGCGACTCCATTTTGGATCAAACCCATTTCGTTTTCAATGTACCAATTGTTGCGAATAAAAGAATGGGCAACGTTGCTTTGTTTGATCGCATCTTCAGTTAATTTATGGTCACTTGCGAGTGCACTAGTTGATGCTTGAGCGTTAGGAAAGCTAGTGTAAGCGACAAAATTAACTTTGGCAGCAGTTAAGGCTTTGACAACATTTTGGTGTTGAACGACACGGGCAACCTCAGCGCCTGGTTGCGATGAAATAAATAGGAGACGATCGACTCCTTGCAACGCAGCTTCCATTGAAGCTTCATCCGCGTAATTACCTTGGCGAATTTCGATTTCATCTGGTAACAAATCTTTTGCTTTATCAGTATTGCGAACGATAGCAATAATATCATCGTCGTTATTTGTTAAGTTTAAAAGTTCCTTAACAGCAGTTTGACCGAAGTTACCAGTTGCAGCGGTAATAGCATATTTCATAAATAAAAGACATCCTTTCAAATTGACCTGTTGTTTTATTAATAACAACTATATGTTAACACGTGTTGTTTTAAAGTCAATAGGTAATTTATTTTTTATTTATGCGATATTTGATTAATGTTTTTTTGCAGAGTATCGATAAAGAGTTGGCTCACGTTTGGTAAACGGCGGTTTTTACTCCAGATCAGTGTATTAGTATCGCTTAGTTGCGGGGCTAGCGGCCGAAATGTTAGTTCACTATTTTCAGTTGTTTCAATCAGATTCTCGTAGGTTAACGCCATGCAAGCACCCGTTTTAATTAATAGGCTCGCATTGAAAATAAGATTATAGGTGCCGATGAAGTTGAATTGTTCAAAAAGATCGTTACTCCATTCCTTAAACAAGCCACGTTGGTTTGCTTGGGCGGAGACAAGTAAAGGCCGCCCGATCAGATCTCGGGGATGTATTGAATCATTTTGGGCGAGTTGCTCGTCAGCTCGCATTAAAACCCCCCAATGATTTTCTTCTGGTAAGGTGAGTGAGTTGTAATTATTCAACTGGCGCTGCCCCATGATGATGCCAAATTCTAAGACACCATTATCTAACTGGGATTGAATCAAGCCTGCGTCACCACTCCGTAAATTTACGTGAACCTCTGGATATTGATGAACGATTTGTTGAATTGTTTGCATGACGTATTTCATAGCGACACTTTCACCGCCACCAATGTCGAGTGTTCCACTAATTACATCCTGTTTTTGCAAGTTATAGGTTGTCTTATCGACCATTCCAATAATTTCGCGAGCACGGTCTAGTAAATAATAACCTTCTTGTGTCAATTTAAGTTGTCGGTGACCACGATCAAATAATTTAATATTCAGTTCGGTTTCGAGATCAGCAATTTGGCGTGATAACGCAGGCTGTGATACATGTAATACCTGTGCGGCATGAGAAATGTTTTGTTCTTGCGCAATAGCAACAAAGTAACGTAGTACACGAATGTCCATTAAATTGATCCTTTCTATCATAACTATTTATTATAGCTAGTGATACTGTATAAGTATTTAACATCATAATAGTTACCATTTATACTATAGTCAATCAAAAAAAGAAATGGAGTGATTCAGTGGGAACAAAGATGGATTTAGGAACTGCCACTTATGATCAAGTTGAAGAAATTAACTCAATTAACCAACCATTGATTCAACGATTAAACTCAGGTGTTTACAACCAAGAGGAAATTAGAGAAATTATTAGTCAAGTTACTAATGAGCGGATAGATCCGACAACTGAAATTCGATTACCATTTTACTCGGATTTTGGCCGTAACTTACACATTGGTAAAAAAGTCTTCATCAACAGCGGGACGATGTTCACCGATTTAGGTGGGATTTACATTGGTGACCAAGTTTTGATTGGCCCTAATGTAACTATTGCGTCAGTTAACCATCGAGTTGAACCAGGGAAACGGCGTAATTTAGAGTTACAACCTGTGTACATTCACGACAATGCTTGGTTGGGAGCAAATGTTACGGTAACACCTGGTGTAACAATTGGTGCAAATGCAATTGTTGCTGCTGGTGCTGTGGTTACACGTAATGTGTCACCCAATACAATTGTAGGTGGGGTCCCAGCTCGACTTATTAAAGTTATTAAATCTAAAGGAGAATAAAATAATGAGTATTCAAAATAAAGTTGTTTTAATCACTGGAGCATCAAGCGGTATTGGTGCAGCAACGGCAAAGTTATTGGCAAAAAAAGGAGCACAGTTAGTTTTAGGTGCACGTAGGGAAGATAAATTGCAGGCATTAACTGATGAAATCAAGAATGCCGGTGGAAAAGCTGTCTATCAGGTTACAGATGTTACAAAGTCTGAGGATAATGAACAACTAGTTCAGTTAGCTAAGGACTCTTTTGGACGCGTTGATGTTATCTTCTTAAATGCCGGATTGATGCCAAATTCACCTCTTTCTGATTTAAAAACAAACGAATGGAACCAGATGGTCGACGTTAATATTAAGGGTGTTTTGAATGGAATTGCTGCGGTGCTCCCAACGTTCGAAGGACAAAAGTCTGGTCATATTATTGCGACTTCATCTGTGGCGGGGTTAAAGGCATATCCCGGTGGTGCCGTTTATGGTGCAACCAAATGGGCTGTCCGTGATTTGATGGAAGTATTGCGAATGGAGTCAGCACAAGAAGGTTCACATATTCGTACGGCGACCATTTACCCGGCAGCAATCAAAACAGAACTACTCAATACGATTACTGATCAGGAATCTAAAGAGGGCATGGCACAACTTTACGATACTTACCAAATTGGACCGGAAAGTATTGCAAATATTGTCGCTTTTGCAATTGATCAACCTGACAATATGAATGTTAGCGAGTTTACGGTTGGACCAACCGATCAACCTTGGTAATAATTAACAAATAGATTTGCCCTGGAATGTACTTTAAGGTGTATGATAATCATGTGTACAAATTAACAAATAGAATTTGGAGATGTGATAAATGAAAGCAACAGCCTTTATTGAACCAGGAAAAGTTGAGATTCATGATGTTGATAAGCCAACTATTAAACAACCAACAGATGCTGTAATTCGAATTGTTCGAGCATGTGTTTGTGGTTCAGACTTGTGGTTCTTCCGTGGCATTCAAAAGATGCCTAAAGATTCACTGGTGGGTCACGAAGCAATTGGAATTGTTGAAGAAGTTGGCAGTGAGGTAACGAATGTTAAAGCAGGCGACTTTGTGATTGCTCCATTTACACATGGATGTGGCCACTGTGCAGCGTGTCTAGCAGGTTTTGATGGTGACTGCATGAACGTCGGTGAAAATGTTAATAATGGTTACCAAGCTGAGTATTTACGTTATATCAATGCGGACTGGGCGCTCGTTAAGATCCCTGGTGACCCTAAGTCTTACTCAGAGGAACAACTAAATTCGTTATTAACTCTGTCTGATGTAATGGCCACTGGCTACCACGCTGCTGCCACTGCTGAAGTTAAGGAGGGCGATACAGTTGTCGTCATGGGAGATGGCGCGGTTGGTTTATGTGGTGTCATTGCTGCTAAACTTCGTGGCGCTAAGCGAATTATTGCTATGAGTCGTCACGAGGATCGACAAAAACTAGCTCGTGAGTTTGGTGCAACTGATATTGTTGCTGAACGAGGGGATGATGCGGTTAAGCGTGTCATGGAATTAACTGATGGTGGTGCTGATGCTGTTCTTGAATGTGTTGGTAACGAGCAGTCAGTTGATACTGCTGTTAAAGTTGGTCGCCCTGGTGCCGTGATCGGCCGAGTTGGGATTCCACAAGATCCCGAAATGAATACAAACAATTTATTCTGGCGTAATACCGGTTTACGTGGTGGAATTGCAGCCGTTACAACTCATGACCGTGCAATTTTATTAGATGCCGTCTTAAGTGGAAAAATCAACCCCGGCAAGGTATTTACAAAGAGCTTTGATCTTGATCATATCCAAGATGCCTATGAGGCTATGGATCAACGGACAGCAATTAAGTCATTGTTGAAGGTTAGTGAAATTTAAAAGTATAAATAGAATGAATCACAACATTGATTGATAAATTCAATGTTGTGATTCATTTTTTTTGGTACTATATTGATAATTAGGTAAGTAATTATCACAATTTCTAATTGCTTTAATTGTGGTTGCAACAAGATGGGGAGAAAATAAATGAAATACAAAGCGGCAGTATTTTTTGACTTGGATCATACGTTGCTAAATGATGAAACTAAAGTAGATGACGAAGTGGTGGCGGCAATTGAAAAGTTGAGACAAAACGACGTGTTGCCAGTGATTGCAACCGGGCGGAGTTTGTATGAAATTCCAGAGGTGCTGAATAAAACTAAAATTAACACAATTGTTTCAGCGAATGGCTCATATGTTGTTTTAGATGGTTCACCAATATATGTTCATAATTTGGAACGAACTTTGTGTACACAACTAGTTGAAACTGCTGAAGAAGTTGGGGATGCCGTGGCGGTATTAAATTATCAAGATTATAGAATTAATCGTGTAACCGATCTAGCTGTTAAAAATTATAAATATATTAATGAAGCATTACCCAAAGTAGGAGTCAGAGAGTTTATCGAAAATCGAGATGTTCAAATGATGATCGTATATAATACATCAGCAGACGCTCGTTATGGTAAATTTTCTGAGACACTTTCGTTTTATCACAACACACCGTATAGTTTTGATGTAATCGGTAGGGAGAATTCAAAGCGTGACGGAATAGCTAAAATATTGCATCAAGCTCAGCTAACTAAGTTGCCAACATATGCATTTGGTGATGGACCTAATGATATTTCAATGTTGAAATATGTTGATCATCCTGTGGTAATGGAAAATGGATCAGATGAGGTTAAACAGTATGCAGAATATATTACTTCTCGTAACATTGACCATGGCATTATTCGAGGATTACAATATTACAATTTAATTTAACATGATTGAGGATTTTTTTGAATAAATTGTCTTAAGTACGAATTGTGCGGTATCTTATTAAGTGAAAAGAGGTCGAGGCAATGTTTCAAGATATTTCACCACATGTATTAAATATTCAGTACAGCGTTAAAGCGGTCCAAGGTTCAGACTTTGCCGTAATTATTAAAAATGGGCAAATTTTGATGCTGCATGATAAAAATGAAGTCAAAGTTCCTACAATCACAGTAATGCGTCAACATTATGACATTGCTATTGATCAAGCAAATTACTTATTATCAATCGAAAATAATAACTTTTTTGCCTTTGATGTTGAATTGGTCGAAAAGGATCAGTTTACGTTTGAGGATTTAAATGTTTTGCGAACACTCGAACCAAAATGGATTGCGTTTGCGATGGCAACTGCCACCCATTTGGCCAACTGGTATTTACAAAATCGTTTCTGTGGTCACTGTGCACATCAGTTGGTAAAGGCAACGGATGAACGCAAACTAGTGTGTCCGAATTGTGGGATGGAAGTTTTTCCCAAAATTTCACCAGTCATTATTGTTGGGGTGAGAAACGATGATCGGCTCTTACTGACAAAGTACGCACAAGGATATGATCGATTTGCCTTAATTGCAGGATTTGTTGAGATTGGTGAAACACTCGAAGATGCAGTCAGAAGAGAAGTCTATGAAGAGACGGGGCTAGAAGTTAAAAATATTCGGTATTATAAGAGCCAGCCGTGGGCATTCTCCCAATCTGTTTTGATGGGCTTTTTTGCTGATGTGACGGGTGAAAATACTTATACAACTGAAGAATATCATTCTGATGAGGCAGAGCTTGCGTTAGCAAAGTGGTTTGACCGCCAAGAAATTCCAGCCGACGATACCACGCTGAGCTTAACTTGGAGCATGATTGCAGCATTTAGAAACGGCGAAGTTAAATAATTTGTTGCAAGTAATATAAAAAGCATGATTACAATTATTATGGTTAATAGTTGTAGTCATGCTTTTATTGTTGTCTAACAATTAATCCTACTGTTTATCTGTATTAGCAGAAGCGGTAAATACTAAGCATACTAATTTAGTTTATTTAACCAGCTAATTAACTGCTTAGCTACTTCATTTTGTTGTTTTTGGTTACTGATGGTAGCGCTGCGGTCTCCTTTTTGGGTACCATAACTTCCAAAGCCAGCATGGTTGCCACCAGCAATTTGCGCATATTTAGTTGTTCGTGGTAACAGGTTCTTTGCTTTTTGATAAGCGGATTGATTCAAAACACCATCGCGACTAGCAGTAATGGATAAAGCTGGCATAGATATTGACTTCAAACTACCTTTCTTATCCGGATAGCTAGCTAAAAAGAAGATTCCTGTAATTTTTTGGGGATGCTGCTTAGCATAGCGGCTTGCCATCACACCGCCAAGTGAATGACCACCAATAATATATTTACGATTTGATTTATTTACAATTTGATTAGCTTTGTTTGGTGATAAGACAGCTAAATCCATGGGAAACTTGATAATGTAAACGGGATAGCCGGCATTGGCTAATTTTTTTGCCCAAATACTATAGCTAGCAGGTTCAACTAATGCCCCCGGATAAAAGATGATGGTTGATTTTTTTGCCGAATCACTCTTGAAATACAAACCAGTGCGTGTGTCTTTTGCTTGTTTGGCAATCTTTTCTGCCTCCTGCGATGGCTGGTAGATTTGGGTACGCAAATATATCCAGCCAACAAATAAGACTGCGAGCAATGTTGCAAATGTCGTCAGTAATATTTTAGTACGTTTTTTCATGTGATGCTCCTATTAAAAGAACTTGAACTTAAATTATATCTATATGTTTTTTGTTAATCACTAACCCTGCATAAAAGTTAGCGCAAATTATTTATTTAATTCACGTAGTGCCAAAGCAAAATTACCTACTGTCGCAGAACCATTTTCTTTAACACTGGGCATTGTGATGTAGTCATTTAAATTACCAACGTCGATGTAACCGTTCATTAATTTGTCAAATTGTGATCTAACTTTATCTAAAAACGCTTCAGATACAACCCCACCACCGAATATAATTTTAGCTGGACGAATTCCTAATGTCGTTTGCAATGCTGCTTGTGCAACGTAATAGGCCATAATATCCCAAGTGTGATTTTGTAGTGGAACGTCTTGTCCTTTGTGCCCAGTGCGGGCTTCAAAAGTTGGTCCACAAACGAGTCCTTCAAGACAATCGCCGTGATAAGGACAAATTCCTGGAAAGTCGAGGTCGTCCGGATGGCGTTTTAAACGAATGTGACCAACTTCGGGATGACCGGTATCACCTAAAAATTGACCATTAATAACTGTACCTGCTCCTACACCGGTTCCAATTGTGTAATAGGTGAGAGAATTGATTTGTTTATTGAACAAGACTGCCATTGTGTACTCACCATAGGCTGAACCGTTAACATCTGTTGTCCAATAAATGGGTAAATTAAAATTTTGTTTTAAGGTGCCTAAAAAATCAATGTTTTGCCACTTTTTCTTAGGTGTATCTGTAATGTAGCCATATTTTGGGGCATGCTTTCTGATTTCAATTGGTCCAAATGAAGCAATTGAAATTGCCTTTAAATCAGCAAATTTTTTGAAATAGTCAACTGCCTTTTGTAATGTTTCTGTTGGAGTCGTTGTTTTGAATTGAATTTTATCAATTATTTGATAACTATCATTACCAACGGCACAAACGAACTTTGTTCCGCCAGCTTCAATACTACCTAGTAACATTAGAATCATCGCCTTAATGTTGTTATGAAAAGCTTACATAGAATATGATAGCATATAAAAATTCAGTTTTGGGTTGATCCCTGCTAAAATAAAAGCGAGCAGATTGTATGGTTGTTAATAAGCTGCTTTTTTGATACAAAGTCGTATAATGTATTTATGTTAGAAAACGAAAGGGGCAGCTCATGACTGAATCAACGCATTTTTATGATACTTTCCAACCAAATCACTATGATATTTTCTTAGATATTAACCGCGCAACTAAGCAAATTAGTGGTACCACAACTATTACTGGTCAGGCTAAGACTAATCAGATTTTGATCCATCAAAAAGATTTAAACATCAAATCCGTTCAAACAGATGGTGCTGATGTTCCCTTTACAACTGATTCTGCTACTGAGGCAATTCGAATTGAGCTTGATAAAGCTGAAGATATAAACGTTACTATTAAATATACCGCCCCATTAACCGATACGATGATGGGAATCTATCCGTCATATTATGAAGAAAATGGCGTTAAAAAGCAGATTATCGGGACGCAGTTTGAAACGACTGCAGCACGCCAGGCATTTCCATCTGTGGATGAACCAGAGGCCAAGGCTACATTTGATTTGGCAATTAAGTTTGATGAGCAGCCAGGTGAGACGATTATCAGCAATATGCCTGAAGTTCGGACCGAAGACGGTGTGCACTATTTTGATACAACTGTTCGGATGTCAACATACTTAATTGCCTTTGCTTTTGGCGATTTGCAAAGTAAGCAGACCACGACTAAAAGTGGTGTTAAAGTTGGTGTCTTCGGTACTAAAGCACATAAAGCAAATGAGCTTGATTTTGCATTGGATATTGCTAAGCGTTCGATTGAGTTTTACGAGGATTTCTACCAAACACCATACCCATTACCACACTCTTGGCAATTGGCATTGCCTGACTTTTCAGCCGGCGCAATGGAAAACTGGGGTTTAGTAACTTATCGTGAAGCATACTTGTTATTGGATCCTGATAATACAGCACTTGAAACGAAACAGTTAGTTGCCACTGTGATTGCCCACGAATTAGCGCACCAATGGTTTGGCGATCTAGTTACAATGAAGTGGTGGGATGACTTATGGTTGAATGAAAGTTTTGCTAATATGATGGAATACGTGGCCATTGACGCCATTGAACCTGATTGGCATATCTGGGAAATGTTCCAGACGTCTGAAGCCTCGATGGCATTGCAACGCGATGCAACTGATGGAGTTCAGTCAGTTCATGTTCAGGTGGAAAATCCAGCAGAAATCGATGCACTGTTTGACGGTGCAATTGTGTATGCTAAGGGTGCTCGAATGCTAGTAATGGTGCGAGCCTTAATCGGGGATGATGCTTTACGGACCGGACTGAAGAATTACTTTTCCATTCATCAATATGGTAATGCTACTGGGACTGATTTATGGGCGGCTTTAGGGGCTGCATCTAATCTTGATGTAGGTGCTATTATGAATTCATGGCTCGAACAACCTGGGTATCCAGTAGTGACTGCATCAGTTATTGATGGCCAATTAACATTGTCGCAACAACAGTTCTTTATTGGTGCAGGAAAGGAAGTTGGGCGGCAGTGGCAGATTCCGCTGAATAGTAATTATGAACAGGCACCAGCAATCTTTAGTGACCAAAATGTAACCTTAGGTAACTATGAATGGTTGCGAAAAGATGCTGACAAACCATTTCGGCTAAATGTAGGTAATGATTCCCACTTTATCGTCAAATACGATCAAACATTACTTGATGATATTTTAGCTAATATTGATTCGTTAGATGCAATTGCGCAGTTACAAATGCTACAAGATTTGCGATTATTAGCTGAGGGACGGCAAATATCGTATGCAGCAGTTGTTCCATTATTACCACGTTTCGCTAATAGTCACTCAAATATTGTTAATGCGGCGTTATATCAGGTTGCATTAAATTTGAGAAAGTTTGTCGAACCGAATTCTGTTGAAGAAAAACAATTGCGAGCATTCTTTGACCAATTAAGTGCTCCGCAAGTTGAACGGTTAGGCTGGATGCCACGAAATGGTGAATCAAATGATGATCAATTGACGCGTCCATATGTTTTAAATGCTGCTCTGTATGCTAAAAATGCTAAAGCGATTAAAGCCGCCCATGATTTATTTACCACTAACAGTGATCATCTAGCTGCTTTACCTGCCGATATTCGGGTCTTTATTTTGACTAATGAAGTTAAAAATTTTGGTAGTGCTGAATTATTTGATCAATTGTTGACGGCACACCGCCAATCATCGGATGCCAGTTTTAAAGCTGACATTGCCACTGCATTAACTAGTACCAGCGATCATGCGTTGATTGTACAATTAATTGAAAAGTTTGAAGACGCGGATACTATTAAGCCACAAGATTTGCGAGCTTGGTTCCGTGGGGTCTTGGCTAACAATGATGGTCAACAGGCCGCCTGGGATTGGATCCGTAATGATTGGCAATGGCTCGAAAATACTGTCGGTGGTGACATGGAATTTACCACTTATATTACAGTAATTGCGGGTATTTTCCGCACACCAACACGTTTAGCAGAGTTTAAAGCTTTCTTTGAGCCTAAGGTAAATACGCCGGGATTAACTCGCGAAATTACAATGGACATTAAAGTAATTGAGAGTCGAGTTGATCTGATTGAAAGTGAAAAACAAGCTGTCAATGATGCAATTACAGCCGTTGTTGAATAGTCTTTGGCGTTAAATAGTAAACTCAAAACAATAAAAAATGTACTGGCAAATTTTAGCTAGTACATTTTTTTACTATAAAGGTTTAATTATCAAAAAAATTACTCTGTCTCGATTTGCTTATCAATGTAGCTATTTTGAAAGTAACACGGTAAAATGATCGAAAAGGTTTAAATGTTTCAACGGAGGAACGTTAAGATGACGAAAATGGAAGACTTTCAAATGATTGAACGCGGGTTTGTACAAACCCAAGCGATTTTGGTTGCATTAGGGGACGAAAATCGGCAGTCAATTATCGTTTCGCTATTGAAGGCTGGTTGTGATGGTTTACGAGTTGGCCAACTGACTGAGCAAACACACTTATCACGACCGGCAGTGTCACATCATTTAAAAATTTTAAAAGAGGCACAGCTAGTTTCGATTCGAAAGGATGGAACTAAACATTACTATGCAGTTCGGCCAAGTAAAAATTTTGCGATTATGCAACAAACTGCAGCAATTATTGAACGACTAGCGGAGGAGAATGAGAGTAAATGAATACAACAATGAGAGCAATGCAAATTGAAAAATATGGTCACACTAAACTTGTTTTAAAACAAGTACCAATGCCAGAAATTGGTGCCAATGATGTACTTGTAGCAATCAAAACTGCAAGTGTGAATCCAATTGATTCTAAGACTCGCGACGGAGAAGTTAAGTTACTGGTGAAGCACACCATGCCACTTACTTTAGGTCAGGATTTTGCTGGTGTAATTGTAAAAGTTGGTGCACAGGTAGCAAAATTTAAAGTGGGCGATGAAGTCTATGGTCGGCCCCGCGATGCAAGAATTGGCACTTTTGCAGATTATTTGGCGGTTGATGAAGCTGATATTGCACTTAAACCGGTCAATTTATCATTTGAGCAAGCAACTGCGATTCCTTTAGTTGGGTTGACCGGTTATCAAGCCTTAGTTGATATCGCAAATGTGAAACCCGGTCAAAAAGTCTTTATTCAAGCGGGCGCTGGTGGCGTAGGTTCAATTGCAATTCAACTAGCAAAGAACTTAGGAGCATATGTAGCAACTACTGCAAGTGCTAAAAATGAACAACAAGTTAGAGATTTGGGTGCAGATCAAGTAATTGATTATCACACTGCGCAGTTTGAAGATGTTTTGCATGACTATGATATGGTCTTTGATACATTGGGCGGCAGTCAACTCGATAAATCATTTAAGATCTTAAAACCGGGTGGCAAGATTGTCTCAGTATCTGGCTTACCTGATGCTAAATTTGGGCGTGCACGAAAATTAGGGTGGCTAAAGACATGGTTATTTGGCCTAGCAACGCTTAAACTATCACGGTTAGAGCGCAAGTATGATGTTTCGTATCATTTTTTGTTCATGCAACCTAATGGAAAAGAACTTGAGCAATTGACCAAATTGATTGAACAGGAAAAATTAATACCGATCATTGATCGAACATTTTCACTTACAGACGCACAGGCAGCATTAGAATATTCCGAAACAGGGCACGCCCATGGGAAAATAATTATTGCAGTTGATGAATAACGATAAAGGTAATAAATAAGCAACTTTTTTGTTAAAGTCATTGTAAGCCTGAGCGAAACTTTTACAGATTTTTATTTGCGTTGAAATTATACAAAAGTTTAGTGTATTTAGTACTATGTTATTTCGCTAATCAGTAGTTGAACTTTTCAGTACGGTTTCTTATAATTAGTAAAAGATTTAGTATAAAGTATTTTGATATAATAACTTTTGTAGTTATTTTACGGAGTTTTTCCTTACTAAAGTGAAAGATTATATGAAAATAGCAGTAGTTGGCAAGTTAATGATAAAATAACTTGCCAATTTTTTTGGAGGAAAAATAAGTGAAACGAAAATTGAACGTAGCGCCTGAATTACGACGCTCAATGACAGCTGGACAAATGGAAATGATTTCTTTAGGTGGCGCAATTGGAGTCGGTTTGTTTATGGGATCGTCATCGACAATTAAGTGGACAGGACCATCTGTGCTCTTGGCCTACATGTTTGTGGGCCTAATCTTGTATGTTGTTATGCGCGCACTTGGTGAGATGATCTATGTTAATCCTGGTACCGGATCATTTGCAGATTACGCCACTCAATATGTACATCCATTGGCTGGATATTTGGCAAAATGGGCTAATGTTTTTGAGTACATCGTCGTTGGTATGTCAGAAGTAGTGGCAGCAACAGAGTATCTTAAATATTGGTGGGGTGATGTTAGCCCCTTTATAGCTGGAATTGTCATTATTTTATTTTTAGTACTTGCCAATTTAGCGAGTGCCAAGGCTTATGGCTCGCTGGAATTTTGGTTTGCAATGATCAAAGTGATTACAATTATTATGATGATTATTCTAGGATTTATGGTGATCCTCTTTGGCTTTGGTAATGGGGGACACCCACTTGGTTTTAGCAATCTTTGGAGTCACGGTGGCTTTTTCACTGGTGGATTTAAGGGATTCTTTTTCTCCATGTCAATCATTGTTGGTTCCTATCAAGGAATTGAATTGTTGGGTATTTCAGCAGGAGAAGTTGCTAATCCCCAACAAGCAATTGTTAAATCGGTCAAATCAGTTCTATTTCGGATTTTGATTTTTTATGTAGGCGCGATTTTTGTAATTGTAACTATTTATCCGTGGAATCAGTTGAGTTCAATTGGTTCACCATTTGTATCAACCTTTGCTAAAGTTGGAATTACGGCCGCGGCTTCGGTGATTAACTTTGTTGTTTTGACGGCTGCATTGTCTGGTGCTAATTCAGGGATTTACTCATCTAGTCGAATGCTCTTTAAGTTAGCACATGAAGGGGACGCCCCTAAGTTATTCGGGCGGCTATCCAAACGAGTGGTGCCAGATGCCGCGATTATGGGAATTTCTGGAGGAATTTTAATCGGGTTTATTATTGATATTTTGGCTACCATCTATAGTAAGTCAACAACAAATATGTTTGTTGTTGTGTTTAGTTCTTCGGTGTTACCGGGTATGATTCCGTGGTTTGTCATTTTGTTAGCTGAGTTTCGGTTCCGCCAAAATAATTCTGACCTGATGGTTTCTCATCCATTCAAACTGCCACTTTATCCTTATTCGAATTACTTTGCTTTTATCATGTTAATTGTCATTGTAGTTTTTATGTTTATCAATCCAGACACGCGGATTTCTGTCATTGTGGGAGCGGCAGTACTAGTCGTTGCAACATTAGTTTACTTACTGCGGCATTGGGGCGACAGGGTTAATAAGGCTAATTAAGGTTTGATTTATTTGGGCTAATTTAAATATTTAAGAATCAAAAAAACTAAATGATCCGAAATAAACTAGATTAATTTATTTCGGATCATTTAGTTTTTTTGTGATTATTTTAGTTGGATTGGATTCCTAATCCATTGAGCCAACTTTGAATTTGGCTCTGAACACGATCCCAAATATCAGCTTCATCGATACCATCATTACTAGAAGTAGAGTCTACTGAGCTACCTGATGTAGAACTAGGAGTGCTGGAGCTCTCAGCTGAATTGGAATTTTCGCTTGAAGACGAATTACCACTGATTTTATCTTTAATACCGGAGATAGTACTGTTCAATTTACTAGAACTAGAATCAGCGACTGAACTGGAGCTTGTACTACTTGAGCTACTTTCAGCTTGGTCCTCAATTGCTTCCTTAATTTGATCATATTCAGATGAGTTAACACGAACCAATGTAATGGTGGAGTTATTACCTAGACCGGCAATCGAGCCACCACTGGAGCTAAAAGTAACCTGATCATTGTCAGCTGATAATGTGTAACTGACGGACTGTGCGTCAAAGGTTGCCTGGTTATTAGAACTATCATCTTCAAAAGTACCAGTTGAGGCGCTGTTTTGATCATTGTTTGGTGTATACGTGTATTTACCATGCTTGATGGTAAGGGTGCTTAAGTCATCAATGTCATCAACGGAACTATAAGTTGTACCATTACTGTTGCTAATCGCCACCCAAGAACCAGTTAGCGCAGATCGAGAACCGATCCAATAAAAAATAGCAAATAGGATCACAATAATTCCAAGTAGCCATAACCAAAGTTTGCGGTGACGTCGACGTTTTTTCTTTTTATTTGTTTTGTTATTTGGATCTGAGTTGATTTGTTCAGGTTGTCGTTGCTTCTTCTTACGGTTGCGTAATTCCTCACGCCCCATAGTGGAATCATTATTATTTTCCATTATTACAACTCCAATGAAATTTATTTTACTGACATTGTACATTATTACTAGTGCATAGGTGTGAAAAACACTATAAATGTAGTTAAAGTTTTAATTAAGTTAGTGGTTAAAAAATAATAACTGGTGTTCCAACACTCACGGCATCATATAACTTAGCGATGAATTCTGGCGGATTATTGACACAGCCATGACTACCATGACTCAAATACCAGTCACCACCATATTTTGGTTGCCAAGGGGAGTCGTGAAGACCTACTCCAGTGTCGTCGACTGGCATCCAATAGCTAACCTTGGTAGCATAATTCTCCCCACGTAGTGTTGCATCGCGCTGTTTACTCCAAATGTCATAGACACCAGATGGAGTTGCTTTACCCTTAGTGGGATTACCGGTGACAACGGCAGAACTCATCTCCAGCTTGCCATCTTTATAGTAGTATTCCATTTGATTTTGTTTATCTACTTCGATGTAGGTGTTACCAATGTCAGTACCATCAGCATGATATCCGCTTCCTTTAGTAATTACTTTTGTATCAAATGTTTTACCATCTTTAACTGCTGCGACAAGCACTGGTATTTGCTTTTTTTGGTTGATCGACCAACCGTAAATTCCAGCAGGAACACTCACGGTACCACTAGCAGTTGACTGGAAATGGCGAGTTTTGTTGTAAGTAGCGTACTTATCATTTAGTTTATCGAGTGTTTTACCAACTTTGGCCTGGGAAATTGACATTGAAGTTCCATTAATATCAATCCATCCTTGAACTTCGTTTTTAGTAATCTTAACTTTATGTTGTTGAATGCGGATAATGCCCGAAACTTTACTAATTTTAGTTAGTTTAGCTTTTAATTGTTGGAACTTTTGCATGTTAGTAGTGATGCTAGGTTTTACATAAGCATGCTTCAAATTAATTGAGTTTTTGTTTGCTTGCACATCTGATTTAATTAATGCGGCTAGTTTGGTATTAGAAATCTGGTTACCAGCAACTTCCTTAGCAGTAATTAACTTTCCATGTTTAAATGATAAACTAGCGTTTTGAGTAGCAGTCCGATGTTTGTTTAAAGTGATTGTTGCTTGCCTACTAAACTGGTTTAAAGTAGTGTCATCAATAATGGCAGTTGATTTAGTCAAATTGATGGTGGGTTTAGCAAAAAGATGAACCGGCCAACTCCATGCATTTTGCTGTTTTTTAATGTTAGTCAGGATTTGGTTAAAATTCCGATTGATACCAAGTTGCGAACCAGTAGCTGTCAAAACAGTCTTGTTGCCGTCTTTAAACGTATACTTAGTTGTTTTGATACGTTGTTTTAGGGCGTCAGTAGCACCTGAATTCGTTTTACCAGCAACTTTAATACCAAATACTTCAGTTTTTGGTAAGAAGTGATGCTGATAATATATTGAGCCACCAGCGTAAATAACAATTAATATAATTGGAATGAGCCATAGCCAAATATGTCTCGACTGTTTAACTCGTTTTGTTCTCACGATAATCCCCCTAGTAATCTCCTGCTCTTAATCCCTGTAAGTATACCATGAATAAATTAAGCGACAATGTGAGAGGGTTCAAGCTTAATAAAAGCTTTTAAGTGAGATTAAGTGAAATTTAAGAAACGTTGTGTTATGTATTTCTAATGTAATTATGGTATCGTTATGTCTTGTAAGATTTAGATTTGGAGGAAAATAAGATGACATTACCACAAGTAGATTTAAACAGTGTTAAGGGACCACAAGCGACGATTACAACCAATCACGGTGAAATCAAAGTGCAGCTTTTTCCGGAACAAGCACCCAAAACGGTTGAAAATTTTGTTGCGCTTGCCAAGCAAGGATACTATGATGGGGTTTCATTCCATCGTGTCATTCCTGATTTTATGATACAAGGCGGTGATCCAACGGGAACTGGTGCTGGTGGTGAAAGTAGTTTTGGGGCTCCATTTGAAGATGAATTTTCACCAGAAGCATTTAACATTAATGGTGCTCTTTCAATGGCTAACGCTGGCCCAAATACTAATGGTAGCCAATTTTTTATTGTCACCAATGAACACGTTGATGACGGAATGCTCGGCCAAATGGAAGATGCTGGCTATCCAGCAGAAATCATTGAGAAGTACAAAAATGGTGGAACACCATGGTTAGATTTTCGTCATACAGTGTTTGGTCAAGTGATTACTGGCATGGATGTGGTTAAAGAAATCAGTTCAGTTGCCAGAGATGCATCTGACAAACCAAATGAAGATGTTATTATGGATTCTGTTAAGATTTCTGACTAGCACCAAATTAATTATTGCAAGCAATTTAAGTAAGCGCATTGATTGGCCACACTTAAGTTGCTTTTTGTTTACGCAAAATATGCTAGATTTAATTTAAATTTTGCAACAAAAATTTTTTGTGAAATGATATCTTTTCATTTCTAATTCAGCTAAGATTGAATGGAAGCAAAATAAAGGAATGAGAAAATGGATCCGCAAACAATTTTAAAAACTAAATTTGGGTATGATACTTTTCGAACGGGACAAGAAGAGGTAATCAGTAATACACTCAAAGGTAACAACGTACTGGCAATTATGCCCACCGGTGGTGGTAAATCATTGTGCTATCAAATTCCTGCCTTGATTTTATCCGGGGTCACACTAGTGATTTCACCATTGATTTCTTTAATGAAGGATCAGGTTGATGCACTTAATGAAAATGGGATTTCAGCAACGTTCATAAACAGTAGTTTAGATCATTTTGAAATTCAGGAACGGTTCGATCAGGCGGCAGCTGGTGAAGTGCAATTATTGTATGTTTCCCCAGAACGTCTCGACTCCAGTTACTTTGATGAGTTAGCTCAGTTACCAATCCAATTAGTTGCCATTGATGAAGCACACTGTATTTCTCAGTGGGGACATGACTTCAGGCCGAGCTATTTACGGCTAACAAAAATCATTCAGCAACTTCCTAGCAAGCCAACTATTATTGCGCTAACGGCAACGGCCACCCCTAAGGTAGCACAAGATATTATGCAACGCTTATCAATTTCTGCAGAGGTGAAAACAGACTTTTCACGCCCCAATTTATCTTTTAAAGTGATCAAGGATCAAGATAGTGATCGATTTTTGTTAGATTATTTAAAAATGAATCCGGGTCAGTCAGGAATTATTTATGCTAGTACGCGCAAGGAAGTGGAACGATTAGCGAAATTACTGCAAAAGCACAAAGTACCAGTCACTATGTATCATGGCGGTCTGTCAAAGCAGCAGCGTCAGCAAAATCAAGAAGACTTTTTATATGATCGATTACCAGTCATGGTAGCGACCAATGCCTTTGGCATGGGAATAGATAAAAGTAATGTTCGGTTTGTCATTCATGATCAGGTACCAGGTAGTTTAGAAGCTTATTATCAAGAAGTTGGTCGTGCTGGGCGCGACGGGTTGCCAAGTGATGTAATCTTGTTATTTAAGCTCCATGATGTTCAGATTCAACATTTTTTCATTGATCAATCTGAAATGGATACACAAAATAAACGCCGCGAGTATTTGAAACTGCAAGAAATGACGCAGTATGCAAATACACAGCAGTGTTTACAACAGTATATTTTGAATTATTTTGGGGAAGATGGTCCTGAGTGTGGTAGTTGTAGCAACTGTTTGGATGATCGTCAGCTACAAGATATTACAGTCGATGCCCAAAAGGTGTTGTCATGTGTCAAACGGATGGATGAACGGTTTGGTAAAGTATTGGTTGCACAAGTGCTGACTGCGTCTAAAGTGCAACGGGTAAAACAGTTTCATTTTGATCAACTAAGTACCTATGGCTTAATGAAAAATCAATCACAAAAGTCAGTGTCTGAATTAATTGATTATCTAACCGCCTCTGGTTATCTGCAAGCGGCTGGAGGGCAGTATCCAGTTTTACAGGTTACAAGAGCAGGATTAGAAGTCTTGCAGGGAAAACAAACCGTTAACCGTAAGATGGCGATTCAAGCAAAACAATCATTACCAGTTAATGATGAACTGTTTGAACACTTGCGTGCACTTCGTCGTCAACTGGCTGAACAGCAAAGTGTCCCGCCATTCGTTATTTTTTCAGATCAAACGCTGCACGAAATGTGTTCAATGCTGCCACAGACACTTGATGAAATGCTGGCGGTTAAGGGTGTTGGTCAAAGCAAGCTAGATAAATACGGCCAACAATTTTTAACCGCATTACAATCACCACTTTCGGAAGTCGAAGATTAACCTTGAATTAAGGCTACCACGAACAATAACACCGCACTTAGAAATTGAACTATATCGAACAAAAAATGAGTTAAAATATTTTGCCAAATATTTTTAGAAAAATAGTAAATGAGAGCGTACCAAGCTCCAACGACCATATATGGCATCATTGCAATGACATTGCCGTCAAAGTTGTTCCAATGTGCCAGCCCAAATAAAATTGCTGAAATGATAAACATGATCCAAGTCAATGCGCCTCGCTTTTTCCATTGATAGAAGAGGGCGTGTCTAAAGATAATTTCTTCTGTAAATGGAGCCATTAAGACTGTTAAGCTAGCAATTAGGGAGACTGTTGCACTTTGAATGCTTAATAAGTCGATAGAATTGCCAACGGATATGTTTAGTCCAAGCGATCTAATTAAAACTCTAACACCAATTAAAATGGCATATGAAATAACGACCCCACCAATTGCTAGCAATAGTTTAATAAACCAGTGATGTTTGAATTGACGCCAGTCAGTTTTTAAAACATCTCTATACATCCAAATGGCAGCTAGAAATCCAATCAAAAATACTAAATCCATGATGATTGACTTAGCTAGTTGGCCATTTACAAGCTTAATTAACTGAGTGCCAAGTAGAATTTCCAATGGTGGAATTAAGATTGCTATTAATGTTTTGGTAGGGCTGATGGTCATTTTTGTGTTGCTAATAGGAGTAGAAAAATTAAGTGAATTACTATTTTTGATAGACGTAGATATAAATTCTCGACTGAAAGTGTTGTCGACACTGAAATGATGCAAAAGGAAAATTCCTAAGAGAATAAAGAAGATCGTGTAAATTAAACTTGTAATCATACTTGTTCCAGCAGTATTACTGAGTGTGCCGAACGCCAATTGATCAAAAGCGTCGATGATGGTGTGGGCTATTATTACGAGCCAGAGATTGTTGGTGATCAGATAAATGATAGCAAAAAAGAGACCTAGAGAAAACGCCATTAATACTTGAGCGACTGTGTTGGTTAAATTACCGTCAAGAGCATTTACTAAATGGACTAAACTAAATGCTAGGGCACTTAAAATGGCGGTTAGAAAGGCACTTAATCTAAAATGACGATATAAGTAATTAACTAATATTCCACGAAATACGTATTCTTCAAAGATCCCGACAGTTAAGCCCAATAAAATGGCCGCTGAAACGTTGTTGAATGTAAAATCAAAACTGGGATTTAAGGTAGCGTCTCCGACCAGAACTACAGCGACTGGTAATATGAATAGCCAGTGGCGAGTTTTCGTTTTAATATGCCAATCAATAGTTGTTTTTAGGTAAGTTTTGTTTAGTAACCACCAAAATAGCAGTGCAATTAATTCTGTAACAACACCCTTATAGGTCGTAATGGATGCTAGCGGTAGAAAGTGAAAAGCTAAGTTGGTTACTATATTGGCTACAGTTAAACTAATAATTACTAAAATAATGGTTGAAAAAAGTAATAATGATGAATTTCGTTTCAATTTAATTACCTCGATTAATTGATTTGATATTGATGAATATACCATGCTTTAGATAATGTGCAAAGTAAGTATTGTACATTGTTTTTTTTTGATACAAGTAAAATTAATTGAGATTAATTTCAAAGAATGTAATACTATTACCAAGGTAAAACTTATTGTTTTGATAATGTATGACAAGTGAACTTCACAAAGGAGACTAATGATGGATAAAATGGTGTTTGTTAACTTACCAGTTTCAGATATGCAGCGATCAATCAAGTTTTATGAGGCACTTGGATTCAAACAAAATAAAGATTTTTCTGATGATAATGGATCTGGCATGATGTGGGATGATAATATTTGGGTGATGCTATTAACCCATGATTTTTACAATTCATTTTTGAAGGATCACCAACTGGCAGATACAAAAGTTGTCAATGGTGCCATGACTGCTTTTAGTATGGATAGTATCGAAGCCGTAAAGCAATTTGCACAAACTGCAAAAGACAACGGCGGTGATTTCTACCATGTCGAATTGGATATTCCAGAAGATCAGATGTATGAACTAGAGGTCGTTGATCCAGATGGCAATATGTTATCAGCGTCATGGATGAATATGGGTTAGAATGTTGAAATAAAATTAATTAATGGGCCAACTATAATGGTTGGCCTTTTATTGATTAACAAGATATAATCAAATGAAATTTTGCTGTAAGGAAGTGAAACCAAATGAATACATTTCAAGAATTTATTGATAAGATTGAAGATCCGGAAAATAAAGCTCGAGCAATTGAGGTTTTACAGTGGGTACTGGATACATTTCCTAGTTTAAAGCCCAGATTAGCATGGAATCAGCCAATGTTTACCGATCACGGAACATTCATTATTGGTTTTAGTGTGTCCAAAAAGCATATGGCAGCCACACCTGAAGAAGCAGGAATTGCACATTTTGTGAAAGAAATCGAGGCAGCCGGCATTGATCACACTAAGGGGATTATTCGGATGCCCTGGAATCAACCGGTTAACTACGACATATTGAAAAAAATGATTCAGTTCAATATTGATGATAAAGCTGGCCACGATAAATTTTGGCGCTAACTTGTCTGATTATAATAGACCGGCTTCAAAGTATTTGGTTAAAGGTGACTTCATTAAATACTTAATTTGATTGGGGAGTATTAACGAGCGGCATAGGCAGTTTGATCTAGTGTTGTATATTATGTGCTATGATAGTAGGCAACATATTAAGTAGGTGATTTTCATGGAAAACGTAAACATGTGGCTTGCAGTTGCCGCAAAGTATGCTGGACTCAACATTGATCGAAAATTGAGACAATATCAACTAGGTGCGAGTCTTTATTATTTCATTTTGAAGATTTATGAGCACGACGGAATTTCACAGCTTGAACTAGGAAACTATATCTATTTAGACCAGAGTGGCATTGCCCGTGGTATTCAGCAACTAGTTGGGTTAGGTTACGTAAATAAAGTTAAAAATCAACAGGATAAGCGAACTGCCAATTTATATTTAACGGTGGCTGGTAAAGAAATTTACCAAAAAGTTAAACAAGAAATTGATGCACAAAATGAATTGTTATTACAAAACATCCCGATAACTGAGCGGGACCAATTTTCGCAGAATTTAAAATCTGTTGGTGAAACGATTTTTAATGAGATTCAAGCAGGTACTGATAACCCTTAATTGAGGTATCAGTATTTTTTTAGTTATAAATATGTATGCGCACACATATTGTTTTACTTTTGTTGCTGAATGAACTACACTAGTGATGATCAATAGTTCACATGAAGGGAGTTCATGGTTATGATTTTAGTTACATCAGCAAACGGTCATACAGGCCAAAGTATTATTCGACAACTAGTCAAACAAGGTCTAGACGTACGAGCAACAGATATTTCGCCGGCAACAGCTGAGTTGAAACAACAATTAGGTGTTAAAGAAACAATTGTTGGAGACTTAACAAACTTGGCTACAATTAGGGAAGCCATAAAGGGAGTCGATCAGGTGGTTTACATCCCACCATTGTTTATCGCGGAAGAAGCCTTAGTTGGAAAATATCTGATTGACGAGTGTGTGAAACAACATGTGAATCAGTTTGTCATGGTTTCTGTGACGCATCCAATTATGAGTACTTTATTACAGCACACTGCTAAGCGTGAGGTTGAAGAATACTTAATGTATCAAGAATTGGAACATCATTTTAACTATACAATTTTGCAGCCGATGCATTATATGCACAATTTTGATCCTAAAACAGTTCATGAAACGGGAGTATATTCAATTTTTTATGATATTAATACCCGCTTATCATATGTTGACTCGGATGACGTCGGAGAAGTGCTAGCCAAAGTTTTAGCAGATCCAGCACATCATAATCGAGCCACTTATGAGTTGGTAGGACCTGATTTTCTTTCACCGAGTGAATTGGCGTTGCAATATAACGAAGTTACCGGTGAAAATGCAGTTGCGAAGGAAGTTAACCTTGAAGAGTTTTTGGATGCAGCAGGTTTCATGAATGTTTATAGTCGTGATGCAGTAATTCATTTGGCCCATACTTACTCCAAATGGGGCTTAGCTGGTAAGTGGCTATTAGGGCGCAAGCCGACCACATTTAAACAATATGTCGCTGAAAAGGTCAATCAATAGGGGATTTTAAATTATGAAAATAAAAGCAGTAGTAGCTCATGAATTCAATCAACCAATTGCAATTGAAGATGTAGAATTGGATGCGCCCAAAAATGACGAAGTGTTAGTTAAAATGGTGGCCACGGGGATGTGTCATGCTGATATTATTGCCACCAAATTTCAAATGGTTCCACTCCCAGCAGTTTTGGGCCATGAAGGTGCTGGAGTTGTTGAAGAAGTTGGTCCTGGTGTCAACAATATCTCTGTTGGTGATCACGTTGTTTTGACAGTTGCTTCTTGTGGCGAATGTGATTTATGTTTGTCGGGGCATCCGGCTGAATGTCGTCGGGTCAATGAATTAAACTTTGGTGGTGCTTATCAAGATGGCACTAAAAGATTACATCAAGGTAAACAAGATTTAAGCAATTATTTTGGGCAGGCATCATTTGCCACTCATGCAATTGTTAATAAACGTTCAGTTGTTAAAGTTGATCCTAAATTAGACCTTAAATGGTTTGGTCCACTAGGGTGCGGTTTTAGTACCGGTGCCGGTGCAGTTTTAAATGTGTTTAAACCAGGAGTAGGCTCCTCAATTGCAGTATTTGGCACTGGTGCCGTTGGGTTAGCCGCAATTATGGCTGCTAAAATGATCAATCTGGATAAAATTATTGCAATTGACATCCATGATAATCGGTTGGAACTAGCAAAAGAATTAGGAGCCACAGATGTCATTAATTCACGTAAGTTAACTGAGGCTGGTGATATTGCTGAAGCCATTAAAAAAGTTACTGATGGCAAAGGTGTTAATTATTCGTTAGACACGACCGGGATTGGTATGATTACGCATGCAGCCATCAAGGCGTTGGATATTATGGGAACTGCTGGTGTTATTGCAGCTACTCAAGAATTAACATTCAATTTCACTGCCGATATGTTGGCAGATAATCGACGGTTGATTGCGATTACTCAAGGAGATTCAATCCCACAATTGTTTATTCCAAAATTGATTAAAGCATATCAAAAAGGTTTGTTTCCATTTGATCGGTTAGTTAAATTCTATCCGCTGTCCGATATCAATCAGGCGATGGAAGACTCCTTAGCAGGTTCAACTATTAAACCGATTTTGATGATTGAATAAAAATGAGTAAAACAACTTGGAATAAAAATTCCGAGTTGTTTTTAATTGAGTAAGAATTAATTTTTTAACGAATAAGCATGTTTAAGTAGTAGCGGTGCTACTAAAGTAGTTATGATAATTGCTGTGATGATCGCTGAATAATATTCAGAAGACAGCAAGTGTGCACGATACCCAATTTGAGCAATGATCAATGCCATCTCACCACGAGAAACCATTCCGGCACCAACAATATAGGAATCTTTAAAACTGAAGTGGGATAGTTTAGCACCTAGGCCAGCACCGATTAGTTTTGTAATAATTGCGAGAATTGTTAACGAGGCAATGAAGATAAAATCATTCATAAAACCATCAAATGACATTGATAGTCCAATACTTACGAAGAAAACGGGAATAAAAATTGCATAACCGATTGGCTCAATATTTTGTTCCACTTCACGCTTAACGCTAGTTTGTGAAATAGCAATACCGGCAAAAAATGCACCGACAACAGAGCTTAAACCAATTGAATCCGCGGCCAAGGCCATTCCTAAACATAATATTAGCGCGATGATGGTGGAACCACCTGTGATAAACAAGTGTCGACCTAACCGAGCTAAAATTGGAGCTAAAAATTTGACCACAAAGTAAATGGCGATAAAAAAGATGATTTGACTTACAAAGGTTAGCCATAAGTTACTGCCCTTTGCAGAATCAGTTCCCAGCAAGCTAACCATCACACTTAAAATAACGACAGCCAAAACGTCATCGACCACGGCTGCACCTAGAATGGTTGCACCGGCTTTCCCGTGTAAAACGTCTAACTCCTTTAGAACAGCCACTGAGATTGATACAGAGGTGGCTGCAAAAATAACACCGATAAAAATACTTTCAACTTGGTTAAGCTGAAATACGATACTTAAGCCATAAACACTAATTACCGGAATGATAACTCCCAACATTGCAACTAGAACGCTAGGGCGCAGGTACTTCTTTAGTAATCCAAGATCACTTTCCATCCCAGCACTGAACATTAAAATAATGACACCAATTTCTGAAAAAAGTTGAGTGAATTCGTCTCCCTTGATCCAGCCAAAGATAGCAGGTCCCACGACAACTCCGACCAATAACTGGCCGACAACGGCAGGAAGCCCAATCCTGGCGCTATAATGGCCAGCAATTGTAGTTGCTATAAGGATTAAAAAGAGTTCTGCGATTGCATGCATTGATGATCATTCCTTTCGTTTTAAAAAAATAAAAAAGCCCAATCTTCAAGACTTTCTCACACCCCTGAGAAAGTAAAGTCCTTGAAGCTTGCGCCAACCGATTTGTACTATTCATTTTTCTATCTTTATTAGCTTATCACAGTTAACAAAGGATGTCAGTTCAAACAATTTATAACTATTTTTATGAATTGTCCCTTAGGTCAATAATAATAGTACTTGTAGCGATTATAACCTGGGCTTAACTAATTCAGTTTATTTGACTAACCTTGACTCTTCTTGTAATAATAATCTTAATGCGCCAGAAATTGGGACGGGCATTTTTAAAAAAGGTTGTGCTAAACATACAACTGATTCTTGTTCATACGACCAACTTACTAATGTTATGGCAGTTTGTTTTGATTCACTAAACCGGGAACTAAAGCAGGGTTCCTTGACTTAAGAGTGTTGTGGTTGTAGGAATACTATTTTCATGCAAGGAGGATACATGGTAAAAAAAGTAGAAGTAAAAAACTTAACTAAAATCTATGGTAAGCGCGGTCCACGCGTAAAGGAACTAATTGAACAAGGGAAATCCAAAGCGGAGATTTTAGAAGAAACAGGAGCCACGGTTGGTGTTAATCAGGCTAACTTTGAAGTTAATGAAGGTGAAATTTTTGTCATTATGGGTCTCTCCGGTAGTGGTAAATCGACGTTAATTCGAATGATTAACCGCTTGATTGAACCAACTAGAGGAACCATTTTGATTGATAATCAAGATTTAATGGGACTCGATAAAAAGGGGTTACGTGAAGTACGGCGACAAAAAATGAGCATGATTTTTCAAAACTTTGCGCTGTTTCCTAACCGAACGATTCTCGAAAATACAGCGTACGGTCTCGAGATTAAGGGAATCACAAAAGCAGTTCGAGAGCAAAAAGCTCACGAAGCCCTTGAGTTGGTTGGCTTACACGGGTATGATGATCAATTTCCATCACAATTATCCGGTGGGATGCAGCAAAGAGTTGGTCTGGCTCGCGGCTTAGCCAATGATGCCGAAATATTGCTAATGGATGAGGCTTTCTCGGCACTGGATCCATTAAACCGTAAGGACATGCAAGATGAGCTGTTGGACTTACAGGCAAAAATGCATAAAACAATTATCTTTATCAGTCATGATCTGAATGAAGCGCTAAGAATTGGTGATCGAATTATGATTATGAAGGATGGAGTTGTTGTACAAACCGGCACACCAGAAGATATCTTAACTCATCCGGCCGACGATTATGTTAAACGATTTATCGAAGATGTTGATCGAACTCGTGTTTTGACGGTTGCAAATGTGATGATCAGACCTAATACTGTCAATATTGATAAAGACGGTCCTCGATTGGCACTACGACGCATGCAGGAAAATGAAATTTCGTCAGTTTATGTGGTCGATAGTGAACGTAAATTTGTCGGTTTCGCTGATGCCAAGGATGTAATCAAGCTGATTCAACAGGGGAGTCGTGATCTTAAATCAGTGGTGCAGACTGATGTACCAATCACGCATCCTGATGTTGCCGTGAATGATTTGATGGATCAATTATCTAGTACACCAATTCCATTTGCAGTGTTAGACGATGAACGGCAATTAGTTGGCATCATCGTGCGGGGCGCCGTGCTTGGCGCTATTGCAGGAAATGAGGTGACTCAATAATGTTAGTTTTGATTGATAAATTACCATTGTCTGACTGGGTTAATTCATTCGTTAACTGGCTCACTCAATTTACTGGTTTTTTCAATGGCATCACAAACTTTATCGGCGGAATTGTTAATGGATTTCAATGGTTATTTGATTTGTTACCTGTTTGGTTATTTATTGTGATCGTTTTAGGGATTACATACTACGCCACCAGGCATGGTAAAAAATGGAGCCTATTACTGTTTGAATTGATTGGGCTGCTTTTAATCTGGAATTTGGATTATTGGCGGGACATGACCCAAACACTGACATTGGTTTTAACGTCTAGCTTAATCGCACTAGTGATTGGAATTCCGCTTGGGATATTGATGGCTAAAAATCATACATTTGAAGCAATCATGAAACCAATTCTTGATTTTATGCAGACAATGCCAGCCTTTGTTTACTTAATTCCGGCGGTAGCCTTTTTTGGTATTGGAATGGTTCCTGGTGTAATCTCATCAGTAATTTTCGCAATGCCACCAACAGTTAGAATGACTAACTTAGGGATTCGACAAGTTCCGGTTGAACTAATTGAAGCTGCTGATTCATATGGTTCTACTAGTTGGCAGAAATTATTTAAAGTTCAATTACCATTGGCAAAATCAACACTAATGGCTGGCGTCAACCAAAGTATGATGCTTTCGTTGTCGATGGTCGTGATTGCGTCCATGATTGGAGCGTTGGGACTCGGAACACAGGTTTACTTTGCAGTTGGTCGTAATAATGCTGGGAATGGTTTTACCGCTGGTTTATCGATTGTTATTTTAGCGATTATTTTGGATCGGATTACCCAAGCATTTAACCGTTCGAAAAGGGGGTAACCATGACGCATAAACTAAGAAATTTAATGGTTGCTTTAGCACTGTGTTTGTTAACTATTGGGCTAGCAGCGTGCGGGAGCAAACCAGCTGCCTATAATCCACACGAAAAACTCGGCCCACAAATTAACTATACAATCACCGGAATTGATGCCGGTGCTGGTGAGATGGGTGCGGCCCAAAAGGCGTTGACTGCCTACGGCTTGAAAAGTAATAATTGGCAGTTACAAACCAGTTCAACTGCGGCAATGACAAGTACCCTTGATAAGGCAATAAATAACCATCAAGCAATAGTCATTACAGGCTGGCAACCTCATTGGATGTTTACCAAGTACCCGATTAAATTTTTGAAGGATCCAAAAAATGTATTTGGTAAGACCGAAAATCTTCATACGATTACACGGACTGGATTTAAGAAGGATAATCCAGGAGCTTATAAAATGTTATCACAATTTCACTGGAGTAAGTCGCAAATGTCAGAGATTATGCTAAAGGTCAATAATGGTACAGATCCTGCTAAAGCAGCAAAGACGTACATGCGAACACATCCAAAACAAGTTGCCCAGTGGCTGAAGGATGTTCCAGCGGGACATGGTAAGAAAGTTAAGTTGACTTACGTGGCCTGGGACTCCGAGATTGCGTCAACCAATCTGGTTAAGCAATTGTTGGATAAAAAGGGATATGATACGACTATTCAGTCGCTTGAAGCTCAACCAATGTGGGCGTCAATTGCAACTGGCGCAGCGGACGCATCGGTATCCGCTTGGTTACCAACTACTCATGGACTTTATGCTCGTCAATACAAAGGCCAGTTTGTCGATGTCCGCGTTAATCTAAAGGGTGCTAAAACAGGATTAGCGGTTCCTAAATACATGAAGAATATTAATTCAATTGAAGATCTTAAAAACAAATAAGATCAAACGTAGTAAATAAATTACACATCGTCTAATTAAGTGCTAGTATGAAGTTAATTATATTAATTAACTCAGAAAGGTGTGGCTATATGATGTCAATTTATGATTACGAAGTTACGTTTGAAGATGGCACTAAATACTCGCTTGAAAAGTATCGTGGCAAGCCTCTAGTAATTGTCAATACAGCGACTAAATGTGGCTTTGCGCCCCAGTTCAAACAATTGGAAGAAGTTTATCAACAATTCAATGATGCGGGTTTAGTTGTCCTTGGATTTCCTTCTAACCAATTCAAGCAGGAAGTATCAAGTAGTGAAGAGGCAGCGCAATCATGTCGGACAACGTATGGTGTCAGTTTTCCAATGCACACAATTAATAACGTAAACGGAAAAGATGCCTTGCCGTTATTTGAATATCTGACAAAACAGGCACCGGGTGCTATAGGATCGGCAATTAAATGGAATTTCACCAAGTTTCTAGTTGATCGCGATGGCAATGTTGTTAAGCGATATGCACCTAAAACGAATCCATTGAAGATGGTGGATGAAATTAAACAATTAGTTTAACAAAAAAGTCCAGTATTACTGGGCTTTTTTTGTACGCTCGTAGCGGAAATTAAAATGGAAATGCAATTAAAACTATAATCCGGGAATTGGTTCTATTAATAAAGGTTTGTTGTTATTATCCCAATAACTAACCCGTTTGTTTAATAAATCAGATGTCCATCTAAGGACACCAGCATTACCAGCTAGTTGGGTGAATCTTGCAAAGTCAATTTGACCGGCCTGAGCTTGTTTAACTGCGGCCTTGATTTTGAAACTATCACTAACAGGTGATACTGATGTTGGGATTCCATTTAGTTTAATGTCGATATGGGTTGTATCATCAAAAAAGCGGTATAGTCCTTCTTCAACTAAGTAGTCATATTTAGTTACGCCTAGTGACCGAAACACGTGCATTAATTGTGCAAACTCACCAGCATTTTTTTCATTATTTGCCGCATTTTCAATTGCTTTGAGATCAAGAGTCATGGGGCACCTCCTTTTAGATTTTATACTAGGATTATACATTAACCGGTAGATATAATTTATAGTCTAGAAAACATTAAAAAATAATTAGAAAAAGATGTTGACATTCTCATAAAACTTCGATAACCTAATATCAACATCAAATAACAGATAAAAACTTGAAGGGAGAAGATTACATGACAAAACAAACTAAGCAAACTAAAGTAATTTTCTCTGTTCAAAGTTTAGCCTTATTATTAAAGAAGAAGGACCTAGCAAGTTAATTTTTGTCAAATAAAAATTAACTGTTAAGCCCTTATTTCTGTTTTAGTAATGAGGGCAATAACAAGGTTCATCAAACCTCATTCCTAAAACGAATGAGGTTTTTTATTTGAAAAGTGTTAGTGCAATCAAGGTTATATTAACACTCAGTGTTTTTAAACAGGGAGGCGAATTTTTATTTTTACCACATAGCAAGAAGCAATTATTCATAGGATAAAAAACATAATTTGGGAGAGTGGAACATATGAAGAAGTTTATGAAAGTCGCAACAGTAATGATGGCAATGGCAACGATTGGGTCTACGTTGGCAGGTTGTAGCTCGGCTAAAAGTGAAGGAAATAATGCTGGTAAGACAATCAAAATCGGAGTTAACATGGAACTTTCTGGTGCTGCTGGCGCTTATGGTCAGGCTGAAAAACAAGGAATTGAATTGGCTGCGCAAGAAATTAACAAAGCTGGGGGAATTAAAGTTGGTAAAACCAAGAAAAAGATTCAAATGGTCTACCGTGACAATAAAACGAGTAGTTCCGAATCCTCATCAGTAGCAGCTAAATTAGTTAATAATGATAAGTCAGTTGCTGTGATTGGACCGGCAACCACTAACGCAGGAACAGCTGCTATTCCCAACATTACTAAGGCAAAAGTAGCAGCAATTAGTCCTTCAGCATCCGATTACAGCTATACGCTGCAAAAGAGTGGTAAGGTACAACCATATGTTTTCCGAACCGAGTATCAAAATAATTTCCAAGGTAAAATTGTTTCTAATTTTATTAGTAAAAACCTAAATGCTAAACGGGTGGTAATCATGGCTGATAAATCAACTGATTATGCGACTGGATTAGCCAAGGAATTTAAGAAAGACTATCCTGGTACAATTGTTAAAACTGAATATTTTCAGGCTGGTGATAAAGATTTCAATGCTGCTTTGACATCTATCAAGTCGAAAAAATATGACGCAATCTTCGTTCCAGGTTACTATTCAGAAGTTGGGTTGATTGTTAAACAGGCTCGTCAAATGGGAATTAACCAACCAATTGTCGGTACAGACGGAATGGCAGATCCTAAACTAGTTCAAATTGCAGGTAAGAGCAATGCAACCAATGTTTACTACACAACACCATTTTCAACTACTGCTGCTGCTAGTGATACAAAAGCAAGTGCATTTGTGAAGTCATTTAAAGCTAAGTATAATGAGGATGCGCCAACTTTCTCAGCACTTGGTTACGATACTGTTTACATGGTTAAAAAGGCAATTGAAACACAAAAATCAGCTAATTCAGTTCAAATAGCTAAGGGATTGGCTAAAATCAAAGATTTCCACGGAGTTAGTGGAACCATCACGATCGATAAAAAGCATAATCCACAAAAAACGATCGCAATTGAACAACTGAAAGACGGAAAGGTTGCGAAGGCTTTTACAGTAAAATAGAGCGCAAAAAGTCGCGCTAAGAAGACGTAGCATAACAACAAAATTCTCCATGTGATTCGAACTGTGAATCACATGGAGAATTTTGTTGTTGTGCCTAGACTTCTGCGACTTTTTGCGCGTTTCAACAAGTAAAAAATAGGAGCGAATGTGATTCGAATTGTGAATCACATGGGGAATTTTGTAGTTGTGCCTAGGCTTCTGCGACTTTTTGCGCGTTTCAACAAGTAAAAAATAGGAGAAAATGTGATTCGAACTGTGAATCACATGGGGAATTTTGTAGTTGTGCCTAGACTTCTGCGACTTTTTGCGCGTTTCAACAAGTAAAAAATAGGAGAAAATGTGATTCGAATTGTGAATCACATGGGGAATTTTGTAGTTGTGCCTAGACTTCTGCGACTTTTTGCGCGTTTAACTTAGGGAAGCTGTAAGATAAATTTTCCATGGTCGATGTCAATTACATCAGCATTAATTTGAAAAACATGCTTTAAAGTTTCGGCAGTGAGCACAACAGCTGGATCACCAGAGTCAACAATTTTACCATGGTTCATAATGACGGCTTGTTGGCTGAAATGAAGTGCTTGGTTTAAGTCATGTAGAATCATGACGATACTAATTTTAAAGTCACTATTTAATTGTTTAATCAGTTTCATCAAGCTATCTTGAAAGTGTAAATCTAAATAAGTTGTCGGCTCATCAAGCAGTAGATATTCCGGTTGTTGAGCTAGCGCCATTGCTAACCAAACACGTTGTTGTTGACCACCTGATAAAGATAGCATGGATCGATTTTGTAGTGATGCCAGTTCAAAATATTCTAAGATTGGTAGAATTGTCTTGTCATCTGCAGAATTAAAGATGGATCCGTATGGAGTCTGGCCAAATCGAACTAAATCAATTACTGAAATATCTTCATACAATGGGTTGTGTTGATGAACAATTGCTACTTTTTGGGCATATTCTTTTGCTGAGTATGAGTCTATTGATTGGTTTGACAAGATAACATTTCCATTGCTAGGAACTAATTCACGAGCCAGGATACGTAACAAAGTAGTTTTACCAGAACCGTTTGGTCCCACAAACGCGGTGATTGAGTTTGGTTTAATCTCGTAGGATAGGTGATCAATAATATTTTGATGGTTTGCTTGGTATGAGAAGGAGATGTCATTAATTTTCATGGTAAGCTCCTTTACGTGTCAAAATATAGATTAAGTAAGGACCACCAACAATAGTTAATAATGCCGCAGCAGGTATTTCTGCGGGCACAACAACTGTTCGTCCGATGGTATCTGCTATCAACATTATCAGCGCACCAGCGATGATGGAAAATGGAATAACCTGACGATAATCATTACCCACTATTGAGCGACTGAGATGAGGGACAATAATGCCTAGAAATGGTAATATTCCTACATTAGCCGTGACAAAGCAAGTTAAGCAGACACCCAACAGTAATAGTCCCGTCTTAATTTTATTGACGGCAAGTCCAAGGGTTTGTAACTGCTGATCACCAATTTTTAAGTAGTTTGATAGCGGGGCAACGAGTAGTGCAACCATGAGTGCGATGATTCCTAAAATTAGGAGGATAGAGGTCGTAGCCCATGTAGTTGTTGTTAGTGAGACTGCGGATGATGATCCAGTTGATGGGGTGAAGACTTGTTTAATGCTAACTAAAATAGCATTGATAGCAATGCCAATTAAAACCAATCGATAAGTATTTACTTTTGTTTGAAAGACAATTAAAGCGGTGAATGCAAGTAATCCCCCAATTAATGCAAAAATTAACTTAGTTAAGAACAAGGACGGTAACAAAATACCGCCTAACAGCATGAATAGGTCCGCACCAGCCGAAATCCCCAAGATGCTGGGGTCAGCGATTGGATTGCGTAATGCGGACTGAAAAAGGGCGCCTGCAACGGAAAGCAGTGCGCCACTAATCAGAGCGGCAACAATTCTAGATAAACGAATTGTTAACAATGTATTGAGGACGGTTGCCGGTTGACCACTAGTTAGTGCGTGAATGCCAGTTGAAAATGAAAAACTACTGGCACCAACAAAAAGAGCAATGATAATTGTGATTAACAGCATTAATCCTGTAATTGAATATGCCCAAGCGGGATGTTTGTTCATTTAAATGCTTCCTTATTTACTAGGATAGAGCCAATAGCTAATTTTTGTTAAAGCTTGTTTAACATGCATATTAGCTGTGGCATTGAAATCAGGTTGTTGAAGATCATACACTCGATTTTCTTTAACCGCAGTCATTTGCGGCCAAATAGAATTTGTTTTGAACTCCTGATCAAATTGTGGCTTGACTACTTCAGGCATGGCGTGTTCCAAACGCAAGATAACATCTGGGTTTTTACTTGCCAATGACTCGTTTTCTGGCGCCAGATATGGCTGTTTAGAATCAGTATAGACGTTTTGACCACCTGCTAATTGAACTAAATTTCCCACATATGAGTGATTGGTCGCAATCATATAACCTGCACCGGGCATACCCATCAGAACTAATACTTTGGGTTTATTGACAGATTCACGTGCCTGGACAGTTTTGATTGTTTTATCGATGATTTGAATTTGTTTAGCAGCCTGGTTTTGTCGTTGATACTGTTTTCCCATCGACTTTAGCACGGTTTTTAAATCAGATATGGTATCTAGTGTTAAGTATTTAGTATTAAACTTTTGTTTTTTAAATGCAGCATCATACTGATCTTTTAAAACACTAACGGAGTAAACTACAGTAGGTTTAAGTGAGGCAATTTTTTCAACGTTAGGCGACATTGGACTACCAACTTTGGCAACATTTTTGTATCTAGCTGGTAGTTGATTTTGTGTCTTTGGAACACCAACTAAAGGTAAGTCTAATTTGTCGGCAATTTGAACGACGGCAACCGTAGTAGCAACAATCCTTGGCTTAGTTTCTTGACGGGAGTGTGATCGATTAAAGCCGACTACGCCAACAATGATTATCACTATTATGAGTATAAAAGCCAAGACACTAAATAAAATTTTACGTGCTGAATTCATTTTCTTTCACCTGGCTTATTTACGTTTGATAAAGAAGTATGCTGCCACGCTTAAAATTACAATTACTGCAATTCCACCAACAATAATAGCAGTTTGAGTTTGTTTGTTTTTCTTGTTAAGTGCCGCAATTTGTTTATTTTGCTGTTGATTGTGGTTTGTTGTTTTAGTTTTCGTCTGATTTTTTTTGGTTGATGGTGAATCACTAGTGGCCGATTCACTGTTGTTAGAGGTACTATTTGCATTTTGGCTATCAGCGTTGTTACTTGTTTTAGTAAGCGAAGGTAGATTGCTTGTATCAAAATTAAAACTGATATCGTGTTTAGCTGTATAAACATTTGGAACGTTAATGGAAATAGAACTATTAATGATACGATTTAGATTGTTAGTCTGAAAAGAATATGTGTAATCATAGTTATCACCATTTTTTGTTTTACTAACATTAGCGGGGCCACTACCATTAATACTAAGTACGGTTACGGGCCAATCGCCGAGCTTTGCCCCCGTTTGAATGGTCATAGTCACCAGATACTGGTCACCATTAGTAGTTATCTGGGCTGGCTTAACATAGTACCCTGACGCAATTGATTGCTGTGAAGTGCCATATTTTAAACACTGATAGTTAATGGAGTCAGCAGAAACTCTGCTTGGTAAAATTAAAATCCCAATGGTTAATAGTATTCCCAAAATAAACTTAAAAAAATTGCGCTTCATAATTAAACCTCTCTCTTATCCCCGATATTTCTTATAAAATGTGAAACCAATAATTCCTAATGCAAGAGCACTAAAACCGACAATTTCAGCAATTAATGGGTATTGCTTGAGTGATGCTAGTTTATCATTTTCACTATTGGAATTCTTAGTGCTTTCGTTATTAGCTGTCGATTTTTTATGATTGTTTGGTGTATTGGCTAACAACGTTGGAGAGTTATTATTACTATTTACAAGAGCTAAAGTAGATGCCGGTAATGCATTGGTGCTATCGCTATTTAGATAGTCAATTCCGCCTGCTTGCGCTTTACCAAACGACAACCAAATATTGAAGTGTTGGTTGGTTATTTGAGCAATTGGAACGGACATCATAATTTGAGCTGGGATTAGATTATCTAACCCATCAGCATTTGCAACATGGAAAGCATACGACCAAACATCTTGACCACCAGTTGTGGTATGACTTTGGTTCAAGATGCCACCGTTATTGATTGATAATGGTGCAAATTGAACCATTCCAGCAGTTTCCTTTACGGTTAGATAGACATCATAGCCGCTACCAGATTTAACTACTTTAGCTGATTTAGTGTAGTAATTATTGGCAGTTGATAGACTAGTTTTAGAACTATCCAACACTTTGTAAGGAACGTATTGGACGTCTTTGTTGGGATCAATAATGTTGTGTTGAGATTGTTTTTCAACATTGCTACCAGCATTCGTATTTGCCAACACTTGATTTTTGTAAGTACCTAATGATTTATTACTTAGATTGAAAATGATATAAGCAGGTTCGTTCATTGAACCTAGTGGTGTAACTAGATTAAATTCAACCTTGCCGATACCCAATAGAGTTTCATTAGAAATATTGAAGATTAAATCGGCAGTATCACCACTTTGGTTAATCATCTTACCGCTTTGACCGGCAATACTCATTTGTTTAATGTAGTTTGCACCTGAAGTTATGTGTAGTAAAAGCTGAACTTTGGCTCCATTATTCGAAACGATGATAGTTGCTGTTTTTGAAATAAATTTTTGGGCAGCTGAAGATGTCTTGAGACTGCTATCTGAAGCGCTCATGATTGGTGCTTGAATTGTGTAGTTACCATCTTTTGGATTATTAACGTCATAGTCAGTATCTTGTTTAGGAGTAGCATCAGGATTGTCTGTTGGTGTTTGTGTACTAGAAGAATTATCATCAGTAGTTTTACCAACAAATAGGGCAGTTCCAAACTTTACCCGTGCTTGTTGGGTCATTTCTGTATTCAGTACTGGTACTTTAATTGTCATGGAGGCATTCATAATTGCATCTTTAAATGTATCATCAACAGTAAATGTTAGATCTTCACTATCAGTAGTCTGATTAGTTACCTGAGCTTCTTGTCCATCAAGTGAAAATTTTTCAATAGTTGAAGCGTTCTTGATAACATGCAGAGTAACTGTGACTGTCTTGGTATCATTTGATACGTTCACAGTAGCGTATGGATCAAAGAAACTCGCTGAAAGCGAAGCATCATCGGAATCTGACTTTAGAATGGAAGCATCAATTTTGTATTGGCCGTCTTTTAAGTTATTTGGATCAAAAGTTGGCAAATCGCCGACATTAGTTGGTACATTGCTTTCATTATTTGTCCCAGTGGTGTTACTGTTATTTGTGTTATCAGTTGGAGCAACATAGAGGGCACTAGCAAATTGAAGGTCAGCCGCCTCATTCATTGTTTTATTAAAACCGGGGATGGTAATTGCCATATTTGCTGTGACGGTTGACCCAATAAATTGATCATCCACCGCAAAAGTTAAATCTTCGCTACTGTTAGTTTTATTTGAGATTGTGGCGACATTATCACGGATTGAAAATGCAGTAATCATGCTAGCGTTTTTGATAACATGAAGTGTCACACTAACTTTGGCGGCATTATCTGATACTACAACAGTAGCATTGTCGCTAAAGTAGCTGGCGGACGCTGATACCGTCTCGGTCCCTGTTTTTAAAACACTAACGGGAACCTGATAAGTGCCATCACTTAAATTAGCTGGATCAAACAATGGGGCTTGAGTTAGGGTAGTATCCGTGTCAGATGCACCGATTGTATCATCAGGAGTTGTCGTGGGATTCGTTGGTGTGATGGGATCAATAGGTAAAGCTGGCGTTGCTGTGTTTGTTTCTTCGTTAGTAGGAGGAGTCACTGTCGTTTCATCTGCAGTGGTTTCATCGGTTACTGGCTGAGTAGTTGTAGCAGATGCATTGTTTTCAGACGTAGCACTACTAGATGCAGAGCTAGCTGATTCGACTTCGCTAGCGGTTGACGATTGCTCAGAACTTGATGAAGTGGCTTGAACCAATGCTAATGTAGATACATCGGGTTTAACATCCATTTTTTGTGACATTTTCATCGTTGGAATAATGCTAATTGCCAGTGATAAGGTAGTTGCATTTGTTAAATTAGCAATATCGAAAGTTAAGTCTTCCGACTGATCGCCGGTACTGGTGACTGTCGCAGGTTTATTGTCAGCGACTGTAGTTACATCAGAAACCATGCTTTTATTTTTAACGAGGTGCAAGGTGAGACTGTATTTGCCGTCTTTAACTAATAAGTCTGCTTTTTTATCAAAATAACTCTGTGCTAGCGAGGCAGTATTTTTTCCTTCCTTCATTAATGGTGCATTAATTGTATATTTACCATCAGCTAAATTAGCCGGATCTAGTTGTTGGCTTGTCGTAGTAGCTGCAGTATTATCAGTAGCTAATGCACTCACAGAGCCAACACTTGGAATGATAATACCAAAACATAAAATTGTCGCAGCAATTAATGTTAAAAATCTTTTTTTCATTTCAGTTCCCCCAAGAAATTCTTATTTAACGGATAATTATGAATAATAGCCAAAAGCAATTTGCAATTCGCTTACATTCTATCAGAAAAGCAAATTGTTCACAATATAATATGAACGTAAAAACGTATTTAGTCAGGGATTTTATAATGTTTATACAGTGATAACTACTTAAATTAGGTTGTTATACACTGATAAGTAAAACGAGCATTTCGTTTTCATAATTTGACAAAAAAAGAGATTACATGCTATTATTAATGAACTTATGGGGGTGTTAATGGTGGCACAAAGGAAGGTTGCACTTGCTTGTTCGGTTTGTGGCTCACGTAATTATATTATTGCGGCTAACCCTAACCGCCAAGAACGCCTAGAAGTAAAAAAATTTTGTAAGCATTGTAAAAAATATACCTTACATCGTGAAACCCGATAATCTATAGGAGGATTATTCATGCATTTATTTCGATTTTTTAAAAGTGTTGGTCATGAAATGAAATTGGTAGTGTGGCCAACTGCAAGTGAGAATCGCCGAGACACTACAATTGTTTTATCTTTGACTATCTTCTTTATTCTGTTTTTCGCGCTGTTTGATTGGTTAATTCAGTCCGGATTGCTAATATTTACAAAATAGCATGGTCAAAAGAGTAAAAATTTGATATACTCAGTCTTGTTAGAACTTCGTGTGGTGCGAAGTTTTTTTGTTTGGTAAAAAATGTCAGTTAATGATTTAGGAGATTTTAATCGTGGTAGAATCAGTGGAAAAACAATGGTATGTGTTACATACATATTCGGGATACGAAAACCGAGTTAAAAGTAATCTGGAGTCACGAGCTCAATCAATGGGAATGGAAGATTTTATTTTCCGGATCGTGGTTCCTGAACAAGAGGTCCGCCAGGTAAAAGATGGTAAGGCCAAAGAAACTGTTGAAAAAACATTCCCAGGCTATGTATTAGTTGAAATGGTAATGACTGATCAGGCTTGGTACATTGTGCGAAATACTCCCGGAGTTACTGGATTCGTTGGCTCTCACGGTGGTGGATCAAAACCAACACCATTGCTGCCGGATGAAGTTGAATTAGTATTACGTCGTCTAGGAATGAGTGCTCGGCATCAAGAGTTGGATGTTGAGGTTGGTGAGACAGTTAAAATTGTTGAAGGTGCGTTTGCCGATTTAACCGGTAAGATCACTGAAATTGATAAAGAAAAAATGAAGCTAAAAGTTAATATTGAAATGTTTGGTCGTGAAACGGCAACAGAACTTGATTTTGACCAAGTTGATAAGCTAGGCTAGATGTTAATAAATTCGTGTGAGATATTGTTCTCACACTTTTTTTATGCTATAATTTTCTGGTATGTCATTGGCATATGCGTGGGAGGAGCAAATCTAAGGCTCCATCATTACCACAACACGGACTTAAGGAGGTTATGTCTCGTGGCAAAAAAAGTAGCTAATGTTGTTAAGTTACAAATTCCTGCCGGTAAGGCAACGCCGGCTCCACCAGTTGGACCAGCGCTAGGTCAAGCAGGAATTAATATTATGGGTTTCACAAAGGAATTTAATGCACGGACTGCTGATCAAGCAGGAATGTTAATTCCAGTTGTAATTAGTGTTTATGAAGATCGTTCATTCGATTTCATCACTAAGACCCCACCTGCTTCAATATTGTTAAAGAAAGCCGCTGGTGTTGAACACGGTTCTGGCGAACCTAACACGAAAAAGGTTGCTAAGGTTACAAAAGCACAAGTGGAAGAAATCGCTAAAACTAAAATGCAAGATCTAAACGCAGCTAATGTAGAATCAGCTATGCGCATGATTGAAGGTACTGCACGCAGTATGGGCTTCACAGTCGAAGGCTAGACTAAACGTAGCAGGACGGGCACTTCACTAAAATGAATGTGCCAAGTGGGAGGTAACTCCGTTCGACCACATTTGCAAGGAGGAAAACACAGATGGCTCAAAAACGAGGTAAAAAATACCAAGACGCCGTAAAGAAAGTTGATAGTGATAAGCTATACACAATTGAAGACGCCGTTAGCTTGGTAAAAGATATTGATTTCGCAAAATTTGATGCAACCGTTGAAGTTGCATTCAATTTAAATGTAGATACAAAGCAAGCAGACCAACAATTACGAGGTGCCGTTGTTTTACCTAACGGTACTGGTAAAGAACAAACAGTTGTTGTCTTTGCTAAAGGTGACAAGGCTAAGGATGCGCAAGCAGCTGGTGCTGATGTCGTTGGTGACGATGATTTAGTTGGCCGGATTCAAGACGGTTGGTTAGACTTTGATGTCGCAATTGCAACTCCTGATATGATGGCCCAAGTTGGTCGTTTAGGTCGAGTTTTAGGACCTAAAGGTTTAATGCCAAACCCTAAGACTGGTACAGTTACAATGGATGTTACAAAAGCTGTTTCTGAATCAAAAGCTGGTAAGGTTACTTACCGGACTGATCGAGACGGTAACGTTCATGTACCAGTTGGTAAGGTATCATTTGATGCTGCTAAGTTAGTTGAAAACTTGAAGACAATTCAAGAAGTAATTGTTAAAGCACGTCCTGCATCTGTTCGTGGAACATATGTAACGCATGTATCAGTTGCTTCAACTTTTGGACCAAGTGTTAACGTTGATGTAGCTTCATTCTAGGCTTGACTTTTCTCGTCAGGTTGGTATACTGATTTAGTTCAAGTGAATATTTCACCTAAGACTCAGGTGGCGCAAGCCTCAATCATACCTGCCGAGGAATTAAAATTCTTTCTCTATGTCTTGGTGGACATAGGGATTTTTTTAACAAAAAATCCTAACTAATTTAAAATTTGGGAGGTGAATATCTAATGAGTGAAACAGCTATTGCAAAAAAAGCACAACTTGTTTCCGAAACAGCAGATCTATTTAAAAATGCCGTTTCAGCCGTTGTGGTTGATTACCGTGGTTTAACAGTTGAACAGGTTACTAATCTACGTAAAGATCTTCGTGATGCAGGTGTATCAATGTCTGTCATCAAGAATAAAGTTTTGACTCGGGCAGCTGATGAAGCTGGTTATTCAGACTTGAAGGAAGTCTTTACTGGACCAAGTGCTGTAGCATTTTCTAATGAAGATGCAATTGCACCTGCTAAAGTATTGAAAAAGTACGCTGATGAAATTGATGCACTTGAAATCAAGGGTGGTATTCTTGAAAAAGAAGTTGCTACAATTGATAAGATCAATGAATTTGCTACCTTACCAAGTCGTGAAGACTTGTTGTCAATGTTGGCATCTGTATTGCAAGCTCCAGTTCGTAATGTGGCTTACGCAATTAATGCAGTCATTGAAAAAGGCGAAGACGCCGCATAATGTAAAAACACTATTAATTTAAAAATTCGGAGGAACAAAACATGGCTTTTGATAAAGACTCAATCATTGCTTCATTAAAAGAAGCATCAATTTCAGATCTTAGTGATCTAGTTAAAGCAATCGAAGAAGAATTTGACGTATCTGCTGCAGCTCCAGTTGCTGCTGCCGGTGCTGCTGGTGGCGATGCTGCTGCAGCAAAGGACTCATATACAGTTGAATTGACTGAATCAGGTGACCAAAAGGTTAAAGCTATTAAGGCTATCCGCGACATCACTGGTTTAGGCCTTAAGGATGCTAAGGGTCTTGTTGACAACGTACCATCAGTTGTTAAGGAAGATGCTAAAGAAGACGAAGCTAACGACATCAAGGCAAAACTTGAAGAAGTCGGCGCAGTTGTTACTCTTAAGTAATTTAATATCTATAAAAAGGGATAATGCTAAATTGCATTATCCCTTTTTTAGTGTTGTCATACTATATGAATAAACAAAAAAGAATTCGATTTTATCCGAATTCTTTTTTAAAATTTATTTTTCGTTAGGATCTTTAATATTGTAATCGCCCGGTTCCATTGCTTCAACCTCACCCAGACGATAACCATTACCAACTTGTGAGAAGAAGTCATGGTTAGCAGTTGATGTTGAAATACCATTCATAACGATTGGATTAACGTCTGCTGCACTGTCCGGGAAGAGTGGGTCTTGTCCCAAATTCATCAGTGCCTTATTAGCATTGTAACGAATGAAAGTCAGAACTTCTTCTGTCCAACCTACTTGATCATACAATAAGTGGGTATATTTTTCTTCATTGTCGTACAACTCGTATAGAAAGTTATACATCCAATCTTTCATGTCTTGCTGCTTTTTCTCGCTTAATTGCTTAAGTCCTATTTGAAATTTATAACCAATGTAAGTTCCATGGACGGATTCATCGCGGAGAATCAATTTAATGATTTCAGCCACGTTATTGAGTTTGTTGTGTCCTAGGTAATACAGTGGGGTAAAGAAACCAGAATAGAAAAGGAATGTCTCTAAGAAAACGTTGGCAACTTTTTTCTTAAGCGGATCGACTGAATCATCCATGTACATCCCAGCAATCCGAACCGCCTTGTTTTGCAAAAATTCTTCAGAATCAGACCAAGTAAAGATTTCATCAATTTCTTCAGGTGTGTTTAACGTTGAAAAAATAGTCGAATAACTTTTGGCGTGAACTGATTCCATGAATTGGATGTTGTTTAAAACGGCGGTTTCATGTTGTGTGACAACATTTTTACGTAAGGCAGCCATTCCTTGTTCGGATTGAACTGTATCTAACAGAGTTAACCCGCCAAAAACATGGCCCACTAACCATTGATGATCAGAGTCCAATGTTCTCCAGTCACCAAGGTCGTTAGAAACTGGGATTCGTGTATCTAACCAAAATTGTTCGGTTAGTTTTTCCCAGGTTGCTTTATCAATTGCATCTGAGACTTGGTTCCAGTTAATTGCTTTATAATTTTTTGCCATGTTTCTCTCCTTAATAATCTATTGAACTAGATTACACAGCTTTCACATTGATTAGCACCAATTTCGTCTTGATCATCCGTGAAAGTTCTGATGTAATAAATTGATTTAATTCCCTTGTTGTAAGCGTAATGCCGTAAGATGTTAAGATCTCGAGTGGTCATTTTATCCGTGCGACCATTTTTCCATTCATAAGTTCCAGTTGCAATTGTAGAACGCATGAATAAAGTTAAACTCAATGATTGGTCAACATGTTCTTGCGCAGCAGCGTAAATATTGATTACCTTACGCATGTCGATATCATATGCCGATTTGTAATATGGCATTGTGTCATTGGAAAGGTATGGAGCTGGATAGTAGATCTTACCAATTTTCTTTTCTTGACGTTCTTCAATCTTGTTGATGATTGGATGCAAACTTGAAGTTGTGTCGTTAATATATGAAATGGATCCATTAGGAGCAACGGCAAGTCGATTCTGATGATACAAACCATCTTTTTGTACGGCAGCCTTTAATTCAGCCCAGTCTTTCGTAGAAGGAATAAAAATACCATCAAATAGTTGTTTAACTTCATCTGATTGTGGTCCAAAATCTTGTTCAACGTATTTATCGAAGTATGAACCATTAGCATAGTCACTTTTCTCGAAGTTATGGAAAGTGGTCTTGCGTTCACGAGCAATTTCATTAGAAGCTTTCAACGTCCAATAATTTAACAACATGAAATAAACGCCAGTAAATTCAACTGATGCTGGAGAACCGTAATCCATGTGGTTTTTAGCAAAGTAACTGTGCAAGCCCATGGCGCCTAAACCAATAGAATGAGCTAAGTCATTACCATGTTGGATTGTCGGAACAACATTAATATTTGAATTGTCAGTAACAAATGTTAAGGCGCGAACCATAGCTTCAACAGAATGACCAAAATCAGGTGCGGCCATGAGATTAACAATGTTGGTTGAGCCAAGATTACAACTTACATCAATACCCATTTTATCATATTTTTGTTCATTATTAACGACGGATGGGGTTTGAACCTGCATTATTTCAGAGCACAAGTTACTCATGACGATTTTACCATCAATTGGATTGTCACGATTAGCAGTGTCGATATTGATAACGTAAGGATAACCAGATTCCTGCTGTAATTTACTGATTTCGTCTTCTAATTCACGAGCATTAATTTTTGTCTTTTTGATGTTATCATTGGCTACCATGTTGTCATACTCTTTAGTAATGTCAACGTAGGAGAATGGGGTTCCATATTCGCGTTCGACGTCATAGGGGCTAAATAGATACATATCTTTATTATCTTCAGTTAGTTCATAGAACTTATCGGGAACTGTTACAGCCAATGATAATGTTTTTAGTCGAATTTTTTCATCCGCATTTTCTTTTTTAGCAGCTAAGAATTGAATAATATCTGGGTGAAAGACACTCAAATAGACAACTCCGGCACCTTGTCGTTGACCAAGTTGGTTAGAGTATGAAAAACTGTCCTCTAATAACTTCATGACTGGAACCACACCGCTTGCAGCACCTTCAATCCCTTTGATTGGATCACCGGCACCACGTAAGTTACTGAGGTTAATTCCCACACCACCACCGATTCTTGATAACTGTAGGGCCGAATTGATTGTGCGACCAATCGTATTCATATTATCAGTAGTTTGAATTAGGAAACATGAAACTAGTTCACCACGGCGTTTGCGGCCGGCATTTAAAAATGAAGGAGTAGCTGGTTGATAACGTTGATGGATAATTTCATCAGCCAGATCCAATGCTAACTGCTCATTACCATCAGCAAAATAAAGAGCGTTTAAAGCTGCTCGATCAATAAAGTTTTCTAGGTAGTATTCATTGTCATCTGTCTTTAAAGCATATTGGGCATAGAATTTGTATGCAGCCATAAATGATTTGAAGTGAAAGTCTTGTTCTTTTAAATAGTCATAGAGCTTTTCAATAAAAGCAAAATCATACTTTTCAATAAATGGTCGTTCAATGTAATCGTTATCTAATAAAAAATCAAAGCGTTCACGAAGTGATACAAATTGTTTGGTATTTGGAATTACATTTTCTTTAATAAAAGCTGCTAGTGCTTCCTGGTCTTTATTCAATGGAATTTGATTATCAACCGGGATATTAATTTCATTGTTTAAATTGTAGTACGTGACATTACCTAAATTTTTAAGAGACACTTTCAATCCACTCACTTTCTGCGATAACGTAAAAGGCAGGCCAATTAGATTGACCTGCCTTTGATCATTGTTAACTTGATCAATAAACTAGATAGCCAATTGCTTTAATACATCTGGACGAAAACCTGAGAAAGATTGTCCATTACCCAGTTTTACGACAGGTGTTGCCATAAATCCTTCTTGTTTCAAACGATCTATGTATTCTGGCTGCTCATCAATGTTGTGCTCCACAAAGTTAACATTGTGTTCTGTTAGGAAACGCTTTGTCATCTTGCACTGAACGCAATTATTCTTTGAAAATACTGTTACTTTACCCATAAAATCACCTTCGTATCAATAGTTTTGTTAATCTGATTAACTACTAGTATACAGCGCGAAACAAAAAAAGCAATAAAAAAAGTACCACATATTGTGGCACTTTTTAAAAGTTACACCACATATTGTGGTGTGGCAACATTTTGTATTTAACAAACGAAACTATTTTTTTTATGACGATAATACGATATGATGAACATATTCTAAAATTGGAGATCGAATAAATGAACAATCACTATTATACACAAAATCCAGATGTTTTACATGATAAAAAAGAATGGCAATTTGTTTTAAGAGATCAAGAAATGCGATTCATGACTGATAATGGTGTTTTTTCAAAGCATGCGGTAGATTTTGGTAGTCGAACTTTAATTGAAAGTTTTACGACAGAAGATTTACCAGTTGGCAATTTATTGGATCTTGGTTGTGGCTATGGACCAATTGGGTTAGCGTTAGCTAAGACCATCGCTGCGCAGCGAACAGTGGATATGGTTGACGTCAATGAATTGGCGCTGTCACTTGCAAGGGAAAATGCACAGTTAAACCAAATTGAAAATGTTAATATTTTTACCTCAGACGGCTATGAAAATGTGGTCGACAAGTACGCTGCCATTTTAACTAATCCACCTGTTCGAGCTGGAAAAAAAGTAGTTGATAACTTCATTGCAACTGCTAAAGATTATTTAGTTCCAGATGGTGAACTATGGGTTGTTTTGCAAAAGAAGCAAGGGGCGCCGTCTGCAAAAAAATTAATGAATGAAACTTTTGGTAATTGCGAAATAGTTGAACGCAATAAAGGCTATTATATTTTACGTAGTTCAAAACAAGGTGTTCTTAATGATATTGACAACTGAGCAAAAAAATCAATTTATGCAACTAGCATTAGATGAAGCTGATCAGGCACGGGTGATTGGTGAAGTTCCAATTGGGGCCGTAATCGTGTCAAATGGACAAGTCATTGGGCGCGGTCATAATATGAGGGAAAAGTTTCAAGATGTAACGTACCATGCGGAAATGTTGGCCATTAGTGAAGCATGTGCAAGTAAACATAGCTGGCGGCTTGAAGATTGCCAGTTATTTGTTACCTTGGAACCTTGTATTATGTGCAGTGGCGCAATTTTAAATGCGCGTATTCCAACTGTTATTTATGGCGCGGATGATCCTAAAGCGGGAGCAGTAGCAAGTCTGTATCATTTGTTTGATGATCAGCGATTGAATCATCAAGTTAATGTAGAAAGTGGATTAATGGCATCAGAATCGAGTCAACTATTAAAAAACTTTTTTAGGGCAGTGCGAAAGCGGGCCAAACAAAATAAACGTGAAGTACTTGCGGCAGCCCACAAGAAAAAATTGTAAGCAAGTGACTAGCATTTTTACAGTCATTATAGTATGATATTAATTGCCGAAAGGCCTTAGGGCAAGGGTGCGCTTACGAATCGTGTCAGGTCCGGAAGGAAGCAGCACTAAGTTAGAGGTGTCTTGTGCCTTAAGTTATTAGAAATCAAGTGGGATCGGGACAAAATATGTTTTTGTCTTGGTCCCTTTTATGTATTATCAAAAAATATGGTTTGAAGAGCAAATGGCACTACTTGTCATTGACGGCAGACCTAGTATAATATTTATCAAGACATTATTGGAAAGGAAGCAAACACATGAGCTACCAAGCATTATATCGTGTATGGCGACCACAACGGTTTGATGAAATTGTGGGACAACAGGTTGTTACCACCACACTCAAAAATGCACTCATTACCAAACAAACTAGTCATGCTTATTTGTTTACAGGGCCACGTGGAACTGGAAAAACATCTGCGGCTAAAATTTTTGCCAAGGCAATTAACTGTCACCACCTTAAAGATGGTGAGCCATGTAATGAATGTGACACATGTCAAGCCATTACTAATGGTCAACTAAATGATGTAATTGAAATTGATGCTGCTTCCAATAACGGTGTCGAGGAAATCCGTGATATCAGAGATAAGGTCAAATATGCACCTACTCAAGCTGATTATAAAGTATATATTATTGACGAAGTACATATGCTTTCAACTGGAGCATTTAATGCCTTATTAAAGACATTAGAGGAACCGCCAGCTAATGTAGTTTTTATTTTGGCAACGACGGAACCGCATAAAATTCCATTAACGATCATTTCGCGAACACAACGATTTGATTTTCGCCGAATATCTGCTGATGAAAGTTTTGCTAGGATGAAATTTATCCTTGATCAAAAGCAAGCTGAATATGATGAACAGGCCCTATGGGTGATTGCTCGTGCTGCAGAAGGTGGAATGCGAGATGCACTTAGTATCCTAGACCAGGCCCTCTCGTTTAGTGATAACAAAATTGATTTGGATAATGCACTACTGGTTACTGGTAGCGTGACTAAACAATTATTACATCAATATTTACAGCAGGTTAGCGATCATCAAAGTGGCCCTGCCTTAGAAACGATGCAATCAATTCTAGGAGCAGGCAAAGATGGTCAACGTTTTATTGAAGATTTAATTTCATTTGTTCGTGATTTATTGCTGTATCAAGAGGCACCAAGCTTAATTAATGTTGAGAGTACAGGATTGTCTGAGGAAGATTATCAAGCATTGGCCACTAAAATTGATGGTAGTGTTTTGTATCAGATGATTGACCAATTAAATGATATTCAGCAAGAAATGCGTTTTACTACTCATCCAGATGTTTATTTAGAAGTCCTAACGGTTAAACTAGCGCAGATCAGTGCAACGAGTCCAAAAGCAGCTACTGATACTAGTGCTAATTTCCAAATTGAGCAATTACAAGATAACATCACTAAACTACAACAAGAGATTACACAATTGCAGCAACGTCCAGTAGCACAGGCGCCTACGCAAGAATCAAAGCCAACTAGTAAAAAAGTATCTAGTTCAACACAAAATATGAAGATTAATCTGAGCAAAGTTTATCCAATTTTAGAGGCTGCAACGAAAGAGGATTTGGTTAAATTACGTGATATTTGGGGTGATATGTTAAACATGCTTTCGGTGCCTCAAAGATCATTATTGCATGTATCAAAGCCAGTGGCGGCCAGTCCACAAGGAGTAATTGTGGCTTTTGAGTACAGCTTTTTATACCAAAAAGCAGCGACGGACGCTACCTTGGAAACTGATATGGAAAACGATCTCAAAAAATTAGTTGGTGAGGCCCGATCAATTGTCTATGTACCTAGTGATCAGTGGCCAACAATTAGGCAGAATTTCATTAGTCAACATGCTGTTACGCACACCGAGACACAGATTGATGGTGAAGACGAAGATGACAGTGTTAAAAGTGATGAAACAAAAGAACCAGCTAATCAAGAAAATGATGATAAAATGATAACTGAGGCTCATAAGTTATTTGGCGAAGACATTGTCGAAGTCAAAAATGATTAAAAAAGGTGGAAGATTAAAATGATGCGTGGAATGGGAAATATGCAGCAAATGATGAAACAAGCACAAAAAATGCAAAAGCAAATGATGGCTGAACAAGAAGAGTTAAACAGTCAAGAATTTACTGGTAGCGCACCTGATAACATGGTGACAACTACGTTTACTGGTGATAAAAAATTAAAAGATATTAAGATTAATGCGGAAGCTGTTGATCCAGATGATGTTGATATGCTACAAGATTTAGTTTTAGCAGCAATCAATGATGGGCTTCAGAAAGTTGACGACGCCACCCAAAAGACAATGGGTAAATACAGTAAAGGCATGCCAGGCATGTAGAAGAAGGTTGTTTGAATGCAGTATCCTGAACCAATCGCACAACTGATTGAAAGCTATATGAAATTGCCAGGAATTGGTAGTAAAACAGCCACTCGGTTAGCATTTTATACGATCAGTATGGAAAATGACGATGTGACTAATTTTGCGAAGGCGTTAATTGCTGCTAAGCGAGATCTGCACTTTTGCAGTATTTGTGGCAATATTACAGAAGAAGATCCTTGTATTATTTGTAAAGATAAATCACGGGATCAAAGTACAATCCTAGTAGTAGAAGAATCCAAAGATATTATGTCAATGGAAAAGATGAAAGAATATCATGGCTTGTACCATGTCCTTCATGGCGTGTTATCACCAATTGAAGGAACTGGTCCAGAAGATATCAACATCGCTTCACTATTAACTAGACTACAACAACACGATGACGTTAAAGAGGTTATTGTAGCCACGAACGCATCTTCTGAAGGAGAAGCAACGGCAATGTATTTATCACGTTTAATTAAGCCCGCAGGAATTAAAGTGACACGACTGGCGCACGGCTTGTCTGTTGGAGCAGATATTGATTATGCGGATGAAATGACGTTGTTTAAAGCTGTTGAGGGCCGAACTGAAATTTAGAGCATGCCAATTCAATTAAGTAAGTTAATTAAGAAATTGACATTCTTAGTAGGAGAAGTAACCAGTGTTTAAGAAACGAACCGGAAAATTAAAACAACAATATGATCAACAACTGTTACAATTGATTTATGCGGCTAAGGCCAGCTGGGATCACGCTAAAGAAACACAGGCGGCAGTCTACGAGAGTGAAACAAATAACGAGTTGGCAATGCAAACTAAGCTGCAAGAACAAAAGTATTTGTACCTTTACCGTGAGGCTCGCAGACGGCAGGTACACGGACAAATGCAGCCGAATATTGTAGAAAAATAGCGATAAGTCGAAAATTGGGGTAGATAACTTTGGCAGGAAAATTTATTTCGTTTGAAGGACCGGATGGTGCTGGTAAAACAAGTGTCTTAAAAAAAATTGGTACTAAGTTAGAAAAACAACTAGGTTCACAACTGATATTAACGCGTGAACCAGGTGGTAACCCCATTTCTGAATCAATTCGACGAATTATCCTTGATCGTGCTAATACTAAGATGGATGCGCGAACAGAGGCGTTATTATATGCTGCAGCACGACGGCAACATTTGGTGGAGCAGATCATTCCAGCATTAGAGGATGATAAAGTTGTGCTGAGTGATCGCTATGTTGATAGCTCAATTGCCTATCAGGGCGCCGGACGTGAGATTGGAACTAAAGCAGTGTGGCAAATGAACCAATTTGCTACAGCTGGGTTAGAACCAGATTTAACAATTTATTTGGATATTGAGCCTGAGGAGGGCATCAAGCGAATTAAGCAACATCGGCAAAACGAAATTAATCGGTTGGATGTGGAGCAATTAGCGTTTCACAAGCGGGTTCGGGCAGCTTATTTAGAACTTTTTAACCAGTATCCGGATCGAATTAAGTTGATTGATGCTAGTCAGCCATTTGAAAAAGTTGTGCTGGCAGTTCAAAAAGCAATAACCCAAAAGTATCCTGATTTATTTTAATTTATCCGTTAGGAGTGATGATGATGAAAATGATTATTGCCATTGTGCAAGATAAAGATAGTAATGTTTTAAGTAACGAATTTATTGAAGCCAACGTCAGAGCTACCAAATTATCTTCTACTGGCGGTTTTCTACGTTCCGGCAACACAACTTTTTTGGTTGGAATTGAAGATGAACGTGTAGAAGAAGTACTAGCATTGATCAAAAAAACATCTCATGCGCGCGGCCAGTTTATGACACCACAAGTTAACATGGATGTTTCAATGGATGCATCTGCATCATATCCAGTTGAAGTTCAGGTTGGTGGAGCAACTGTTTTTGTTTTACCAATTGAGCAATTCCATCAATTTTAAAGTGTGGGTATAATGCAAACTATTCTTGAAACCATTAATAAAAATCAACCACAATTAGTGCACCAATTTGGGCTAGCAATTGAGCATGACGAATTGGCACACGCCTACTTATTAGTGGGTCCATCAGGCGTAGGCAAAACACAATTGGCGCAGTGGGTTGCAATGCGTCTTTTTTGTTTACATGTTAAAGATGGCCAGCCAGATGGGACCTGTGAAGAGTGCCATCGAATTAGCGAGCAATTACATCCCGATGTTTTGCTGATTGAACCGGACGGTCGGCAAATTAAAGTTGATCAAGTAAGATATTTGAAGGCAGAATTTTCTAAAAGTGCAGTGGAAGGTTCAAAGAAGATTTTTATCATCCGGGATGCCGATAAAATGACAGTCAGCGCTGCTAACAGTTTGTTAAAGTTTTTGGAAGAACCGAGCGGTGATTTTGTTGCATTTCTATTAACGACAAATAAAAGTGCCATTCTACCAACAATTCAGTCTCGTACTCAAGTTATTGACTTACCCCCACTGAATGCAGCTGCATTCACGACATTATTGCAACAACAGGGGATTCCCACAGCAGTTCAGGTGTTAGCCTCTAATTTAACTAGTTCTGTAACGGACGTGAATGAGCTAATGCAAGATGACTGGTTGATTAATGCTAAGACAGCAATTGAACAATGGTATCAATCAGTGAGTCAGGGAGATATGCGCGCGTTTGTGCTGGTTCAAACTGATATTATGAAGTTAGCTACTAATCGGGAGCATCAACAAATGCTGCTTACCATGATTATGTTGATTTGGCGAGATACAATGTTTGTAGCCAATCAAACTACGGCAACAATCAAAATTAGTTATCAATCCGTGATGCAGGCGATAAATCAAACAGTAGAACGATACAGTAATCGAAAAATAACCACAGTGGCCCAATTAACATTGGTAACCAGAAAACTATTGGATCAAAATATTAGTTTTCAAAATATTGTTGAACAATTAACGATTCAGATTGTTAACCAGTTGAAAGAAGGGCGGGTGAACTAAGTGAATGAGAGCTTAGACAAAAGTGAAATTTATGATCGGTTTGCTCAAGTAACTAAGCAAACTAAAGATCTGTTGGAAAATATGGAACAACTTCAAATTAAAATGACTGAAATTTTAGAAGAAAACGCCGAACTTTCGATTGAAAATGAACATTTACACCAAATAATTGATAAAGCCAAAGATCAAAGTGATCCTAGTGAACTATCGACTCCCCGGCAAAATTTACAAAAGTTGTACGAACAAGGATTTCATGTTTGTAATGAATATTACGGTAAGCGATTGGACCGCAATGAATCATGTACATTTTGTTTAGATGCAATTTTCGGTCGTCATCAAAAATAATAGTGGGGGTACAAATGGTGCAAACACAACAAAGTTTTGGCAAACAAACAAAGGGCGTATTGTACTTAGTGCCAACGCCAATTGGTAACTTACAAGATATGACGTTTCGAGCCGTGCAAACACTCAAAGATGTTGATTTGATTGCTGCCGAAGATACGCGTAATACGCAAAAATTATTGAATCATTTTGAAATTGAAACAAAACAAATTAGTTTTCATGAACATAATACGGGCGAAAGATTACCACAGTTGATAGAAAAATTAGAAAATGGAATGATGATTGCTCAGGTTAGTGATGCGGGGATGCCTTCTATTTCCGATCCTGGTCAGGAATTGGTAGCAATGTGTGTTGCTCACCAAATTGCAGTGGTGCCATTGCCAGGTGCTAATGCTGGACTAACCGGATTAATTGCTTCCGGGTTACTACCACAGCCATTCTATTTTTACGGTTTTCTTGGTAGAAAAAATGGGCAACAAGAGCAGGAATTAGAGCAGTTAGTCGCCCGTCCGGAAACCTTAATTTTTTATGAGGCTCCTCACCGTCTAAAAAAAACATTAACTAATATGGTGAACATTTTTGGTGAACAACGCCAAGGCGTTTTAGCGCGTGAGCTAACTAAAAAACATGAAGAATTTATTCGAGGATCATTGGCTGAAATGTTGGATTGGGCTGCTACGGTAAATGTGAGAGGTGAGTTTGTCATTTTATTAGCAGGAAATCATAATCCAGCCAAGGTAAGTGATTCCGCTGAAACGACGCCTGTTAACCAACAAATTGACCGGCTGATTGATGATGGGCTTTCACCTAATGTGGCGATCAAACAAGTGGCCAAACAGCGAAATTTAAATCGTCAAGAAGTATACAAACAGTATCATCAACTTTAGGAAGTGAATTTTAGTGAAGTTAGCACCGAATGAATTTGAAATTAAGCATCAGATTACATATTATGAGTGTGATCCAGCTGGTGTTGTGACGCCAGGAATGTTAATTAATATGATTGTGTTAGTGTCAGAACAACAAAGTGATGCACTAAAAATTGGGACGCAAGTGGTTAATGCCAATGGTGGTGGTTGGGTCATTACTAACTATGAAATTAACATTACGGATTTGCCCAAAATCGATGAAACAGTTTTTCTTGGTACGCGGGCAACTTCGTATAATCGTTACTTTGCTTTTCGGGAGTTTTGGGTTCGCGATGAAAGCGGGCACGAATACGCTCATATTACGGGAATGTTTGTCTTTATGGAGTTTGCGTCTCGGAAAATGGCTAAGATTCCGGCAGCAATTATTGATCCGTATCATTCAACTGAGGTAAAACGGATTCCGCGGATTAAAAATCCGGTTGCAATCGCTGATGATGAAAAAAGCACGACTAACCAATACCGGGTCCGTTATTTTGATATTGATTCTAACCGGCATGTCAATAACGCTCATTACTTTGACTGGATGTTGGATGTGTTAGGAGCCGATTTTTTAAAAACACATATGTTAAAGAAAATGAACATTAAGTATTCTCATGAGGTTCGTTACGGTCAAATGGTCAACAGTTTAGCCACCGCACCAAAACAAGATGAATACAATGGTCAATTAATGACTAAACATGAAATAATAGTGGATGATGTCTTGACAACACAAGCGAATTGCTGGTGGATTGACCGGCCGTAAATTGTTTTTTTGTGGTAAACTTAACCTAAATCTTGAAATTATTTGGAGGGATACAATGTCAATTTTAGTAGCTGGTGGCGCAGGATATATTGGTTCACATATGGTTGCACGCCTGATTGAACGTGGTCAAAGTGTGGTAGTAGTTGATAATTTATCAACTGGACATAAAGGGGCTATCGATCCAAAGGCTAAGTTTTATGAAGGTGACGTTCGTGACCGAAAGTTCCTAGACAGCGTTTTTGATGCAGAATCAATTGAAGCAGTGGTTCATTTTGCCGCATTTTCGGTTGTTCCGGAATCAATGGAGAAACCATTAAAGTATTTTGATAATAATACCGGTGGCATGATTACGTTATTGGAAGTTATGCGCGATCATAATGTTAAACGAATTGTATTCTCATCAACTGCTGCTACTTATGGCATTCCAACATCAATTCCAATTAAAGAAACTGATCCACAATTACCAATTAATCCATACGGTGAAAGTAAATTGTTGATGGAAAAAATCATGCACTGGACCGATGTAGCTTACGGCATCAAGTTTGTTGCTTTACGCTACTTTAATGTCGCTGGTGCAAAGCCCGATGGTTCGATTGGTGAAGATCATGGTCCCGAAACGCATTTAGTGCCAATTATTTTACAAGTTGCGCAAGGTGAACGTAACGAATTAAGTATTTTTGGAGATGACTATGATACTCCGGATGGCACGAATGTCCGCGATTATGTTCATGTAATGGACTTGGCCGATGCACATATTTTAGCGCTTGAGTACTTAGCCAAGGGAAATGATAGTCAAGCTTTCAATTTAGGTTCATCAACTGGCTTTTCAAATAAGCAGATGTTAGAAGCAGCTCGGGAGGTAACTGGTAAGCCAATTCCGGCCAAGTTAGCACCACGCCGGCCTGGAGATCCAGATTCATTAGTAGCTGCTAGTGATAAAGCCCGTAATATTTTAGGCTGGAAACCACAGTTTGATGACGTTCACGATATTATCAAGACTGCTTGGCAGTGGCATTCAACCCATCCAAATGGGTATGATGATCGTAAATAATAAATTTAGTAGCAAGGTCAGCAATATGGCTTTGCTTTTTTAGTTTATCCTACGATATCTAAGCAGCTCAGTTCATACTTTTGTGGTAAGATAGGTAAGATTAATTACGAGGGGATGGATGACATGAAAATTTTAGCAATGGATACTTCCAATCATCCACTAAGTGTTGCATTAGTTGAAGATGATCAGTTGATTGCTGAAACAACCCTTAACTTGGCTAAAAACCACAGTGTTTACTTAATGCCAGTTATTGAAAAGTTGATGGCTGGTGCTAGCTGGCAGCCAGAACAGCTTGATCGAATTGTGGTGGCAAAAGGCCCAGGATCATATACTGGAATTCGGATTGCGGTAACAACAGCAAAAACATTAGCAGCAACCTTAAAAATTGAAATGGTGGGTATTTCTAGCTTGGCATTGATTGCTGCCAACGTTGCAACAATAAATCCTGACCTGCTAGTCGTGCCATTTTTTGATGCTCGACGAGGGAATGTATTTGCCGGTGGATTTAAATATGAAAATAATAGATTAAATAATGTAATGCCAGAACAGCATGTTTCATTTGAAGAATTATTGATTGCATTAAAGCAAAAAGCTGAAAATGTGGTTTTAGTTGGCAATATTACTGATGTTTTTAAATCACAACTAGAACCATTCGATAGTTCTAAATTTAAAATTGCACCAGCAAGCGCAACGGTGCCATCTGCCTATCAATTAGCATTATTAGGTAATCAAGAAACACCTGTGGTAGATATTGATAAATTCATACCAAATTACCTAAGAGTTACTGAAGCTGAAGCTCAATGGCAAAAATTGCATCCGGGAGAATCAAAACAGTCTTATGTTCGAGAAGTTTAAACAATGGCTTAAAGCTGGCCGACAACAGCGGCGCCGTGAAGAAATAGCTACCACAATAGAGTTAAAAAATGCAGTCGTATCAATTGATGGTGCGGACTATTTTTTGGCTCGCGCACAAGTAACTGATGTGCCAGAAATATTACAAGTGGAGCAGCAAGTATATGATGCGACACCATGGAATGAAAGTGCATTTATTCAAGAAATCAGACGACAAAGAGATCGTCTGTATTTAGTTGTCCGTAAAAATGATCAATTGCTTGGCTTTGCAGGTTGTTCATTTGACCGATTAAAAGATGAGGCACATATTACGAATATTGCTGTGACTCCTGCATACCAAAATCGCGGTATTGGCCGTTACTTAATTCGCAAGTTAATCCGAAAAGCTGCACTGCTTGACATGGATAAGATGAGTCTAGAAGTTCGGGTTAGCAATACAGCTGCCCAGCGATTATATAAAAGAATGGGATTCTTAGTTAAAAATGTTAAGAAGGGTTATTATTTTGGCGACCACGAAGATGCGTATAACATGGTGTTAGATTTAGATTATCTGAAGGAGAACGAATAAGATGGCAACGCGAAATTTAATTTTAGCATTTGAAACGAGCTGTGATGAGACTAGTATTGCGGTAGTTGAGGATGGCAAAACAATTCTTTCAAATATTGTGGCCACACAGATAGACAGCCATAAACGGTTTGGTGGCGTCGTCCCCGAAGTTGCGAGCCGCCATCATATTGAGCAAATTACGCGCTGTCTTGATGAAGCATTGACAACGGCAGAGGTTACGTATGATGACTTAACAGCTGTGGCGGTAACTTATGGTCCAGGACTTGTTGGGGCTCTGTTGATTGGAGTGACAGCTGCTAAGACAGTTGCGTTTGCTCACCATTTACCATTAATTCCAGTCAATCACATGGCGGGGCACATCTATGCAGGCCGCTTTGTGAGCGAGTTCGAGTTTCCTCAAATGGCCCTGCTAGTTTCTGGTGGGCATACCGAGTTAGTGTATATTAAAAGTGAAAATGAATTCGAAATTTTAGGTGAAACGCGTGATGATGCTGCTGGTGAAGCTTATGATAAAATTGGTCGAGTGTTGGGGGTTAATTATCCTGCTGGTAAAACAATCGACACTTGGGCTCATGAAGGTAATGATACATTTGAATTTCCTCGTGCGATGGAAAAAGATGCAAGCTATGATTTTAGTTTTAGTGGGTTAAAGAGCGCGTTCATTAACACGGTTCATAACGCTGAACAACGAGGCGTTGAATTAAATAAACAAGATTTAGCAGCGAGTTTTCAACAAAGTGTGGTGGATGTCTTGGCTGAAAAAACGGATCGCGCATTGGATCGCTATCCTGTAAAGCAGTTAGTCCTAGCAGGGGGAGTGGCAGCTAATCTAGGACTCCGTGAGCGAATTGAGCGTGACATGCAAGAAAGACATCCCGACACGAAATTAATTATGGCTCCAATTAAATTGTGTGGCGATAACGGAGCGATGGTAGGCGCAGCCGGGTATGTTGCATATCAGCATCAGCAACGTGCTGAAATGAATTTAAATGCTGATCCAGGTTTATCATTTTAAAAATGTAGATGAAGCGGTTTAAGGCAAAAAAAGGGAGCGAGCCAAACAATTGAATGTCTGGTTCGCTCCCTTTTTTGAATTGGCGCTTAATTTTGTTCTAAGTTCTCTGCTGCTTTGGTCCATTCATCCTCTGCAACTTGGATTTTGTCGGTAATTGTAGTTAATTGTTTTTGCAAATCAGCCAGTTTAACTGCATCTGAAAAAATACTAGGATCGGCCATTTTTGTTTCGACCGTTTGTTTATCTTTTTCAAGTTGCGTTAATTCATCCTCATACTTAGTTACTTGCCGTTCTAGTTTACGCTGTTCTTTTTGCTTTTCTTTACTAAGTTGATATTCAGCTTGCTTTGAAGCGTTGGTAGAATGTGGGGCTTCACCAGTGGCTGTTGTCGTTACTGATTTCTCTAACTCGACAAGATAATCATCATAGTTACCAACATAGTGGGTTATACCAGTTGGATGCAATGCTAAGATATCAGTTGCAACTTGATTAATAAAATAACGGTCATGAGAAACAAATAAAACGGTGCCATCAAATTCGTTAATAGCTTGTTCTAGCACTTCACGACTATCAATATCTAAGTGATTCGTAGGTTCATCCAAAATGAGAAAATTAGCGTGTTCAAATGTTAGTTTAGTTAATTGGAGTCGCGCTTTTTCGCCACCACTTAGTTCATGAACCGGTTTGAATACATCATCGCCGACAAATAAAAAGCTTCCTAGTAAAGAGCGAATGTCTTGTTCATTAACGGTGGGGTGATCATCCCATATTTCGGCCAGTACAGTTTTATTGGGATGCAGTACTTGCTGTTCTTGATCGTAGTAGCCAATCTGAACATTAGCACCCAATTTAACTTTACCGTCCAGTAGTTCAGTTTTAGCTAGAATGGATTTTAACAAGGTTGATTTACCAATTCCATTTGGACCAATAATGGCCACACGCTGATGGTTGCGAATTTCAAAATTAATTGGTGCTGCTAAAACCTGATTAGCATAGCCAATTTTAACGTCGTTGACTTGCAACACAATATTGCCGCTTTGGTGATCCGACTTTAACGCAAAGTGGATTGATGAGTCATCAGTTGTGGGCTGCTCTAAACGTTCCATTTTATCTAGCTGTTTTCGCCGTGCTTGAGCACGCTTAGTGGTTGAGGCGCGAACAATGTTTCGATTAACAAAATCCTCAAGTTTATTAATTTGGGTTTGCTGTTGTTCAAATTGTTTCCATTTAGTTTTAAGATTGGCAGCTTTAACGTTCATGAATTGAGAATAATTGCCGGTGTAATGGGTTAGTTCATGTTGGTCTAAATCGTAAACCTCTGTCACCACATGGTCCAAAAAATAACGGTCATGAGAAACCACTAATAAAGCACCTGAATAACTTTTAAGATAGTTTTCTAACCATGTCAAAATATTCATGTCCAAGTGGTTTGTGGGTTCATCTAAAATCAAAATATCAGGAGCTTGCAGTAACAACTTAGCCAGTGCAATTTGTGTTTTTTGACCACCAGAAAGAGTGTTAATAGGTGTTTGGTAATCGGATTCCTCAAAATGAAATCCGTGCAGGACACTGCGAATTTGCGCTTCATAAGTGAACCCACCATTTGCACCAAAGTCATGTTGTAATTGATCGTATGTTTTTAAAGTCGTTTCATAATCTGTGTCAGTTGGTGAAAGTTCACTTATTTTTTGTTCTAGCGCATGAATCTGGGTTTCTTGCTCGTGAAGTGCAGCAAAGACGCTGTCTAATTCGCCCCAAATACTTTGCTGACTATCTAATCCTTGATCTTGTGCTAAATAACCTAATGTTGTCCCTTTTTTTAGGCTAACAGTTCCATCATCAGCAGGATTAATACCAGCGATAATTTTGAGCAGTGTTGTTTTACCAGCCCCGTTGCGACCAACCAAGGCCACGCGGCTATTCGTTTGAATTTGTAAATTGATATTGTGAAATAACGTTTCGGCGCCAAAACGACGTGCGACGTTAACAGTTTGTAATAGCAGCATTTTATTTTCCTTTAATCGATTTACTAAGATTGTAGCACAAACCAAGTCACGACTGAAAAGTGAATAATTGAAAATACTTTATTGCTGAATGTTTCACAATCTTGTTACTTATGCTAGAATACAAAGTAAAGTAAATTTCACAAACTATTAGGAGGATAAAATGGTTAATCGAAAAATCCCACGTGCAACTGCCAAACGGTTGCCGATTTATTATCGCTATTTAAATATTTTATTGGATGCCAACAAGCATCGTGTTTCATCAACTGAACTATCAGAGGCAGTTCAGGTTGATTCAGCTACGATTCGGCGGGACTTTTCATATTTTGGCGAGTTAGGTAAACGTGGTTATGGCTATGATGTTGAAGATCTTCTCAACTTTTTTAAAGAGATCTTGAATCAAGACAAGCTAACAAATGTGGCTTTAATTGGTGTTGGTAATCTTGGTCATGCCTTGTTGAACTTTAACTTTCATCAAAATAGTAATGTTCGAATCAGTGCTGCTTTTGATGTGAATGATGATTTAATCAATACAGTTCAAAGCGGAGTCCCAGTTTATTCGATGGACGAAATGAGCGAACAATTACAAGATCAACAAATTGATGTAGTTATTTTGACGATTCCGTCGCAGACGGCGCAAAAGGTTACAGATCAGTTGGTCCAAATTGGTATCCGAGGCATTTTGAATTTCACACCGTTGAGACTGTCTGTGCCAACGGAAGTACGAGTTCAAAACGTGGATCTGACAAATGAACTACAAACATTGATTTATTTTATCGATCACTATAATATTCCAGAAGATGAGCAATAGTATAAAAAGTTTGCGAACCAGATTAATGATGGCCGCAAACTTTTTTAGTGGTACAAGATATTTTAATGCTCTACTTATCTTTCCATCTTGTGAGTATTTTATAATTATAAATTCTTGCATTTAGCTCAAAAAATGATATAGTAGATTTTGTGTTTAGCACTTGAGATGTGAGAGTGCTAAAAATAAAATTTTAGAATTGATGGAGGGATAAACGTGTTAAAACCATTAGGAGATCGCGTTGTTCTACAAGCTGAGCAAGAAGAAGAAAAAACTGTTGGCGGGATTGTGTTGGCATCAAATGCCAAAGAAAAACCAACTACTGGTAAAGTAATCGCTGTGGGTGAAGGTCATACTTTGGATAACGGCGACAAGATTGCTCCTTCAGTTAAAGAAGGCGACCGGGTATTGTTTGATAAATATGCCGGCAATGAAGTTGAATATGATGGCGTTAAGTACTTAGTCGTTCACGAAAAAGATATTGTTGCAATCGTTGACTAATGATTAACGTGAATCAGTGAAAAATTAACAACTAAATTTATGAGGTGAAAAAATATTATGGCAAAGGAACTTAAATTTTCTGAAGACGCTCGCGCTCAAATGCTCAAAGGTGTCGACAAATTAGCAGATACAGTTAAGACAACAATCGGTCCTAAGGGACGTAACGTTGTGTTGGAACAATCTTATGGTTCACCAACAATTACAAATGATGGTGTTACGATTGCTAAGGCAATTGATCTTGAAGACCACTTTGAAAATATGGGTGCTAAGTTGGTTGCGGAAGTTGCTTCAAAGACCAATGATATTGCCGGTGATGGTACGACAACTGCTACTGTTTTAACACAAGCAATTGTTAACGAAGGAATGAAGAACGTTACAGCTGGTGCTAACCCAGTTGGTATCCGTCGTGGAATTGAAAAGGCTACGAAAGCTGCTGTTGATGGTTTACACAAATTATCACACGATGTTAAAACTAAAGATGATATCGCTCAGATTGCTTCAATTTCATCAGCTAATCCAGAAGTTGGTAAGCTGATTGCTGAAGCAATGGAAAAGGTTGGCAACGATGGTGTCATTACAGTTGAGGAATCACGTGGTGTTGATACAACCTTGGATGTTGTTGAAGGAATGCAATTTGATCGTGGTTACATGTCACAGTACATGGTAACTGATAATGATAAAATGGAAGCTGATCTTGACAATCCGTATATCTTAATCACAGACAAAAAGATTGGTAACATTCAAGACATCTTGCCACTACTACAATCAGTAGTTGAACAAAGTCGCTCATTATTAATCATTGCTGATGACATCACTGGTGAAGCTCTACCAACACTTGTTTTGAATAAGATGCGTGGAACATTCAACGTTGTTGCCGTTAAGGCCCCTGGTTTTGGTGATCGTCGTAAGGCGCAACTAGAAGATATTGCTATCTTAACTGGTGGTACTGTGATTACTGATGATCTTGGCTTAAACTTGAAAGACACAACTGTTGATCAATTAGGACAAGCTAATAAAGTGACAGTAACAAAAGAAAACACCACTATCGTTGAAGGTGCCGGTGCCAAGGAACAAATTAACGAACGTGTTGATTTGATTAAGGGCCAAATCGCTGAAACAACCTCTGATTTTGACAAGGAAAAATTACAAGAACGTCTTGCTAAATTAGCTGGTGGGGTAGCTGTAGTCCGTGTTGGTGCAGCTACTGAAACTGAATTAAAAGAAAAGAAATACCGTATTGAAGATGCATTGAACGCTACTCGTGCAGCCGTTGAAGAAGGCTTCGTTTCAGGTGGTGGTGTTGCATTAGTTAATGTCATTGACGCTGTTGATGCTGTTGCTGCAGAAGGCGATGAAGCAACTGGTGTTAAGATTGTTAAACGAGCACTTGAAGAACCAGTTCGTCAGATTGCAGAAAATGCCGGCTTAGAAGGTTCAGTAATTGTTGAACGTTTGAAGAATGAAAAGACTGGTATTGGTTATAATGCAGCTGATGATAAGTTTGAAGATATGATCAAAGCAGGAATTGTTGATCCTACTAAGGTGACACGTTCTGCACTGCAAAATGCTGCATCTGTTTCAGCATTACTATTAACAACAGAAGCAGTTGTTGCTGACAAGCCAGAAGATAACCCAGCCCCAGCTGCCCCAGCAGGCGGCCCTGGTATGGGCGGTATGATGTAAAAAAAGAGTGTTTTCAGCCACGTTAAGAAACCGTGGTGTAACACTAAATAGACCTCGACGTGGTTGTACTATGACCACGTCGAGGTCTATTTAGTGTTACACCCTAGGTTTCTGTGGCTGAAAACACGTTTCAACAAATAAGGCATAAACGTGGTTGGTTGAACTATGACCACGTCGGGGTCTATTTAGTATTACACCCTAGGCTTCTGTGGCTGAAAACATGTTTACTTGGTGATGAGTGTTGATGATTAAGGACTACGTGCAGCAAATAATTTGAAAGCAGAGTCAAATATCAGTTATAGTTAAGATTAGTAGATATTTATAATTAAATTGCAGCAAAATAACAATTAATTTTTTAAATATGAACTTTGTAAAACTGGATATAGTATTCGAATTTTGAATGTAGTACAATAGCTTTTGATTCACTTTAGAACTGAGGAGAGATTAATCATGTGGCGTTATTTAAAACGCGTGTTAATTGGAAAACCATTGAAGACGCTTGATGAAGGCGGACGACATCTGAGTAAGTTTAAAGCTTTAGCATTGTTGTCATCTGATGCGTTATCATCAGTGGCATATGGGCCGGAGCAAATTACGGCTGCGTTAGTAACGCTATCTGCGTTAGCATTATGGTACTCGATACCAATTGCTGGAATCGTGTTGATCTTGTTACTGGCAATTACATTGTCTTATCGCCAAATTATCCACGCCTATCCAAGTGGTGGTGGCGCGTATGAAGTGGCCAGAACAAATTGGGGCCAAGATGGTGGATTAGTTGCTGGAGGATCGTTACTTGTTGACTACATGTTGACAGTTGCTGTTTCAACGACGTCAGGAACTGAGGCAATCACTTCAGCCATTCCATCATTGTACCCATACTCCGTTGCTATTGCAGTTGTAATTGTATTCATAATCATGGCGATGAACTTAAGAGGAATGAGTGAGAGTGCCAATTTACTAACCATTCCAGTTTATTTTTTCGTGTTAATGATTACAGTGATGGTTATTTGGGGATTGTACAACATTGTTACTGGTAATATTTCATATAAGGCACCTGCTCCAATTGGTAGCGTTGTTCCTGGTATGTCTGCAGTACTATTTATTCGAGCTTTTTCGGCTGGTTCATCTTCTTTGACAGGTGTTGAAGCAATAAGCAATGCGGTGCCCAACTTTAACAAACCACGTTCGAAAAATGCAGCCAATACTTTAGCCATGATGTGTATTATATTGGCTAGCTTCTTTGCTGGAATTACATTTTTGAGTTTTTATTTGGGAATTATTCCCAATGCCCATGTAACTGTTTTGTCACAGATAGGATCGTCAATTTTTGGTGGCCATGGAGTTGGTTATTACTTGTTGCAACTATCAACAGCTATGATTCTTGCGGTTGCTGCTAATACTGGATTTTCTGCGTTTCCAATTTTAGCGTTTAACTTGGCTAAAGATAAATTTATGCCACATGCTTTTATGGATCGTGGTGATCGGTTGGGTTACTCCAACGGTATCATTGCACTAGCAGTTGGTGCGGTTGTTCTAATCTTTATTTTCCACGGGCAAACGAATCTGTTAATTCCGTTATATGCAGTCGGGGTTTTCGTACCATTTACTTTGTCACAATCAGGGATGATTATCCATTGGTTCCGTACTCGAGATGGTTGGTGGTTAGGAAAATCAATCATTAATTTGGTTGGAACCTTGATTTCGTTTAGCTTGGTTGTGTTCCTATTTTGGCAACATTTCTCAAACGTCTGGCCTTATTTAATTATTATGCCACTGTTGTTACTAATGTTTCATAAAATTCATGAACACTATCGTAAGGTGGCTGTCCAACTCAGAGTGGCCGGTAAAACACAGGTTCAGATTAAAGATTACGATGGGGCAACAGTCATTGTGTTGGTTAGCAATGTAACTCGGGTTACTGCCCAGGCAATTAATTATGCTCGTTCAATTGGAGATTATGTAATTGCCATGCATGTTTCGTTTGATGAAAATCCTGGGAAAGAACACAAAACGGCAAATGAATTTAAGGCTGAATTTCCAGATGTACGGTTTGTGGATATTCACTCTTCTTATCGTTCTATTGCGACACCAACGTTACGATTTGTAGATGTTATTGCCAAGCGAGCGGCAGCGAGAAATTATTCTACAACAGTTTTGGTACCTCAATTTGTGCCAAGACATCCATGGCAAATGGCGTTGCATAACCAAACTAGTTTGCGTTTACGAACGGTGCTAAATTCGCGTGAAAATATTATTGTGTCGACATACAATTACCATCTAAAAGAATAAATGTTGATAATAATCAAAAAAGCATTTTTTAGATTAATTTCTAAAAAATGCTTTTTTGTTAGCTGATAAATGGAATTTCGGTGTAGTGAAGCTTGCCTGGAGTGATGCTAACGTTATTTTGAAGTAAATCGATTATTTTTTTTTGGATTGTGTCAACATCTGATTGATTAACAAAAATAGTAACTTCAATATCAACACCATATTGTTCATTTGCGACAGATATGTGTTGCTGTTGTAAAAAATATAATAATTGATCGTGGCTGGCATAACTAATCTTAATGTTCAAAGTCATTTGTTGCACACGCTCAACTAAACCGACTTCGTTGAGCGCATTTGAAGTCGTATTACTGTATGCCCGAATTAAGCCACCAGCACCTAACTTAATACCGCCAAAGTATCTTGTTACAACCGCGACAACATCATGTACTTTTTGTAATTGCAGTGATTGCAAAATGGGCACTCCCGCAGTACCACTTGGCTCGCCATCATCGCTTTCTCGTTGAATTTCATCATGATCGCCAAGTAAGTAAGCAAAGCAATGGTGATTGGCCTTGCGTTCACGCTTGGTAATTGTATCAATGAATTCGCGAGCTTGTTTTTCATCTGAGATGCGAGTTAATGAGCAAATGAATCGTGATTTTTTGATTGTTTGTTCGTATTCAAAATCCTGTGCAATGGTTAAATATGACATTTAATTCTCCTAACTGAACTGATTTGATGATTTAGACGTTATTAAACGTATTTAAATTATGTAAGGGGGATGACAATGAACGAAGATTTTTTGTATGGACGCCGTTTACTAATTCAAGAACTACCATTAAATTATAAACCATCTGATCAAGTTGGAATCTCACCAGCAATGGAACTTAAAAAGACGATGATTAGATGTACTCGCTGTAATTATACCAGTTCAATCTCAGAAGTGGCGTTACCTCAAAATCAGTATTTTTGTCCAAAATGCATTGCGTTAGGGAGGGTATCAACGTTAACTAAATTTTATCATTTACCTGAACCAAATCAATTTCCCACTGTAGCAGATCCGTTAACGTGGCAAGGAACATTATCTCCGTTGCAGCAACAGTGTTCACTGGAAGTATGTCATTGTTTGCAGCGTCATTTTAAGCACTTACTATGGGCTGTTACTGGAGCTGGTAAAACAGAGATGTTGTTTGCCGCAATTAGTCAGGCACTTAGTCGTGGGGAACGACTTGCAATTGCATCGCCACGGGTCGATGTGTGTTTGGAACTTTATCCACGATTGCAACTTGCATTTGCTAATATTGAAATCTGTTTATTGCATGGCCGCCAGGATGAGCCCTATAGTTACCGCCAATTAACAATCTGTACCACACACCAATTATTACGATTTTATCATGCGTTTGATAATTTAATTGTTGATGAAGTTGACGCATTCCCATATGCGGAAAATCAGCAGTTGTACTTTGCCACGCAACAAGCAATTAAGCCCTCTGGTGGGTGCTTGTTTTTGACGGCAACCCCTGGGCCAAAACTATTAAGACAAGTAAAACGCAAAGAAATTGGTATTAGCTATTTACCATTACGATATCATGGTCATCTATTACCGGAGATTAAAGTTAAGTTGGCACCAACGTGGCGTAGTCAGATTAAGCAAAAAAAATTGCCAAGAACTTTAGTTCAGGCAATCAAAATACGTCTTGTACAACACCGACCATTTTTACTTTTTGTCCCTCACGTAGCTGATTTATCCTTATTTAAAATCAGTTTGTCAAAATATTTTCCAAAACAAGAGTGCGTTACGGTACATGCAGCTGATAAAAAACGGTTAGAAAAGGTGCAACTTATGCGTGATCAAAAAATATTGTTTTTAGTGACGACCTCCATTTTAGAGCGTGGAGTGACATTTCCTGATATTGACGTCTTGGTGTTAGGGGCAGACGATAATGTTTTTTCCAGTGCTGCTTTGGTTCAAATTGCGGGGAGAGCTGGAAGATCTTTGTCGCGGCCGACAGGAGATGTTTTATTTTGGCTGGGATCATATTCAGTTAATGTTCGTGCAGCAATTAAGCAAATTAAATTTGTGAATCAAAAAGGGCGTAAGTTGCAATGATACAGTGCTTATTATGCAACACAATCATCGATAATCAACTGTCTTTAGTACAAATTCTCAGTTTTAAGCCAATTGTCGAAAAAACGATCTGCGATGACTGTGCGGATCAATTTGAATACCTAAAACCTCCTTTTTGTGACGGCTGTGGCAAAAAACAAATAGTTGAAGAATTATGTTCAGATTGCCAAATGTGGCGAGATAAGAGTGGCTATTTGTTACATAATCGAAGCTTACTGGCTTATAACGAAGCAACTAAACAGTTTATGCAGCAGTATAAATTTGCTGGCGATTTTAGGTTACGACAGGTATTTTCTGATGAATTAAGACATTTAATTAATGACTTGCATGCTGATCTAATTATTCCAATTCCAGTCAATGAATATACATGGAAGACGCGTGGATTTAATCAAGTAGTTGGAATGTTAAATAACATAAATTATGAGAACCTATTAATTAGTAAAAATAATAACCAGCATAAACTTCAGTCACATAAAAAGAGGTACGAGCGATTATTTACAAAGCAACCCTTTAAGCTTGGTGATCAATCGTTAAAAAAAATTAAAGATAAAAAGATAATTTTAGTAGATGATGTGTACACGACCGGTAGGACACTGTATCACGCCGCTGACTTAGTGCAAAGTTGTCAACCAAGTGAACTCATGAGTGTAACTTTAGCTAGATAATTTTGAAATCGGTTACTGTTTCAATTGTTTATGAAGTGAAACTCAATTATAATAAAGGCAAGGATATGAGAAGAGTGGTCCTTCTGATATCAGAACAAGTATTATCTTGTACTGAAGGGAGAGAAGTTCAATGCTTAAATTCAATATTCGTGGTGAAAATATCGAGGTCACAGATGCTATTCGTGAGTACGTAACTAAACGAATTAGTAAGCTAGAAAAGTACTTCGAAAATAATCTTGAAGCACTTGCTCATGTTAATTTAAAGGTTTATTCTAACAAGAATTCAAAGGTGGAAGTAACTATTCCATTGCCTTATTTAACGTTGCGAGCAGAAGAAACTTCACAAGATATGTACGGCAGTGTGGACTTGGTAACTGATAAACTAGAGCGCCAAATCCGTAAGTACAAGACTAAGGTTAACCGCAAGTCACGAGAAAAAGGATATAAGAAACTTGAGTTTGTACCAACTGACTCCGTGGAACCAGAAGAGGAAAACGTTGAGTTAGAAGTAGTGCGAACAAAACAGGTTTCCCTGAAGCCAATGGATAATGAAGAGGCAATCCTACAAATGGATATGCTCGGGCATGACTTCTTTGTATTTGAAGATGCTGAAACAAATGGAACCAGCATTGTGTACCGCCGAAATGATGGTCGCTACGGACTGATTGAAGCAAGTGGTGATTAAAAAAAGAGTGTTTGTGACTGCGTTCAGAAGTCGTAACACAACGTAAAACCAGTATTGATCCCGAACTATGGGGTCAGTACTGGTTTTACGTTGTGTCTAGACTTTTGCAGTCACAAACACGTTTTTGCAATCAAAATAAAACGAGTAAGAAAACCAGTATTGATCCCGAACTATGGGGTCAGTACTGGTTTTACGTTGTGTCTAGATTTTTGCAGTCACAAACACGTTACTGCAATCAAAATAAAACGAGTGGAAAACCAGTATTGATCCCGAACTATGGGGTCAGTACTGGTTTTACGTTGTGTCTAGACTTTTGCAGTCATAAACACGTTTCTGCAACAAAAATGGGGACCAATATATTAAGCTGGCCATGAAATTATAAGTTGTACATATTACTTAATCAACTAAGCGGATGGAACCAAACCAATTTACTACTGAAGATATCCTATGATATTGTTTAGCAAGTTAGTTTCCATTAGGTGAAAATAATGTTAAAATGTTTACTGATATTGAAAAACTATAATTGCGGGTGCTTTAGTTACTTAGCCCGATAAAAAAAGAGAATGAAAGCGTAGAAGGGATTTTTAGATGGCAAATGTATTAAGAAAATGGATTGAAAGCGATCGGCGGGAACTACGAAGGCTAGATAAGTTAGCTGATAGAGTTGAAGATTATGCCGATGAGTACGCTGCATACTCTGATGAGCAGTTACAAGCCAAAACACCAGAATTCAGGAAACGTTATCAAGAAGGTGAAACACTCGATGATTTATTGCCAGAAGCGTTTGCTGTCTCTCGTGAGGGCGCAAAACGAGTCTTAGGACTATATCCATTTCATGTTCAAATTATGGGTGGAATTGTGCTTCATGAAGGTAACATTGCTGAAATGCGTACTGGTGAAGGAAAAACTTTAACGGCCACAATGCCTATCTATTTGAATGCCATCAGTGGTAAGGGTGCGCATGTTATTACAGTTAATGAGTATCTGTCAGCTCGTGATGCGACTGAAATGGGGGAACTCTATAACTGGCTCGGATGTAGTGTTGGAATTAATGGTGCCGAAAAGTCGCCTGATGAAAAGCGAACTGCGTATGCTGCTGACATCACGTATTCAACCAACAGTGAAATTGGGTTTGATTATTTACGTGACAACATGGCCGTTTATAAGGAAGACCAGGTTCAACGAACATTAAATTTTGCGATTATTGATGAAGTTGATTCAATTTTAATTGATGAAGCTCGAACACCACTGATTATCTCTGGTCCAGGGACTGGAACAACTAAATTGTATGAACGGACGGATCGGTTCGTTAAAACTCTGACAGAAGAAGACGATTTTAAGATTGACTTAGAATCAAAGACAGTTTCACTAACCAATCAAGGAATTGAAAAGGCTGAAAAGTATTTTAATTTAGACAATTTATATGACACTGAGAATACGGCACTGACTCATCACATGGACCAGGCGCTACGGGCTAATTACATTATGTTGGCTGATAAAGACTACGTGGTTCAAGATGGTGAAGTCATGATTGTGGATTCGTTTACTGGTCGAATTATGGAAGGTCGCCGTTTCTCAGATGGACTTCATCAAGCTATTGAAGCAAAAGAACATGTTGAAATCCAAGAAGAAAATAAAACGATGGCTAACATTACCTATCAAAACTTATTTCGGATGTACGCTAAGTTATCTGGTATGACTGGTACTGCTAAAACTGAACAAGAAGAATTTCGTGAAATATACAATATGGAAACCATCACAATTCCGACTAATCGACCAATTGCTAGAATTGATGAGCCAGATTTACTATATCCAACGTTAAAAAGTAAATTTGATGCGGTAGTGAATAGAATTAGTGGGTTTCATGAAAAAGGGCAACCTGTTCTGGTCGGAACCGTTGCGGTTGAGACGTCGGAATATCTATCTCATGTGCTTGATCAACGGAAAATTCCACATGTTGTTTTGAACGCTAAAAACCATGCTCGTGAAGCTGAAATTGTTAAAAATGCAGGGCAAAAAGGTGCTGTGACAATTGCGACTAACATGGCTGGTCGTGGAACCGATATTAAACTTGGACCAGGTGTGGTTGAAGCCGGTGGTTTAGCTGTGATTGGTACTGAGCGACATGAATCTCGCCGAATTGATAATCAGCTGCGGGGACGCTCTGGTCGCCAAGGTGATCCTGGTATTTCACAATTTTATCTATCACTCGAAGATGACCTGATGCGTCGCTTCGGTGGTGACCGCATTAAAGCATTCTTGAGTCGCATGAAGGTTGACGATGAGGATGCTGTTATCAAGAGTCGCTTGCTATCACGGCAAGTTGAGTCAGCTCAAAAGCGTGTTGAAGGTAATAACTACGATTCTCGTAAGAACGTTCTTCAATATGACGATGTTATGCGTGAACAACGTGAGATTATTTATAAGGAACGACAACAAGTTATTACTGAAACTGAATCTCTTAAAGATGTGATTATGCCAATGGTTGAACGAACAATTAAACGTTCAATTGATATGCACACATTGGGAACCCAACCTGAATGGGAATTACAAGAGATTATTGATTTTGCAGGAACAGTGCTCGTCCATCCGGATGCAATTACGGTCAATGATTTAAAAGGTCTTTCACGTGAAGATATGCTGAACAAATTGATGGGCATGGCTACTAACGTATATGCGGATAAACAAAAGCAATTATATGAACCATCTCAAATGTTAGAGTTTGAGAAGGTTGTCATATTGCGAGTTGTTGACGCTCACTGGACTGACCATATTGATGCTATGGATCAGTTTAGACAATCTGTTGGGCTACGTGGATATGGTCAGCTAAATCCGCTAGTTGAATACCAAACAGCAGGTTTCCATATGTTTGAGGAAATGATTGCTAATATCGAGTACGAAACAACGAGATTATTTATGAAGTCAGAAATTAGACAAAACGTAACTCGTTAAATGGAAAGGAGCCTAGGACAATTTGGTTGCCCTGGGCTTCTTTTTCGTTAATAATAAAGTTAACGGAGGAATAATATGGAATTAAGTGAAGCAAAAAAGACAATAGAAGATATGCAACAAGAGATTGCAACCTTCGGGAGGTCTCTTTGACCTAGATGCGCTTAATGAGCGAATTGCTGAGGATGAAGCACAAATGGGACAATCAGATTTTTGGAATGATGGCCAAAAAGCACAGCAAGTAATAGAACAAACAAACCAATTAAAGGATAAGCGGGATAACTTTTTACGATTACAAGACGGAGTTGAAAATCTGCAGGTGACGCTTAGTTTGTTGCAAGAAGAATCTGATCCTGAAATGCAATCAGAGTTTGATCAAGAATTAGTCGATATGACTAAGTTGCTGGAACAGTATCGCTTAGAACAATTATTGGATGAACCATACGATCAAAATAATGCAATTGTCGAAATCCATCCTGGAGCTGGTGGAACTGAATCTCAGGATTGGGGAGCAATGTTGTTAAGAATGTATACCAGGTGGGCTGGACAACATAATTTTCAAATTGAAACCGCTGATTATGAAGTTGGTGATGAGGCTGGTATTAAAAGCGTAACTTTGTTAATAAATGGTCATAATGCCTATGGCTATTTGAGGTCGGAAAAGGGTGTGCATCGGTTAGTCCGAATTTCACCATTTGATGCTGCTGGGCGTCGGCACACATCGTTTGCTTCAGTTGATGTCATGCCAGAACTAGATGACAATACAGATATTGAGGTCAACACTGATGATTTGCGCGTCGACGTATTTCGTTCAAGTGGTGCAGGTGGACAACATATTAATAAAACATCTTCTGCTGTCAGGATTACACATTTACCAACAGGAATCGTGGTGTCTTCTCAGGCGCAAAGGTCGCAGTTACAAAACCGTCAGACAGCAATGAATATGTTAAAATCAAAATTATTTCAGTTGGAAGAGCAGCGTAAGGCCGAAAAACGTGCACAAATTCAAGGTGAACAAATGGACATTGGGTGGGGTTCGCAAATTAGGTCATATGTTTTTCATCCATATACACTTGTAAAAGACCATCGTACTAATTTTGAAACGCATGATGGCAACGCGGTAATGGACGGTAATCTAGATCCGTTTATTGATGCGTACTTGCAGTGGAAGTTGAGTCAAAAAAATCCAGTGTAGTTTATTTCTGTGATATGAGCATTGCTAATAGGGGTGTCTGCGGATGAATAAGATTTTAGTTGTAGATGATGAGCCGGCAATTGTTACTTTACTGACTCATAATTTAGGGCAACAAGGATTTGAAACATTAACGGCAAGTGATGGAAAAACGGCTATTCAAACGGCACAAACAAATATACTTGATTGTATTTTGCTGGATTTAATGTTGCCTGATATGGATGGATTAGTCGTGATTAAACAATTGCGTCAACTTCAAAATGATGTACCTGTCATTATTATTACCGCAAAGTCACAAGAAGTTGATCGAATTATCGGACTTGAGTTGGGTGCAGATGACTATATTAGCAAGCCATTTAGTCCGCGAGAAGTAGTTGCTCGCATTAACGCAGTTTTACGACGAAACGCTAAACATCAAGTGGAAAATGCAAGTCACAACCAGAATGTATTAACTTTATCATCACTAGCAGTGGATTTGAAACGGCATCTGGTGACTGTTCATGATCAAGAATTACATCTGACCCCCAAAGAATTTGAATTGTTAGTTTACTTTATCGAAAATAAGACTCAAGTATTGAGTCGGCAACAGTTATTGCAACATGTTTGGAATGTTGATTATGGCTTAGAGAGTCGAATGGTTGATATTCAGGTCAGTCATTTGAGAGATAAATTACGTGAACATGCGCCAGAACAAAGCTGGATAAAAACAGTTCGTGGTTTTGGCTATCAGTTTGGATTGGAGTCTAAATGAAAAAGCAAATTATACTTTTTTTTGTCATCAACTTGGTCTTATTTGAACTCGTTAGTTTCTTGTTGCCATTTGAGACTGGGCCTAAAATGGTTAGCATGTTTGTATTGGCATTGATTACTACTGTTATTTTTGGAATGTTTATGCGCTGGCTTGTTCGTAAGACAAATTTAGTATCTGAAAAAGTGCAACAAATTACTGATGAGCAAGATGAAGTTCACTTGCTAGTTTCACCACAGGATCCGTTATTTGATCTGGTGCAGGAAATCAATCGGTTGCAGTCACACATTAGACATCAGACACACCAAAATTTACGGCAGGAAAACGAACTGGAAACGTTAATTAAAAACCTACCAGTCGGTGTACTCGTGATTGATCGTTTTGGTCAAATTCAAATTGCAAATACCGCTGTACAGAAATTATTACAACGTAATTTGAGTAAACTACCTCACTCGTATTTAGAAGATATTGTGCAGCCAGACCTACTAATGATGGTCAACCAGGCGATGCAACAACAAAAGAGTCAACAAAAATTAGTTACTTTTCCAATGGGACAAACTAAAAAAAATATTCGAGTCCAAGTATTGCATAGTGAAATTCGACCGCGGCATTTCCAAGTGTTAGTGTTGCTTACAGATGTAAGTGATTTAGTGGCGATGACCAAAATGCAAGCAGATTTTGTGGCTAATGCTAGTCATGAGTTGAAAACACCAATAACTGCAATCAATGGTTTTAGCGAAACTTTGTTAGACCAGGATTTGGATATGCAGACGCAACATCAATTTTTAACGATCATCAAGCAGGAATCAAATAAATTAGTCAAATTGATCGATGATGTGTTGTCATTATCGCGGTTACGTAATGGTCAACAAGATAACCTGGAACTAGAATCTGTTCATCCAGCTGAGCTTGTAGATCAACAAATTAATAATTTACAAGCGTTAGCTAAATTAGATCAAGTTGAGTTACAAAATAACATTAACAACGAGCTGGTTGTTGTTAGTGATCAAAATCGACTAAGTGCAATTTTGTACAACTTAATCGCCAATGCAATTAAGTACACCCAAAAGAGCGGCAGTGTAGTTATTGATGCTAACCAAGATGGAAATCGGTGGTCATTGAGCATAACAGATAACGGAATTGGGATTCCAATTGAGGAACAAAGCAGGATATTTGAACGTTTTTATCGTGGTAAAAATGGTATAACGCGTTCTGGTACTGGACTTGGGCTTGCCATCGTAGCAGAACAAGTCCATCAATTAAGTGGGCAAGTATCTGTCGATAGCAAGACAGGTTTTGGGACTACCATGAAAGTCGAATTTGATACAACCAGTGTCAAAAAATAAAAAATTTTATATGAATCGTTCGCTATTCGTAGCTGAGCAACAGGCACAATTATTTGTTGCCTAGCAGCTTAGTATTGCGAATATCGAATAGATTCGTTTTTTTGTTTTCACAATAATATTCGCCAAATATTAGTAGGGCTGAGCAAAATCATATTTTTTTGCCCAGCTTTTTTTGCGCATTCCAAATAATTATCAGCTTTTTTAAGTAGATATGCCTATCAAAGTAGATGTATATCAAATGCTTTTTTACACAACTTTTACATTTCGACTACGTTGGATTTACGTTCGATTGATAGACTATGAGTACAGATAGGTAGTAGTTAAGGAACAAGGGAGAAAATGCCATGAAAAAAAAGTGGATACTGGTATTATTCGCAATTGTGATCGTTTTGCTTGGATTTGCATATATTAATCGGGATCAAAATAAACAAGGGACATCTATTACGGCGGTTGGATCAACGGCATTGCAGCCATTAGTTGAAGCTGCTGGTGAAGAGTTTAGCAAAGATAATCCTGGTGTTTTTGTCAATGTTCAAGGTGGTGGCTCAGGGACTGGTCTTAGCCAAATCCAAGAAGGAGCAGTTTCAATTGGAAATTCCGATCTATTTGCCAGTGAGCAGACTGGAATTAATGAAGCTAAACTGGTTGATAATCGGGTTGCTGTGATTGGCATTACACCAATTATTAACAAGAATGCTGGAATCAGCGCTTTGACAAGTCAACAGTTAAAAGATATTTTCACTGGTAAAATCACTAATTGGCAAGACATTGGCGGTCGCAATCAGAAGATAGTAATTGTCAATCGAACTCAAGGAAGTGGGACTAGAATTACGTTTGAAAAGTGGGCGCTAGACAATGAACGTAGTATTGCATCGCAAGAGCAAGATTCGTCAGGAACGGCGCGTCAAATTGTGGCAACTACTCCAGGAGCAATTAGCTATGTTTCGTTTTCCTATGCTGATAAGTCAGTGGTTATGCCAACGTTAAATGGCGTAAAACCAACTAATAATAATGTGAAAACCAACAAGTGGAAAATTTGGTCCTATGAACATATGTACACTCAAAAAAAGTCAGATGAAGATACTGATAAGTTCATTAAATTTGTACTTTCAAAGCATGTGCAAGATAAGCTAGTACCGCAACTAGGATACATTCCAGTTACAGATATGAAAGTTGAACGCCTGGAATAAAAATGACTAATCTTTTTTACAAAGGAGAAATGACATGGATAAAATTAGAGAAAGCATTTTAACGACGTCCAGAGCCAGTAAGCTTGAACGCCGTGGTAAAATAATTAGCTTAACGTGTCTCGGTGGAATCTGTTTGGTTGTGGTTGCCATTTTTGGCTTTATTGCATATCGTGGCTTAATGACATTTACTAGCGACCATGTTTCTATCATTAAATTTTTGACAGGAACAGAGTGGAATCCGAGTGTTAGTAAAAATGGAGCACCATTAGTTGGGGCATTGCCGATGATTGCAGGGTCATTTTTAATCACAATTTTAGCAACTGTTTTGGCAATTCCGTTTGCTATTGGGACCGCACTGATGATGACTGATATTACGCCCAAAACGGGAACTAGGATTCTCCAACCAGTGCTGGAATTATTGGTAGGAATCCCTTCTGTAGTTTATGGATTTATTGGTTTAACAGTTGTCGTGCCCGCAATTAGGACTGTATTTGGCGGGAGTGGATTTGGAATCTTATCAGGGACATTTGTTTTGTTTGTGATGGTGCTACCAACGATCACTTCGATGACAGTTGATTCGTTGTCCTCAGTTCCTAAAGATTATCGGTCTGCGTCACTAGCATTAGGGGCAACCAGATGGCAGACAATCTATAAAGTTGTGCTGCGGTCCGCAACACCAGGAATTTTGACCGCAATTGTATTTGGAATGGCGCGAGCATTTGGTGAAGCATTAGCTGTTCAGATGGTGGTCGGGAATGCCACATTAATGCCATATAGTTTGGTAGCACCTGCTTCAACGCTAACCAGTGTCTTGACCACTGGTATCGGAAATACAGTGATGGGGACAGTCCAAAATGATGCATTATGGTCCTTAGCACTAATTTTACTATTAATGTCCTTAGCATTTAACTTGGCGATTCATTTAATCGCTAGACGGGGGGCGATGAAACGATGAACGCTAAAAGAAACGATAAAATAGCAACCGGATTACTCTATACCATCGCGGGAATCGTAATCTTAATTTTGGTTCTGTTGTTAGGATTCATTATTATTCGTGGATTACCCCAATTAAGTTGGTCGTTTTTAACTTCTCCTTCCAAAGCTTTTAGTTCTGGTGGTGGGATTGGCATTCAATTGTTCAATTCACTGTATTTACTCATTCTAACAATGCTAATTTCCTTGCCAATTGCACTGGGTGCAAGCATCTATTTGAATGAGTATGCTAAACCCGGCATGATCACTAATGCGGTTAGAACAATGATTGAAATTCTGAGCTCTTTGCCATCTGTAGTTGTAGGTCTTTTTGGTTTCTTGTTATTTGTAGTCCAACTTAATCTTAGTTTTTCAATTTTATCAGGGGCACTGGCGTTGACGGTGTTTAATTTACCATTGTTAACACGAAGCATTGAAGGTTCACTAAAAGCGATAAGCAATGACCAACGTAATGGTGGCTTAGCGCTGGGGATCTCAAAATGGGAGACAGTAACAAAAATTATTTTACCTGCTGCAGTGCCAAGTATCGTTTCGGGAGTTATCTTGAGCGCTGGTAGAGTGTTTGGCGAAGCTGCCGCATTAATTTACACTGCGGGACAAAGCGCACCAGCGTTAAATTTTGCTAATTGGAATCCATTTAATATTGATAGTCCGATTAACCCAATGCGACCAGCTGAAACATTGGCAGTCCATATTTGGAAAATTAATTCTGAAGGCATTATGCCAGATGCAACGGCTGTTTCGGCTGGTTCAGCAGCTGTGTTGATTATCGTGGTGCTATTATTTAATTTACTAGCACGTTGGCTTGGGCGAGCATTGTACAAGTGCCTAACAGCTGCTTAAAAGTGGAGGTAGCGTGATGGAAACAAAGGATCGGTATATTTTACAATTTAATTCAGACCAAGAAATTGCGCTGGAAACAAAACAATTAAAAATATTCTATGGAGATTATGAGGCAATTTCAGCTGCCGATTTGCAAATTCCGCGATTTAAAATTACTGCACTAATTGGAGCGTCAGGCTCTGGTAAATCAACTTTTTTACGGTCATTAAACCGAATGAACGATGGAATTGCTAATGTGCAAGGTCAGATTTGGTATCGTGATTTAGATTTGAATACTAAGCAAATTGATGTTTATGCGATGCGACGACAGATTGGGATGGTATTTCAACGTCCCAATCCGTTTCCAAAATCAATTTATGAAAATATCACGTTTGCGCTTGAGCGTCATGGCATAACTGACAAAAAGCAATTGAAGGAACGGGTAGAGACAGCTTTGAAACAGGCTGCCTTATGGGATGAGGTTAAGGATAAACTTAATAAAAGCGCCTTAGCATTATCTGGTGGGCAGGCTCAACGACTTTGTATTGCCCGAGCCATTGCATTACAACCGGATATTCTACTACTGGATGAACCTGCGAGTGCCCTTGATCCAATTTCGACGGCTCAATTAGAAGAAACATTAATCAACTTAAAGGAACATTATACAATTGTAATTGTGACACATAACTTGCCACAAGCAGCACGAATTAGTGATTACACGGCTCACTTTTCACAAGGAACAGTTATTGAATTTAATGACACTAAAGATATGTTTACACAACCAAAAGTCGCACTAACCAATGAATATATCTCTGGTGACTTTGGTTAAGGAGGGAGGATTCAATGGAAAAACAAATTTTAACAACCAAAAATGTTAAGCTTAGCTATGGAGACTTTGAAGCTTTGCATGGAATTGACCTAGCATTTAATGAACATGAAATAACTGCGCTCATTGGACCTTCTGGCTGTGGTAAATCAACATACTTACGTTGCTTAAACCGGATGAATGATCAAATTGATGGGGTTAATATTTCTGGCGAATTTAAATTACATGACACTGATATTTACGGTGAAAATACAGATGTGGTAGAACTGCGTAAACACATTGGGATGGTTTTTCAACAGCCGAATCCGTTCCCAATGTCCATTTATGATAATGTTGTCTTTGGCTTAAGAGTCGCGGGAGTTCGTGATAAAGCAAAATTGGATGAGGCTGTTCAAACTGCTTTAAAACAGGCTGCGATTTGGGACGAAGTCAAAGATAAGTTGGATCAAAACGCATTAGCACTATCTGGCGGTCAACAACAACGAATTTGCATCGCAAGGGCCTTAGCAGTTTCACCAGATGTTTTGCTACTAGACGAGCCAACAAGTGCGTTGGATCCACATTCTAGTCGTCAAATTGAAGCAACCCTGCTACAATTAAAAGAACAATATACTATCATCACAGTGACACACAATTTACAACAAGCTGCAAGAATTGCAGATAGGACAGCTTTTTTCTTGCAAGGGGACTTGATTGAGGCTGCTAGTACTAAACAAATTTTTATGAATCCCGAGCATGAACAGACTCGAGATTTTATTACTGGCCGGTTTGGCTGATGATGTGATTTGGAATTTTGAAACGTGTTAATTCACTTAGCCCACGGAATCTAATCGGTTGAATTAACACTCTATGACAGAGGAGGCAAAACATGGAACGATTAATTGATCAAGAACTGGCAAAATTAGACGCTCAGTTCACAGAAATGGGTGTGCTGGTGGCCAATAAAATTGGTGCAGCGGGTCGAGCAATGGTTGTCGGTGATGAACGTTCAGCAAAAGAAATCGTGACTCAGGACCATCAAATTAACGACCGTGAAATGCAACTAGAGCAAAAAGCGTTTGAAATTATTGCACTGCACCAACCCATTACAAGTGATTTACGTGAAGTAGTGACGATTTTAAAAGCTGTTTCTGATCTCGAACATGCTGGCGATCATGCTCGAGATATTGCATTAGCTAGCCTACAGTTACAACGTGATGCCTATTTACAGCCGGTGTTAACTTTAATTGAGCAGTTCAGTAAATTTATCGAAAAACTGATGCGTGACATGTTAACGGCCTATGTAAAAAAAGATTGGCATTTTGCTCAAACTGGTAGTCAGTTAGCGGTTGAAGCTAATGCCCAACATGTTAAAATCTATGAGGCATGTGTGGACGCAATGAAGCAAAATAGTGACCAAATAGAACGGATATTACCTTATATCACAGTTGCCAATGCTTTAGAGCAAATTTGTGAGTGCGCGTTAAATATTGGCGAATGGATTATTTACCGTCGCACAGGTGAGATTGTTGAATTAAAGCCAGTAACAACTGTAGATGATAATTAACAAATTGAGTGTGTTATTTAATTAGATTAGCACTATAATAGGATTAGAGTGTAGGAACATGTTTTAATCTGTTTCCAATATTTACGCTCGAACTAAAATCCATAACTGCTAACAAATTGGCAGTTAAAAGAGGTGATCGTGATGGCTAAACTAAGTAAAGAAGCGCGCAAAGCCCTGATCGAAAAAGCTGAAGAACAACGTGCTAAGAATCCAAAGCCTAAAAATAAGGTGTCTGGTTTTGCAACTATTGATAAAGAAGCTGAAAAACTAGAAAGTGGTAACTAGAATGTGTTGTAAGTAATCATATTCTTGTTTAAAAAAGAGATTAGAATCCTGATTTAGGATGCTGATCTCTTTTTTGCTTTAACTCTAGACATTTGAACGTCTCTGCACACACTTTTTTAGTTGCCTTTACTACTTGAAAACAGTAAGATTAACCTAATAAACAAGAAGGTGGAATGGTGCAATGAGATCTAAGCAGAAAAAACAATTGACACGATCGTCATCAGATAGAATTATTGCTGGTGTAATGGGCGGATTTGGTTCATATTTTGGTGTTAATTCGAATTATATTCGGGTTGGTTTTGTGATCATCTCACTGTTAAGCTCAGGGTTTCCAGGAATTTTGGTTTATATTCTTTTAGCTGTGATCATGCCGGCTGATCCTAATAAACCTAGCTGGACTGGAATGTTTTTTAACAATCAGGACCAAACACCACCGAAAAATTCAAATCAGGGACGCAAAGTGATTCATGATGTTGATGAACATGATGAAGATAAGTAAGGGGTAAATTGCTAATGGGATTTTGGACACGAATTTTAATTAACACGCTGTTGTTCGTTGCAATTGCTGGCTTTTTCTCACAAAGTGGGGCTTTCTATGTGTCTAATATCTGGATGGCGTTTGCGGCCAGTCTGGTATTATCAATCTTGAATGCGCTGGTCAAGCCAATATTATTTGTTTTCTCATTGCCAATTACGATTTTGACATTAGGGCTGTTTAGTATTGTGTTGAATGCGGTAATGCTGCAGTTAACCTCATATTTTGTGGGTTCAGATAACTTTCATTTTTCATCATTTGGTATGTCAATACTAGTGGCAATCATTGTGTCAGTATGTAATGCAATTATTTCCAGTCATTTTGTTAGTCGTCGTGGTTAAATTTAGGCCAGTTGGAGGGATGTTATTGTGGCAGATGAAGTTAAGGTTTCAGATTTAGTGAAAAACGTACGGTTAAAAGTCCTCCAAGGGAAAGATTTCTTGGATCGCCCGGTTACAACTAGTGATATTTCACGACCGGGACTTGAATTAACTGGATATTTTAAATATTATCCCGCTGCACGGGTACAGTTACTTGGTATTACAGAAACGTCATTCGCTAAAAATATGACGCATGATGAGTTATTAATGGTGATGCGAAAGATGTGTGCGCCGGAAACCCCAACGTTTGTAGTTTCAACCGATTTACCCGTACCTGATGAATTAAAACAGGCTGCAAAAGAAACTAGTATCCCAATTTTGGGAACCAAATTAACTTCATCACGAGTACTTAGTAATATGACGTTTTACCTCAGTGGTCAGTTAGCTCAGCGTCAATCTGTCCATGGTGTCTTGGTTGATATTAATGGAGTTGGTGTGCTCATTACTGGTGACTCCGGGGTTGGTAAAAGTGAAACAGCGCTTGAGCTGGTTCGACGTGGCCATCGATTAGTAGCTGATGACCGAGTTGAAGTTTATGCGCAAGATGAACAAACATTGGTGGGATCTGCTCCTGTTATTTTGGAACATTTAATGGAAATTCGCGGCATCGGGATTATTGATGTAATGAATCTCTATGGTGCTGGTGCGGTGATGCAAGAAGATGATGTTGACTTGATTGTGCACCTTGAAACTTGGTCACCAGATTCACAGTTTGATCGTTTGGGTGATCGTGGGGATACACAACAGATTCTCGATGTTGAAGTCCCTAAGGTTTCGATTCCAGTTAAAACTGGTCGTAATTTAGCTATTATTATTGAGGCAGCGGCAATGAACTTCCGAGCTCAATCAATGGGCTATGATGCAACTGAAGTGTTTGACGCAAACTTGAATCGACTAATTAAAGAAAATTCAAGAAAGGATTAATTTAAAATGCAATTTTGGCAGTTTTTAGGTACAGCAATCGACCCGATTGCGCTCAAATTAGGTCCAATTCAGATCCATTGGTATGGCGTGATTATTGCTAGTGCAGTGATTATAGCGCTCATTTTATCAGTTCGCGAAGGACAAAGAGTTGGGATTGAATCTGATAACTTTTATGATTACATTCTTTGGGCTCTTCCAGTAGCTATTATTTTTGCGCGGGCATATTATGTGATCTTTGAGTGGGGGTATTATTCTCAACATCCCGCAGAAATAGTGGCAGTTTGGGATGGTGGCATCGCAATTTATGGCTCGTTAATTGGTGCACTACTCGTTATGTGGTTGTTTTGTCGTTCACGATTTATCTCCATTTGGACGATGTTAGATGTGGTAGCGCCTACAGTTATTTTAGCGCAAGCAATTGGTCGCTGGGGTAATTTTATGAATCAGGAGGCTTTTGGTAAGATTACCAGTTTAGCCTTTCTACAGGATTTACACTTACCAGCGTTCATTATTAACCAAATGTATATCAATGGGGCTTATCGAACACCGACATTTCTCTACGAATCATGTTGGGACTTACTTGGTTTTCTCATCTTATTTGGCCTCCGACACAGGCATCATTTATTTCGCCAGGGAGAAGTCTTTTTAAGTTATTTACTGTGGTATTCTGCCGGTCGGTTTGTCATTGAGGGGATGCGCACGGATAGTTTAATGATTGGTAATACGATTAGAGTGTCACAAGTACTATCTGTTATTTTGTTTGTTGGTGCAATCGTTCTCATAATTATTCGTCGTCATCGTCAGTATCCATGGTATTTGGAAACTAAAGCAACAAAATGATGTCTGAGTTATGAAGGGAGTTCTAATTTTGATGAAAGAAAAAATTGCAGTATTAGGTGCAGGATCATGGGGTAGTATCTTAGCAAATTTATTGGCTGAAAATGGTCATGATGTTCGTTTATGGTCCCATAATGAGGAACAGGTACAGATTTTAAATACGCGCCATGAAAATCCTAAATATATTGCTGATTTTAAATTTGAAAATGAACTAACAGCTACTACTGATATGCGTGCAGCAGTGGATGGTGCACAAGTTATCTTAATTGTTATTCCAACAAAAGGGTTACGAGAAGTTGGCGGTAAATTAGGTCAGCTGCTAGCTGATCTTGGGCAGCAACCTTTGATTGTTCATGCAACAAAAGGATTAGAGCAAAACACATATAAGCGCCCCTCTGAGATGTTAACTGAAGAAATCAAGTCAGCAAATCGCCAAGCAATTGTAGTTTTGTCAGGCCCTAGTCATGCAGAAGACGTTGCTCGTCACGATTTAACTTCTGTAACGGCAGCTAGTACAAATTTACTGAGTGCGCAGCATGTGCAGAATTTGTTTAGTAACGATTATTTCCGGGTGTACACCAATGATGATGTAATTGGGGCTGAATTTGGCGCTGCATTAAAAAATATTATTGCAATTGGCGCTGGAATTATTAATGGACTAGGTTATCATGATAATGCTAAGGCAGCATTAATTACTCGTGGGTTGACTGAAATTAGAAGACTGGGAGTTGCGTTTGGTGCTAATCCGTTTACGTTCATTGGACTCTCCGGTGTTGGTGATTTGATTGTCACAGCCACTAGCGTTAATTCTCGTAATTGGCGTGCTGGTAATGAATTGGGTCAAGGTAAGTCACTTGATGATGTCATGGCAAATATGGGCATGGTAATAGAAGGTGTGTACACTACTAAAGCAGCGTACGAGCTTAGTCAACAGCGCAACGTTAAAATGCCAATTACAGAATCAATTTATCAAGTTTTGTATGAGCATAAAGACGTCAAGGTAGCCATTGAAGGCTTAATGCAACGAGAAGTTACTTCAGAGCTAGAATAAATGTGGTAAAATACCACTTGGAGTATTATGAGAGAAAATGAAAGGAAATTTTTGAACATGAAAAAAGTTAAAAAAGCAGTTATTCCTGCTGCTGGCTTAGGGACACGATTTTTACCTGCTACAAAAGCATTGGCAAAGGAAATGTTACCAATTGTTGATAAGCCAACCATTCAATTTATTGTGGAAGAGGCGCGTAAATCTGGAATTGAAGACATTGTTGTTGTTGATGGAAAGAGTAAACGTTCGATTGAGGACCACTTTGACTCCAACCCAGAGCTTGAAAACAATTTAATTGAAAAGCACAAGGATGAAATGTTGAAGATGGTACAAGAAACGACTGATATTAACTTGTACTTTATTCGTCAATCACATCCTCGTGGCTTAGGGGACGCTGTTCTAACTGCCAAGGCCTTTATTGGTGATGAACCATTTGTAGTTATGCTCGGTGACGATTTAATGGATGATGAAGTGCCATTAACGCGCCAGTTAATGGATAGTTATGAGCAAACTGGAGCCTCAACATTGGCAGTAATGCGAGTGCCACATGAGGATACGGCTAAATACGGTGTTATTAATCCTACAAAAGAGGTTAAACCAGGATTATATAACGTGTCTAACTTTGTTGAAAAACCTAATCCAGCTGATGCACCAAGTGATTTGGCCATTATTGGTCGTTATTTACTAACACCAGAAATTTTTAAAGTGTTAGAAAATACTAAACCTGGCAAAGGAAACGAAGTTCAATTAACAGATGCAATCGATACACTTAATAAAACCCAGCGTGTTTTCGCCCATGAATTTAAGGGCCAACGACATGACGTTGGAAATAAGTTCGGCTGGATTCAAACTAATATTGAATATGGGTTAACGCATCCACAAGTCAAAGATGAGTTACGTGAATATATCAAGGATTTAGGAGCTAAGTTAACTGAGACCGATAAAAAGAATTCTTAAATTGAATATGGTTAGATTACCGTTTATCAATATTTATGTTGGTACGGTAATTTTTTATTACTATCTTTAAAGCATAGATGAGTTTTAGAAGTGTTTGGAAACAGATTATTAGACAAGTCACGTAATTCAGTGTATCTTATACTCATTAATTGTAAGTAAGTTAAGGAGGGCTTGATTGATGGCCAAAAAATATGACGTAATTGTAATTGGAGCCGGTCCTGGAGGGATGACGGCAGCATTATATGCTTCACGAGCTAATTTATCAGTACTGATGTTAGACCGTGGAATCTATGGCGGGCAAATGAATAATACGGCCGCAATTGAAAATTATCCTGGTTTTAAATCAATTTTAGGCCCTGATCTATCAAAAGAGATGTACGAAAGTTCCACTCAGTTTGGGGCAGAGTACACCTATGGGACTGTTGAAAAAATTGAGGATAACGGTGTCGTAAAGACAGTTACAACCGATATGGAAACTTATGAAACAAAAGCTATTATTATTGCTACTGGTTCCGAATATAAAAAGTTGGGAACTGCTGGTGAAAATGAATATGGTGGCCGAGGTGTTTCCTACTGCGCGGTCTGTGATGGCGCCTTCTTTAAGAATAAACATGTTGTTGTAGTCGGTGGTGGTGATTCTGCAATTGAAGAGGGAATTTATTTAACTCAATTAGCAGACAAGGTTACCGTTGTTCATCGCCGAGATCAATTACGTGCACAAAAGATTATTCAGGATCGAGCCTTTGCAAACGATAAAATGGAGTTTGTTTGGAATAGCAACGTTGAAGAAATCCAAGGAGACGAGCAAAAGGTCAGTGGCGTTAAGATCAAGAATAACCAAACTGGTGCTGAAACTGAATTAGATGCTAGTGGTGTGTTCATTTATGTCGGTGTCTTACCAATGACTGAACAATTTACTAATCTAGATATTTTGGATGATCAAGGTTGGGTTGAAACTAACGATCAAATGGAAACCAAGGTTCCCGGAATCTTTGCAATCGGTGATGTGCGTGATAAAAAATTACGTCAAATTACCACTGCAGTCGGCGATGGTGGTATTGCTGGACAAGGGGTCTTTAACTATATTGAGTCATTAAAAGGTGAAGAACAAACGGTTTAGGGTTATGGTTTAAATTTATTTTAGATAGATTTATATGTTTTAAAAAATGGGATCTAGTCAGTTAATCACAACTGACTAGATCCCATTTTTATGTTAAATCGCTAGATGATGGTTCTAGTGTGTCTGTTCACACTGTGTTTGAAGTGCGGTATACTAAAAGTCGAAGTTTGAAAGCGGATCAATTCTAGATTGCACCATCTATTGGAAGTTTTAGGCGGGTGTTTTCGCGTTCAAATATTAACTAATTATCGAGCTGAGAAAAGGAGATGCCATTGATGAGCTGGAAGGATACTTATCAAACGTGGTTAAACGAAGCATCATTAGAAACGAGTCTTAAAAATGAACTACAGGAAATGACAGTAGATGAGTCTCAATTGGAAGACGCATTTTATGCGCCGTTATCCTTTGGTACTGCGGGAATGCGTGGCCTATTAGGACCAGGAATTAATCGAATGAACATTTATACTGTTCGTCAGGCGACTGAAGGTCTAGCAAGGTTTATGGACACTTTAGATGACGCCACCAAGTCCCGAGGTGTGGCAATTAGTTTTGATTCGCGCCACCATTCGCAAGATTTTGCGCATGAAGCTGCGCATGTACTAGGCGCTCATGGTATTAAATCTTTTGTTTTCGAAGGCTTACGTCCAACTCCAGAGCTTTCTTTTACTGTTCGTCATCTGCATACCTATGCTGGAATTATGATTACTGCTAGTCATAATCCGAAAGAATACAATGGTTATAAAATTTATGGTGAAGATGGTGGACAAATGCCACCAAAGGAATCTGATCTGATAACTAGTTATGTTCGGCAGGTAACTGATTTATTCAAGATTGAAGTGGCAGATGAGTCTCAGTTACTCAAAGATAAAGTCATGACAATTATCGGTGATGATGTTGATCAAGATTACTTGGCAAAGGTAAAAACAGTTACAATTAATCCTAAGTTAGCACAAGAAATGGGTAAAGACATGAAATTAATCTTTACACCATTACATGGAACGGGTCAAATGTTGGGGGAAAAGGCACTCCAAAACGCTGGTTTTACCAATTATGAGATTGTGCCTGAGCAAGCCAAACCAGATCCAGAGTTTTCTACGGTTAAAAAACCTAATCCTGAGGACCCAGAAGCATTCAAACTGGCCATTGAACTAGGCAAAAAAGTGAACGCTGATGTCTTAGTAGCCGTAGATCCAGATGCAGATCGGCTAGGAACGGCAGTACGTCAACCCGATGGTGAATATCAATTACTAACCGGTAACCAAATTGCATCTGTGCTATTGCATTATATTTTAGAGGCTCACAAGCAAGCTGGTGATTTGCCGACCAATGCAGCAGTCGTTAAGTCGATTGTTTCAACAGAATTCGCAACGAAGATTGCAGCAAGTTATAACGTTGAAATGATTAATGTTTTAACTGGTTTTAAATATATTGCCCAGCAGATTGAACATTTTGAAGCTACTGGTGAACATACGTACATGTTTGGTTTTGAAGAAAGTTACGGCTACCTAGTTAAGCCATTTGTTCATGACAAAGATGCTATCCAGTCGCTGGTGTTACTTGCTGAAGTGGCAGCTTATTATCGTAGTCAGGGTAAAACGCTGTATGATGGGTTGCAAGAATTGTTTAAACAGTACGGATACTTCCGTGAAAAAACAATTTCTCAAACATATGCTGGCATTGATGGTGCCGACCAGATCAAAGCTTTGATGAAGAAGTTTCGTGAGGAGGCACCTACGCATTTTGCTGGTCATGCAATTGTGGCGACTGAAGATTTTAGCACTCAAACTAAAGCGGAAGCATCTGGCCAAACTGTTAAAATGAACTTGCCAGTAGCTAACGTTTTAAAATACATTTTAGATGATGAAACTTGGATTGCCATTCGTCCCTCAGGAACTGAACCAAAGTTGAAGTTTTATATTGGAACCAATGCTGATAGCTTAGAGTTGGCAAACCAAAAATTGTCTGATTTTGAAACTGCATTAAATGAATTTATTAAATAGTGATGCAAGTGCCCTTTCTGTCATGGATTGGGCATTTTTGTCAAGAAAAGCGAGGGGTCAACAATGGGAATGCATCAATATTTGAAGAGCTTAAGTGATTTAGAAATGATTAATCGTGCACCTGGTTACTTTAAATTTGAAAAACATACTGTGGCCGCACACAGTTTTAAAGTTGCCCAGGCGGCACAGCTATTGGGTGATATTGAAGAAAATGCTGGTAATGAAGTTAACTGGCGTTCATTATACGAGAAAGCTCTTAATCACGATTATACTGAACGCTTCATTGGCGACATTAAAACGCCAGTTAAATATGCGACGCCAGCCTTACGCTCGATGCTGGCGGAGGTAGACCAGTCATTGACTGACAATTTCATTGATAATGAGATTCCACAGGAGTTTCAGGCAGCCTATCGGCGGCGATTTGGTGAGGGCAAAGATAGTTCTTTGGAAGGAAAAATTTTGTCAGTGGCTGATAAAATTGATTTGATGTATGAATCATTTGGTGAAATACAAAAGGGCAATCCGGAACCTGTTTATATGGAAATTTATCGTGAAAGTTTGAGAACGATGATGGATTTTAAAAAAATGGCAAGTGTTCAATATTTTTTGAACGAAATTTTACCGGAATTGCTGGCTGATAATGTTAACGAGAGTAATCAGTTAACTACGATTTCAAATCAAATCATTGCTCAATATAAGGAGTGAAAGCTAATAATAGCAGTGATGTAGTTCAGGCTATCAACTTACTAGACGAATGCATGTTCGTGTGGTAAGATTGATGGACGCATGAGTGGAAAGGCGTCAGCTTTTCCATTTTTTTTGGATGTAATGGCCAAGGTAGAGCTAGGTTTAGTTAATGCACTGAATTGACTAGTTTATTACTTAGGCGTATTCACTACAACAGATGTCTAGAACTGAGTATAAATAACAATCAACAGATCAAAGAGCGATTTATTAGTTGTTATTTGTAACTTAGCTGATGGATGTCTAAACCCCTTAGCTCACACTTTTTTATATAGGAGGTTGGATTATGATTTATCGACAACCGGATAGAAAATTTGATTTAGTTTCAAAATATCAACCAACAGGGGATCAACCTGCTGCCATTAAACAGTTAACTGATGGAATTGAGACGGGTGAGAAAGCCCAGATTTTACTTGGTGCAACTGGAACAGGTAAAACTTTTACAATTTCAAACGTGATTAAAAATGTTAATAAACCAACGTTAATTTTGTCGCATAATAAAACACTGGCAGGTCAGTTATATGGAGAATTCAAAGAATTTTTCCCCAACAATGCTGTCGAGTATTTTGTTAGCTACTATGATTATTATCAGCCGGAAGCATATGTTCCGTCCAGTGATACCTATATTGAAAAAGATTCAGCTATTAATGATGAAATTGATAAGTTACGGCACTCAACCACTAGTTCGCTCCTTGAACGTAACGATGTGATTGTGGTGGCGTCTGTTTCTAGTATCTTTGGTTTGGGTGATCCGCGTGAATATCAAGATCATGTTTTATCATTGCGAGTAGGAATGGAAATTGAACGAAACCAATTGTTACGTGATTTGGTGGATATTCAATTCGAACGAAATGATATTGATTTTCAACGTGGTCGTTTTCGTGTGCATGGTGACGTGGTTGAAATTTTTCCGGCATCGCGCGACGAACGAGCATTAAGAATTGAGTTTTTTGGGGATGAAATTGATCGCATTCGCGAAGTAGATTCTCTGACGGGTGAAGTTGTGGGCGATCGAGACCATGTGTCAATTTTTCCGGCTACTCATTTCATGACTAACGATGATATTATGACAACTGCCATCCAAGGAATTTCAGATGAACTAGATGACCGTCTAAAGGTATTAAATGATGCTGGCAAGCTGCTGGAAGCTCAACGTTTAAAACAGCGAACCACTTATGATATTGAAATGTTAAAAGAAATGGGTTATACGTCTGGAATTGAAAATTATTCTCGACATATGGACGGTCGCAAACCTGGTGAACCACCGTACACACTACTTGATTTCTTTCCAAAAGATTTTTTACTGGTTGTTGACGAATCACATCAAACAATGCCACAGGTTCGCGGAATGTATAAGGGTGACCGTTCAAGGAAACAAATGTTGGTTGATTATGGGTTTCGTTTGCCAAGTGCGCTTGATAACCGACCATTAAAACTGGAAGAATTTGAAACACATGTTAACCAAGTTGTTTACATGTCGGCAACACCAGGACCATATGAATATGATCAAACTGATCACGTTGTCCAACAAATTATTCGCCCGACTGGTTTGTTAGATCCAACTGTTGAAGTTCGTCCAGTAATGGGACAAATAGATGATTTGGTTGGGGAAATAAATAAACGAGTTGAACGTAACGAACGAGTATTTGTAACAACTTTGACTAAAAAAATGTCAGAAGATTTAAGTGATTATTTAAAGGATTTAGGTTTAAAGGTCAAATATCTTCACAGTGATATCAAAACGTTGGAACGAACTCAGATAATTCGTGATCTACGTTTAGGTAAGTTTGATGTCTTAGTTGGAATTAATCTGTTGCGAGAAGGAATTGACGTACCAGAAGTTTCATTGGTTGCAATTTTGGATGCTGATAAGGAAGGTTTTCTTCGTAATGAGCGGTCGTTAATTCAAACAATCGGCCGGGCTGCCCGAAATGAAAATGGAGCCGTTATAATGTATGCAGATACGGTAACAGAATCAATGAAGGCTGCAATGGATGAAACTAAGCGTCGTCGTGAAATTCAGGCTAAATATAATGAAGATCATCATATTACGCCACATACAATTAAAAAGGATATTCGTGATTTAATTAGTGTAACCAAAGAAGCAGATGATAGTGGTCAAAAAGATGATTTCACGCAGCAAGATTTTGCAGATATGGCTAAGGATGATCAAAAAGCAATGTTAAATCAGCTGGAAGAACAAATGAGGGCTGCTGCTAAGCGATTAGACTTTGAACAAGCTGCTACGTTGAGAGATACAGTGTTAGAATTAAAGGCACAGATTGAATAAAGAAAATCAGGTTCGGTAACTAGGAGGAAAGTTAATTGGCAAACGACAAAATTGTAATTCACGGTGCTCGTGCGCATAACCTTAAAAATATTGATGTAACCATTCCAAAAAATAAGTTAGTTGTGGTAACGGGTCTATCTGGATCCGGGAAAAGTTCACTAGCTTTTGATACACTTTATGCTGAAGGGCAACGGCGTTACGTTGAAAGTTTGTCAGCCTATGCACGGCAATTTTTAGGACAGATGGATAAGCCGGATGTCGACTCCATTGATGGCCTCTCGCCCGCAATTTCGATTGATCAAAAAACAACTTCAAAAAATCCGCGTTCAACAGTTGGAACGGTCACCGAAATTAATGATTATTTACGACTTTTATGGGCGCGAGTAGGAACTCCAATTTGTCCAAATGATGGCACACCAATCTCAAGTCAATCGCCAGAACAGATGGTGGACCGTATTTTAGGGTTGGAAGAGCGCACTAAGTTGCAGATCTTATCACCAATTGTTAGAAATAAAAAAGGTGGTCAAAAAAAGACGTTTGAAAAAATCAAACGTGAGGGCTTTGTGCGTGTCCAAGTGGACGATGAAACCTACGATATTGATGACGTGCCAGAACTAAATAAAAATCAAAACCATTCTATCAATATTGTTGTAGATCGAATTGTGGTTAAAGACGGCATTAGATCACGTTTATTTGATTCATTTGAGGCTGCATTACGGTTAAGCGACGGTTATGCTACAGCAGATATTATTGGTGGAGATCAAATAGCTTTTTCAGAACAATACGCCTGTCCCGTCTGTGGCTTTACAGTTGGTGAGATGGAACCACGTCTCTTTTCTTTCAATGCACCATTGGGCGCTTGTCCTGAATGTGAAGGCCTTGGGATTAAACTAGAAGTTGATGAAGATTTAGTCATCCCAGATCGTAGTGTCACATTACGAAAAGGTGCAATTATTCCATGGAATCCTATTTCTTCTCAGTATTATCCTGAGCTGCTGGAGCAATTTGCAACACAAAATGGAATCGACATGGATACTCCATTTGAGAAGTTACCTGCTAAACAACAAAAAATGATTTTAAACGGTAACGGTGCGCATAAATTTCATTTCCATTATGAAAATGATTTTGGTGGTGTGCGCGATGTTGATGTTGAATTTGAAGGTGTTTTGAACAATGTTGAGCGTCGTTATCGTGAGACCAACTCAGACTTTACTCGTGACCAAATGCGCAAATATATGACAGAGCTAACTTGCCAAACATGTCATGGTTACCGGTTAAATCGGCAAGCGTTAAGTGTTAAAGTAGACCATTTACACATTGGTGAAGTATCAGAAAAACCAGTTAGCGATGAAATTCCATTTTTCAAGCAGCTTCATTTGTCTGAACAAAGTGAAACTATTGCCCGTCCAATTATCAAAGAAATTGTTGATCGATTAACGTTTTTGCAGAATGTTGGACTGGATTATTTAACGTTGAGTCGTTCTGCCAGAACCTTATCTGGTGGTGAAGCACAACGAATCAGACTGGCAACTCAAATTGGATCCAATCTTTCAGGTGTTATGTATATTTTAGACGAACCTTCGATTGGATTGCACCAACGAGACAACGATCGGTTGATTGCATCGCTCAAAAAAATGCGTGATTTAGGGAATACATTAATTATTGTTGAGCATGATGAGGATACGATGCGTGCCGCAGATTATTTGGTTGATATTGGACCTGGTGCAGGTGAATACGGTGGTGAAGTCATGGCTGCCGGGACACCTAAACAGGTTGAACGTTCAGCTAAGTCGTTAACTGGACAATATTTAGCTGGCAAAAAATTTGTTCCAGTGCCAACTAGCAGACGAACTGGTAACGGTAAAAAAATTACCATTACCGGTGCAAGTGAAAACAATTTAAAAGATTTAACGGTTGATTTTCCACTTGGCAAATTTGTCGGGGTTACTGGAGTTTCTGGCTCTGGTAAATCAACGTTAGTTAATTCAATTTTGAAGCGTGTACTGGCACAAAAACTAAATCACAATTCTGAAAAGCCAGGAAAGTATAAGTCGGTTCGTGGTGTTAAAAATATTGAAAAGATAATCAATATTGATCAGGCACCAATTGGACGGACACCGCGAAGTAACCCTGCAACCTACACCGGTGTTTTTGATGATATTCGTGGCTTATTTGCCCAAACCAATGAGGCCAAATTGCGTGGTTACCAAAAGGGAAGGTTTAGCTTTAATATTAAAGGTGGTCGTTGTGAAGCCTGTCATGGCGATGGTATTTTAAAAATTGAAATGAACTTTTTGCCAGATGTTTATGTTCCCTGTGAAGTTTGTCATGGTAAGCGGTATAACTCTGAAACACTAGAAGTTCAATATAAGGGTAAAAGTATTGCGGACGTACTAGAGATGACAGTTGGTGAAGCACTGGAATTTTTTGAAGCAATTCCAAAGATTGCCCGAAAATTGCAAACCATTGTTGATGTCGGGCTAGGTTATGTCAAAATGGGACAACCGGCAACAACGCTATCTGGTGGTGAGGCCCAACGAATGAAGTTAGCGTCAGAGTTGCACAAGCAGTCGAGTGGAAAAAGTTTTTATATTCTAGATGAACCGACAACCGGGTTACACACCGATGATATTAAACGGTTATTGGGAGTTCTACAACGACTAGTTGATGCTGGTAATACTGTTTTGGTGATTGAGCATAATCTTGATGTAATTAAAACGGCAGATTGGTTGATCGATTTGGGACCTGAAGGTGGTGCTGGTGGTGGAGAAATAGTTGCTACTGGAACTCCAGAACAGATTGCAGAGGTTAAAGAAAGCTATACTGGTCAATATCTAAAACCGGTACTAGAACGTGATGCTAGTCGTATTGAAGGCAAGTAGTTTTGATTTATTCATCAACAACATAATATTATGATTACTCACGACCTGAACTTGCACTTTAGTTTCAAAATTGTATAGTAAAGGTAATTAAAAGAAGGAGTGATTTACTTGGCAAAGATTGAAAGTTTTCAGTTGGATCATACAAAGGTATTGGCACCATATGTCAGATTAATTACGGTTGAAGAAGGCCCTAACGGAGACAAAATCTCTAATTTTGATTTACGATTGGTGCAACCAAATGTAAATGCTATTCCAACAGCTGGTTTGCATACAATTGAACATATGTTAGCTGGATTATTGCGTGATCGTATGGATGGCGTGATTGACTGTTCACCATTCGGCTGCCGAACTGGTTTTCATTTAATTATGTGGGGCGAACATGATACTACTGAAGTAGCAAAGGCTTTGAAGTCTTCATTAGAGTTCATTAGCACTGCAGAATGGTCTGATGTTCCTGGAACAACGATTGATAGTTGTGGTAACTATCGTGATCACTCGTTGTTCTCAGCACAGGAATGGGCCAAAAAGATCCTATCCGAAAAAATTTCATCTGATCCATTTAAGCGCGTGGAGGTTTAGAATGTAAACGACCACGGATAGATGGCGTTGTGTAATAAAAATAACCCTAGACGATTCGAGCTATGAATTGTCTAGGGTTATTTTTATTACACAATGTGCACCTGCGGTTGTTTACACGTTTAGTCCAGTTGAATTACTATTCAACCAAGTATTACATTAATTGCATAAAAAATTTAGATGCAAAATGAATTTTATACATTTACCCCACCAAATATCACGTTTTTATGAATAAAAATCATTAATTAAAGAAAAAAATGCATAAATACTTGAAAAATGATATATTCCATGCTAATGTTAGGACATAGTAAAACAAGATGTGGAGGAATAGTGGCATGGCAAATGAGAAAATTGTGTTGGCATACTCAGGTGGATTAGATACATCAGTAGCGATTCCATGGTTGAAAAATAAAGGTTATGATGTCATTGCGGTTTGTATTGATGTTGGTGAGCAGGGTAAGGATCTTAATTTTGTTCATGATAAGGCGTTAAAAGTTGGCGCAGCTAAAGCGTTTGTCATTGATGCTAGAGAAGAGTTTGCTAATGAATACGCATTGGTTGCATTGCAAGGACATGCATTGTATGAAGGCATTTATCCTTTACTTTCTGCGTTATCGCGACCACTAATCGCAAAGAAGTTAGTTGAAATTGCAAAACAAGAGGGTGCCTCAGCGATCGCGCACGGTTGTACTGGTAAGGGGAATGACCAAGTTCGGTTTGAAGTGGCCATTCATGCCTTGGCTCCACAAATTAAAATTGAAGCTCCAATCCGTGATTGGCATATGTCACGCGAGGAAGAAATTGATTATGCCAAAAAGCATGATGTTCCGATTCCAATTGATTTAGACAGTCCCTATTCAATTGATCAAAATTTATGGGGGCGTGCTAATGAAGCAGGGGTGCTAGAAGATCCATGGACGGCTGCTCCAGAAGATGCGTTTGATCTCACCAATCCAATTGAAAATACACCAAATGAACCAGAGGAACTAACGATTGATTTTGTTCAAGGGGTACCAGTAGCTTTAAATGGGACACAGTATTCGCTAGCAGAATTGATTTCAAAGGTGGAAGCAATCGCCGGTAAGCACGGAATTGGTCGAATTGATCATATTGAAAATCGATTGGTAGGGATTAAGTCACGTGAGGTTTATGAAGCACCTGCCGCAACAGTATTGATGAAGGCACATAAAGCGCTGGAAGATTTGACTTTTGAACGCGAGTTGGCACACTTCAAACCATTGATTGAACAAAAACTGGCAGACACGATCTATAATGCATTATGGTTTTCACCCTTAATGAATGCCATGATTGCCTTTTTGAAAGAAACTCAAAAAGTTGTGAACGGCACGATTAGATTGAAATTGTTTAAAGGTAATGTGATTACTCAAGGACGTAAATCCGAAAATTCACTGTACAACAAAAATTTGGCAACTTACACTTCTGCTGACGAATTTGATCAACAAGCCGCAGTCGGGTTCATTAAATTATGGGGCTTGCCAACCCAAGTTTATGCACAGGTCCAAGATAAAGTTAATAAAGCAAAGGATGGCATTCAATAAATGAGTACGGCAAAATTATGGGGTGGTCGTTTTACACAAACAGGGGCACACTGGGTCGATGAGTTTGGGGCCTCAATTTCATTTGACCAAGAGTTGGCCCATGAGGACATCCAAGGTTCGCTAGCACATGTCAAAATGCTTAAAAAAACAGCAATTTTGCCGGCACAAGATGCTGATCAAATCATTGCTGGTTTGACCAAATTAGCTAATAAACTTGAGCAAGGGCAGCTTAAGTTTACAGTTGAAAATGAAGACATTCATCTTAACTTAGAAAAGTTGTTGACTGATGAAATTGGACCAGTGGCAGGTAAATTACACACAGCACGTAGTCGTAACGATCAAGTGGCCACCGATTTTCATCTGTACGTCAAAAATCGAATTCCAGAAGTGATTGCCGAATTAAAACATTTGCAGACAGTTATTATTGCCATGGCTGAAGATAATGTTGAGACAATCATGCCAGGGTACACGCACATGCAGCATGCACAGCCAATTTCATATGCACATTATTTACTGGCATACTTCGAAATGTTTCAGCGGGATGTGGAACGGTTTGAATTTAATTTAAAGCATACTAATATTTCACCACTAGGTGCGGCCGCCTTGGCTGGGACTACATTTCCAATTGATCGTCAGTATTCAGCTGAAGAGTTAGGTTTTGATGATGTTTATCACAATAGCTTGGATGCGGTTTCTGACCGCGATTTTGCATTAGAATTTCTAAGTAATGCTTCAATTTTAATGATGCATCTGTCACGGTTTTGTGAGGAGATCATTTTGTGGTGTACGTATGAGTTTAATTACTTAGAACTTTCAGATAAATTTTCTACTGGAAGTTCAATCATGCCGCAAAAGAAAAATCCTGATATGGCTGAGCTAATTCGTGGTAAAAGTGGCCGTGTTTTTGGTGATTTAATTGGGCTATTAACTGTGATGAAGTCACTGCCATTAGCTTACAACAAAGATTTGCAAGAAGATAAAGAAGGCGTTTTTGATGCGGTTAAAACCATTTTGCCTAGCATCAAAGTCTTTACAGAAATGCTGAAGACATCTCATGTAAATAAAGAAAAAATGGCTGAGGCAACGACAAATGATTTTTCTAATGCAACTGAATTAGCAGATTATCTGGCTAGCAAGGGAATTCCATTTCGTCAGGCTCATGAAATTGTTGGTAAACTTGTCTTACAAGGATTAGAAACAGGAACGACACTGCAAAATATTCCGTTAAGTGAGTATAAAAAAATATCCCCATTGATTGAAGATGATATTTATCATGACTTACAAAGTAAAGTTGCAGTTGAACGGCGACAATCACTTGGTGGAACTGGATTTTCACAAATTAAACAAAACTTGGCGCGGGCTAAGGAATTAATTAAATAGGTGTGTGTTGGAGTGCCATAATTTTGATTGCTGAAACGGGTTCGCAACCACAAGAGTCTACATGTAACATGAGAAAGGCACTCATGATTCAATAACCGAATCATGAGTGCCTTTCTCCCGTTACACTCCGACTCTTACCCGTGGCTACTCGCACTCTTTATTTTGAATGACACGCCCGGTATGTTACAATGTTAAAGACTAGTTTCTTTGGATAGACATTTGGAGGTCATACCTTGAAAAAAAAGTTACAGGTTGTGATTATTACTGGGATGAGCGGTGCTGGTAAGACCGTTGCGATTCAAAGCTTTGAAGATTTAGGCTTTTTTGTTGTCGATAACATGCTCCCTAATTTATTATCACGATTTCTAGATATCATTGAAGAGTCTGAGGGAACTGACAAAGTAGCACTAGTAGTTGATTTACGGTCACGTGGGTTCTATGATTTAGTGATGCCGGCAATTGATGAATTACGCAAGCGGGCGGATGTTAACACACAGTTGTTGTTTTTGGATGCAACTGATGAAGAATTAGTCTCACGGTACAAAGAAACTAGACGAGCACATCCACTGGCACCTCAAGGTCGTGTTATGGCTGGAATCGATCGGGAGAGAAAACTACTTAGTGAAATCAAAAGTATTGCTAATTTGACTGTTGATACATCAGATTTATCGCCGCGTCAATTACGTCATCGATTAGCTGACTACTTTAATATCGACCAACAAACTACTTTTTATGTTGAAGTGATGTCGTTTGGTTTTAAATATGGGTTGCCGCTAGATGCTGATATCGTGATGGACGTACGCTTTTTGCCCAATCCGTTCTACATTGAGGAACTTAAACCATTAACAGGTAATGATAGGGCAGTCAGTGACTATGTAATGAAGCAACCATTAACTGAGCAATTCTATAGTCATTTTTATTCGTTACTAACGACGATTTTACCGGGATATGAAAAAGAAGGAAAGACCAGCCTAACAATTGCAATTGGATGTACCGGTGGACAACACCGATCTGTTGCAATCGCTAACCGCCTCTCAAAAGATATTGGGAAAGATTATGTTGTCAATGTCAGCCATCGTGATATTGAAAAGCGAAAGGAGATCACCAATCGATCATGAGTGCACAATTAAAAAAGCGACGTCCTAAAATTGTGGTGATCGGTGGTGGTACCGGCCTACCAGTTATTTTAAAGGGCTTGCGCAATAAAGATGTAGATATTACAGCAATTGTGACGGTAGCAGATGATGGTGGTTCTTCAGGGATCTTGCGTAACTATATCAATGTTGTACCGCCTGGTGATATTCGAAACGTCTTAGTTGCCCTGTCTCAATGGCCAGAATTACAATTGGATATTTTTCAATATCGGTTTGACAGTTCCGATCAATTCTTTGCAGGACATGCAATTGGTAACTTAATTATTGCTGCGCTAGCAGAAATGAAATCTGGTATTTTTGAAGCAGTTCAAGAATTGTCAGAGATGATGCAGGTTAATGGGCACGTTTATCCAGCCGCCAATGAGCCACTGGTACTTAATGCTGAATTTAAGGATGGTACTAAGCTAAAAGGTGAATCTGAAATTACGGCTGCTCACAAGGCAATTAAGCGTGTGTGGGTAACCCCGTCAAATTATCAAGATGGTCATGCAACCAAAGCCGTGCCGGAAGTGATTGATGCAATTATGAATGCTGACCAGATTGTTCTAGGTCCCGGTAGTTTATTCACAAGTATTTTGCCTAATTTGATGATTGAAAATGTTGGCGCAGCGGTTTGTGCAACATCTGCTGAAGTAATTTATATTTGTAATATTATGACTCAAAAAGGAGAAACAGATCAATTTACAGATGCTGATCATGTGCGAATATTAAATCGACATTTAGGTCAGAATTTTGTTGATACTGTTTTAGTAAATTCACAACCAGTACCAAATGATTACATGGATTTTCAACGATGGAATGAATTATCTCAGCCTGTACAACACGATTTTGCCGGACTCAGAGAACAGGGTGCTAGGGTTATTTCAACGAATTTTTTGCAGTTAAAAGATAATGGTGCTTTTCATGACAGTGACAAGGTAGTCGCTGAGTTAATGAATCGTTTGCAGCAAGCACGTGACTAGAAAGGAGTGATATCAATGTCTTATGCCAGTGAGGTCAAAAAAGAATTAACGGGATTACAAGTTCATTTAGATAATGCTAAAGCTGAACTAATGGCGTTAATTCGAATGAATGGGACGTTGAATATTGCTAATCATCAATTAGTACTCAATGTTCAAACTGAAAACCCAGCCATTGCTCGGCGCATCTATCAATTACTGAAGGATTTTTATCAGGCTGAAAGTGAGTTAGTTGTCCGCCGAAAAATGAAGCTAAAGAAGAACAATTTATACATCGTGCGACTACGTGGTGAAGCTCAAGCAATTTTATCTGATCTCGGTATTTTGCAGGACTTACAAATTAAAGAGCAGGTACCAATTGAGTTATTGAGCAATGATGGAATGATTCGTTCTTATTTACGCGGGGCCTTTTTAGCAGGCGGATCGGTAAATAATCCTGAGACATCGCGTTATCATTTGGAAATCTACTCATTGTATGAGGAACATAACGCAATGATTGCTGAAATGATGAATAAGTATAATTTGAATGCACGAGTCACAAATCGGCGTAGTGGGTTCATTGTTTATCTGAAAGAGGCAGAAAAAATTGCTGATTTTCTGTCATTAATTGGAGCTACTAATGCGATGCTTAAATTTGAAGATGTCCGCATTGTTCGGGACATGCGTAATTCAGTTAATCGCTTGGTAAACTGCGAAAATGCTAATATGGATAAAGTTGCCAACGCATCCAATAAACAAATTGAAAACATTAAGTTTATTGATGAGACGGTCGGACTTGGTAATTTACCTGATAAATTACGAGAAATTGCTGAAACAAGATTGGCACATCAAGAAATTAGTCTAAAAGAGCTTGGCGAATTAGTACCAGGTGGACCAATTTCTAAATCGGGAGTTAATCACCGCTTACGTAAAATTAATGCATATGCGGACCAGCTACGTGAACCTGATGAAGGTAAGGTTGCTAAAATTTCATAAATAAAAAAATCGCCGAGACCATTTGATCTTGCGATAATCCCTTTGTGGTTGTCAGATGAAATGCAATAATTCATCTGATGATTATGGAGGGATTTTTGTATGTCCA
>NZ_BJDM01000001.1 GCF_005405145.1 Paucilactobacillus kaifaensis | reverse complement strand
ATTGTAATTGAAACAGTCCAAAACTACATCCAATTTTGGAATAATACTCGTATTTTTACCAAATTAGGCAACCAATCCCCAGTCCAATACCGGGAATCGATTGCCTAATCGGAAGCAAAATGACTTTTTAGAATCTGCTTTTATTTGATTGTCTCAAAAAATAGTTGCAGTTCCGAATTTAATTTCTTAAACACCTTTTTTTAATTAGTCAATTACGTGCAATTCGTGCAATTATTTTATCGATGGAAAGTTTCATTTCTTGCCAATTTGTCTAAGTATTCTTGTGACACTTGACGTTGCTTAAAGTAATATTTTTTATCATGTTCATTAAACTTACGGTTAACCTTAGCCGGGTTCCCAAAGGCCAAAGTATTAGCTGGAATATCCTTAGTAACTACTGATCCAGCACCAATTACAACGTTATCCCCAATTGTCACTCCTGGCAAAATCGTAACACTTGCACCAATCCAAACATTATTCCCAATCTTAACAGGGAAACCGTATTCTGCCCCAGTTTTCAGTCTTAATTCTGGATCTAATGCATGTCCCGCCGTGTAAATACCAACATTGGAAGCAATTAACACATTATCACCAATTTCAATTGTGGCAGTATCTAATAGAGTTAGACCATTATTAGCAAAAAAATTATCACCGATTTTTACATTAGAACCATAATCAGTATGAAATGGTAATTCGATAAAACAGTTTTCACCCATTCGGCCAAACATTGCTCCTAAGAGCTCACTACGGCGCTTTAAGTCGCGATAGTTAAGTCTGTTATATTCAAATAATAGATCTCGTACTTTCATTCTCATTTCCATTAATTCTGGCGTTTGATGATACAATTCACCATTTAATATATGTTTCATTTGATCTTGACCAGTCATTATTTGAACCCCTTTTTTAAAATAATCTAGTGGTTATTTTACTACAAATTGAACAAAGATATTGGTTCGTGTTTTAATTTGGCTTTCTTGCTGATAGTCGAAACGTGTTTACAGCCACAAAAGCTCTCGTTTAACATAAAAAATAAGAAGATCAAATTCAAAAAAACGAATCCGATCTTCTTATTTTTACGTTACACTACAGCTTTTAAGCGCGATAGTTTAGTTTACACTTTGTGTTAATTCTCGCACCAATGGTTTTCCGTTAACAATGTTTAATACATCAGAGACACATTTTTCACCCATTCCATGCAGGCACTCATAAGTGTATGCAGAAGTATGAGGAGTAATTAGAAAATGTTGATCCTTTAAGAATGGGTGGTTAGCCCGAACAGGTTCAACTTCCATTGTGTCAGCAGCATAGCCAGACACCTTACCACTCTGAACGGCAGCCAGCATTGCTTGTTCGTCAATTAAGGCACCACGAGCATGGTTAACAAAATAAACACCATCTTTGGCCTTTTTCAATGCATCAGCATTGATTAAATGGTAATCTCCATCATTTAATGATGCATTTAATGAAATATAGTCACAATTAGCAAGAAGTTCATCTAGCTCAACTCGTTTTACATTTGGATTTTTATCAAACCAACCTTCAGGAGCATGCGGTTCTGGATCGTTAACCATTACCTTACCACCAAAAAATTGGAATAACTCAGCTACTCGACTACCAATATTACCGCAGCCGATTACCCCATATGTTTTGCCACTAAATTCATGACCCATAAACTCAGCACGATCTTCATACCGATCCTCTTTGATACGATTAGAAGAAGCAGGTGCCTGGCGAACTACGGACATTAAATTAGTCAAAGCATTTTCAGCGACAGCATTTCGTTCAACTAACGGTGGCACAATTGTCACCTTAGTACCATGCTTTTTAGCTGCAGCTAAATCAATATTGTTGTAACCAATTCCATGGCGTGAAATTAGTAACAGTTCGTCCTTGTTTTCAAAAAAATCTGCCTTAAAAAAGGGTGTCACACTTGAGACAATTACATTATATCCATGTAATTTATCAGCCAATTCTGGCCCAGAAATATTAGGGTCAACCATAAACCGATCTACTGTCCCAACCTGTTCTAGTTGCTGCCAATGTTCTTTAAACACTTGTCCAAAACTACTTGAATTAACTACCGCAATTTTATACTCTGACATGTTTAACCTTCCCATCCTCATTTCTATATTCATCTACTAATTTACCACAAAGTCGTTCTTTGATTAGTATATTATTTTACAGGTTTTGCCTTTTGTACCAACGTATCATGTAGTACTTGGGCAATTGCACCATTACCAGCTAGCATTTGTTTAAAGTAAGTTTCTACTTTTTCACCCAAGCCAACTTTATACAGATCCATATTAAAGATGGTTTCACTACTCAAAATTCCTTTAACTCCATCATGGACAGCTACACTGGCATCGCCTAATTTAAAACCAGCTACTTGAGCATGTAGCTCATCAAACATTGGATCTGGACTTGGTTCAAATGTCTCACCCTTGTCATTAACACCCATTAAGTAACGCAACCATGTTGCAATCACCAATGGAATAAAGTTCAATGTCTTAGGATCACGGTTGTTGTCATCCACATAATGTTGAATGGTTACACCATAGCGAACACCCAATTTTTGCGATGTATCACTAGCGATTCGTTGTGGTGTATCTGGAGTGTATGGGTTAGGTAATCGTTTTGTTAATAGTTCATTAATAAATGCTTGTGGGTTAATAACTTTAGGATCCTTAACCACTGGCAATCCTTCAACATATCCAATTTGCTTAATTAGCGCAACCAAATCATCATTTTGCATTTCATCAGCAATTGAGTGGTAATCCAAGACACTACCATAAATCGCAAGTGCTGTATGCAATGGATTCAAGCAAGTTGTAACTTTCATTTCATCAGCATCATTAACAGTATCACGATCCGTGAGGATAACACCCGCTTTTTCAAAGGCAGGTCGACCATTAGGAAAGTCATCTTCAACAACCAAATAATGTGCCTCTTCAGTATTAGTAAAAGCAGCAATATTGGTGTGCTTCTCAGAATGAAGAATGGTTGCATCTTCAAATCCGTCGTTCTTTAAATCAGTTGCAATCGTTTCAGACGGATTTGGTGTGATTCGATCAATCATCGAAAGTGGAAAGGCAACTTTATTCCGATCAGATAGATAGTCAATGAAGTCTTGCTTCACAAATCCGTTAGCCAACCACTGTTTAGCAATTGTTAAGACACTATTTTTAAGTCGATCACCATTTTGAGAAAAGTTATCTGTGCTCATCAAAGTTAATGGAACAGCGCCATTTTCAAATCGTGTTAATAACAGACTCACTAGTAACGACATATTGTTTTGTGGTTCGGCAGGTCCATTTTGCAAATCAGCTGCCACTGGTGGAAAGAATTCGCCAGCACTGTTTTTTAAATGATAACCTTTTTCTGTAATTGAAAACGAAACTACCTGTAAACTAGCTTGCTTAAAGATTTCTTTTAACCGATCAAAGCTAGTCGTATTTTCACCAACTGGTCCAGCAAAAATTGCATCTGCTACTGAAGCAAATAATTCCCGATCTTGTGAACCGTCAGCTTTAGTAATAACCCGCACAACCCGATTATTATATTTACCATAAATATCTCTAACAACTGCGTCATCATATGTTTCAGCAACAATCACGCCAGTCTTACTTTCGCCACTTTCCAATAACTGATCGGCAATGGCAGCATGAAATGCCCGAAATAAATTACCACCACCAAAGTGAACCCAGTGGGGACTAGCCAATGTTTCTTTTGTCATTTCCGCTTGATCATAAGTAGGAACCTTAATATTGCTGCTATCAAATGCAGCTTTATTCTGTAAATAATTATCTGTAATCTTTACCATGTGTGAAACTCCTTCCAGTTATTAACAACTTAAAAAATTAACTGATATACTAGTATGCCTGAATACGCTTTCAGTTTATCACATTTACATCATCTGTCAATGAACTTTCACAATAAATCTATAAATAAAAAGGTGTCTTCCGATCGACACCTGTGTAGTCCAACAGTAATTTATCATTCATTATCCGTATCAACGAAATAGTCTGGAAACTTAGCCAATAAACTTGGCATTTCACTGAGCATTAACCGTAGATGAGCCTCGCTAGAAAATCGAACTCCCTCCACATTTCTTTCCTTTACTGCTTGAAAAATATTTTGGTGTTGTTCCAAAAGTGTATCCCAATTTAAATCCGCAACCTCAAGTCGCAACCAGCGATAGCGATTCAATTGCATGTTAATCGTTTGCAACCAATCCCAAATCAACTGGCGCTTGGCGCCAATATAAAATAATTGATGAAATTCCTCATCAAGATCAAAGAACAAATTATTGTCACTTACCTTAGCGGCTTCAACCTGACGATTTAAATTGTCTTCTAAGCGATCAAATAATTCTGGTGATGCATTAATCGAAAACTCTAGTAAGATATCGGGATCGATCTCACGACGCAAAAATTGGGCATTCTCAGCTGACTGCATATCAATCCTAGTGACATAAGTTCCACTTTGAGGCACCACTTCCACTAACGAATAACGTTCTAACCGAATAATAGCTTCTCTAACAGGCGTTCGCCCAATTCCCAAGTCCTGTGACACAATCTTTTCAGAAATTTTTTGTCCAGGAAAATAAACTCCATGTAAAATCTGATATTTCAACCGATTGTAAGCATCAGCCCTCATATTTAAATTGTTATTATCTTCATCCATCTCATTCAACTCACTTCGTCTATTTAACTGCTATTATACTAGTATTTTGATTTTTTGTTTATTTTATTAAAAAATACCTGATTTTAGATGTTTTAGACAAAACTGATATACTTGTTGTTGACAATTTGCTAAAATCGTTGTTAAATGTAAGCGTTAACAGATAAAATTAGTTTTTTAAATACTTGTTTTCAGTTTGAAACGTGCTAATTCAGTCAACCTTCGTAGGCTTAATTAACACTCTACTTTTAGGAGGTAACTAGTTTGGAATATGTAGTAGGAATTGACATTGGTACGACCAGCACCAAAGCTGTTTTGTACACCTTAAAAGGTGATATCAAAGGGTATTCAAATCAGCTTTACCCACTTTATCAGGATACCCCTGACATGGCAGAAGAAGATCCTGACGAGATTTTTAACGCAACCGTCACAGCTTTAACCGAAGTAGTTAAGAACGCTGATGGACGTGTCCGGGCTGTTTCATTTTCAACCCAGCAACACAGTTTAATTGGCTTAGATGCCGACCACAAGCCTCTAACAAGGGTTATTACATGGGCGGACAACCGTGCCGAAAAACAGGCTACTACTTTAGGTCAAAGTGGACAAGGATTAAAAATATATAACAAAACCGGACTACCAATTCACCCTATGGGACCAGTTTACAAACTGTTATGGCTAAAAAATGATAAATCCGATTTATTTAATCAAACAAGTTATTGGGTTGGAATTAAAGAATATGTTCTATGGCGTTTCTTTCACCAGCTAAAAGAAGAAACATCTATGGCAGCAACAACCGGTTTGATGAATATTTTCAAAATGGACTGGGATGAGGACATTTTGAAGTTCGTCGGTATTAAACGTGAACAATTACCAGAATTAGTTGACCCAACTGATCAGTTAACTGGTTTAGAACCTAAACTAGCAGATCAAATTGGTATTTCAGCTGATACCCCATTTGTAATGGGCGCAACTGATGGAGCCTTAGCAGAGATCGGATTAGGGGCCATCGGCAAAGGTGAAGTTGCTGTGACTATTGGTACTTCCGGCGCTGTAAGAACATTCATCGATAAACCTCAGCTTGATCCCAAAGGCCGAACTTATTGCTACCCGGTGATGGACGGTAAGTGGATCGTTGGTGGACCCGTTAATAATGGGGGCATCGTTTTCCGATGGGTTCGTGATAATTTGTTTGCACCAGAAAAAGAAACTGCCAAATTACTAGATATGGATCCTTATGATCTACTAACAGATATCGCAAAAAAAATTCCTGCTGGCTCTGATGGTTTGATTTTTCACCCATTTTTAGGTGGCGAACGTGCGCCAATTTGGAATGGCAATGCTCGTGGTTCTTTCTTCGGCCTCACTCGGACGCATACACGTGCACACATGGTACGAGCCGCTCTTGAGGGAGTTGTCTTTAATCTTTATACAGTCCAATTAGCACTCCAAGAAGCAGTTGGTGAGCCCACTTTAATTACTGCTACTGGTGGGTTTGCGCGTTCAGCTTTGTGGCGTCAAATGCTAGCCGATATTTTCGAACATCCTGTCACGATCCCAGAAGCATTCGAAAGTGGCTGCTTGGGAGCCATGACTTTAGCCTTAATTAGCATCGGCGAAGCTAAAGATATGTCAGTGGTTAAGCAATTTGTTGGTAAACAAAATACGTATCAACCAGATCCGGCCAACTTTAAAAATTATCGTGATCTACTACCAATTTACTTACGGGTCGGCCGTAAATTGGAAAGTGAATATGACGTAATTGCTGAGTATCAACGGCAACATCCTAATCCAAATAGTCAAAAGTAGTCAAATTAAAAAAGACACCGAACAAAATTGTTTGGTGTCTTTTTAATTGGGCTTATTAATTTACTTCAAACTAATCTGATACTTAAATGACCTTGATTTCCCTGCATCAAGACCCACATTAGCCTCTTTTGTCAACAACTCACTTTGTTGTCCACTGATATCTGGCAACCCTTGAAATGGCTCAATGCACAAGAATGGAGCATCAGCACCCTCCTTTGTCCACAGACAAACATATCTAAAGTCTGTCAGCGATAACTCAATGCTATGTTGTGTCTTTGGTGAGGTCAGTCTAACTCCAGAAATACCATCGTTTTCAACAATTACCAGTCCGTCTGCAAACATATCATAGTTTAAAGGAATGCTGCTCTTATTTGCCGCTGAAATTGGAATTATTTTACCATCACGAAAGGGTGCTGGCGTTTTGACAATCTCAAATTGTTGTAAGTCCAAATTATTCGGGCTAAATTCAAGCTGATAGTCTGAAAATTGTCCCTCTCCATTAATAGGAACGTTGAATGCCGGATGTGATCCAAATGAAAAACTCAACTGCTTGTCATCTAAATTATCGACTTTAAAATTAAAACTTAATCCTTGCTCTGACAGCTCAAATGTAATTGTTAATTTAAAATGAAATGGATAGTATTTTCGTGTTGTTGGATTATCAGTCAGCGACAATATCAGCTTTGAACCACTATTTTCTTCTACTGCAAAGGTTTCCTCAGAAACAAAACCATGTTGCGGCATTTCATATGTTTTTCCATTAAATTGATATGCATCTTCTTGTGAACGCCCAATTGCTGGAAACAGAACTGGGGCATGTTTAGGCCATAAATCATTATTCCAAATATAATCGAAATCACCGGCAATGTTAACTAGGTGTGTTAATTGAGCTCCACGTTCATCGATCTGTGCTTTAAATTGTGTATTTTCAATTGTTTGCATATTATTTCCTCCAGTAAAAAAGTCAGCCGAAGCAATTCGACTGACTTTTTAAATATATGACCAGTCTATTTATCAGTTAGTGATTCGACTAATCTTGGTCAAAGAACCCAAAGTAACTATGAGCATTATTATATGAAATATCTTCTACAATCTTGCCTAAATATTCCTCATCATCTGGAACCTGGCCTCGTTGTGCTAATGAACCAATATAATCACATAAGACACGACGGAAGTATTCATGTCGTGGGTACGACAAGAAACTACGAGAATCTGTTAGCATACCAACAAAGTTTGCCAAAAGACTTTGTTCTGCCATGATTCGTAATTGTGCTTGCATACCTTCACGAGTATCGTTAAACCACCAAGCGCAACCTAATTGCATCTTTTGCATAACACCACTAGCATAAAAGTTACCCATACCAGTAGCTAATTGCATCCAATCGTTAGGATTTAATGAATACAACATTGTGCGTGGAATATTATCCTCATTTTGCATATCTGTTAATAAATCTACGATTTGTGCTGCAATATCAGGTTGAGTCCCCATTGAATCAAAACCAGTGTCAGCACCTAATTTCTTAAACATTGGCTTGTTTGCATTTCGAATAGCGTTGATATGATACTGCATTGTCCAATTAAATTTCTTGTTCAATCGCATCAACATCTCAACTAAACCTGTTGAATATGCATCGATTTCGTGAGCTGTTAGTGGTTCGTTATTTTGCCCTTTAGCTAAAATTTGATTTAACTCACCCTCAGATACCTTCACAAAATGGAAAGTGTTCAACCCGTGATCCGATAAACGTCCTCCTAAACTAGAGAAGAACTCAAAACGTTGTTCAAATGCAGCTGAAAGTCCGGCAAAATCATTAATATCAACCCCAGCAGCAGCTCCTAGTTCCTTTAAATAATCGCCAAATGAATCGGCCGAAATATTAAAGGCTTTATCTGGACGCATTGCAGGTAAAACTTTAAAGCCGTTTTCTTTTTCTTCTTTTTTAAGTAAAACGTGATACTTCAAATCAGAAGCTGGATCATCAGTCGTGCAGACAACCTTCACATTTGAATTACGAATTAAACTGCGTGGCTTGAAATCGTCTGTAACTAACAGTTTATTAGCTTTATCCCAGACCTGTTTAACATTTTTTGTAGTAAATGGTTCATCAATTCCAAAGAAACGTTGTAATTCCAAGTGGGTCCACTCATAAAGCGGATTACCAATTGCCTTTTCAATTGTTCCGGCCCAGGCCACTAGTTTTTGATATTCATCCCCGTCACCAGTGATCAATTCTTCATCAACGCCATTAGCACGCATTAATCGCCACTTGTAGTGATCACCAAAGGTTCCATCATTAATCCAAATTCTGGTTAAGTTAGGATAATTTTTATTCTCATAAATTTCCTTTGGATTCAAATGACAGTGAAAATCAATAATCGGCATTTTACTTGCATGATCATGAAACAACTTTTTCCCCATCTCATTTGTTAACAAAAAATCTTTGTCTAGTAAACTCATGATTGATACTCCCTTTTATTAAAACTAATTTACTACAAAACAATTAAAACCATTACTTCGCGTTGTCTTCATTCCAAACTTTGTCATAATCCCAGCCAGTTAATTCTTCAACAACCTTACGTGTTTCTGGTGTTACATCCGCTTTACTTCCACCAGCTTTAAGGCGATCAATTTCATTAGCTACAACATCATGAGTTTCTTTGTTTAACTTAAACGTTAACGCAAGTAGCAAAGCACAAAGAATTAAACCACCGGCACCAAAGACTAGCACACCCACAATAGCATGTTGAGCTGATTCTGGTTCGTGTAACAAATTCTTAGCACCTTTAACATAACCACTTTCATCTAGCACAATCCCAACAATAACTGTTGCAACTGCGACTGTTGATTTGCGCACAAACGTCATGAATGCTGCATAAATTCCTTCACGATGTTGCTTAGTTACAATTTCATCTAAATCCGGAATAAATGGAAAGACATTCCACGGTGTGAATTCCAATGTTTGACGACCAACTTGGTAAATAAGGCCAATTGCAAGTAACCAAACTAATGGATTGCTAGGCTGCAACTTGTACACTAGATAATCACCAATAATCATCAGCAGCATGATCGTATAAGCGTTAATGAATAGAAATTTAGGACCCTTTTTAATCATTAACCAACCAGCTAAAATCGTTGTTGGAATCCCAATTACTGATAACGATAAAATATTAGCTGAATCTGTTGCAGTTAAACCTAAACATGAAACAATGAAATAGACAAAAATGGTGTTGTACGTATCCTTACCCGTAAACGACAATAGATAAATTCCAATATGCTTACGGAAACTTTTGATTTTCATTGTGGAAATATAATCTTTAAACTCTTTTGCAAAAGTCTGCCATAAGCTTCTCTTAGGTTGAGAATTATAAACATCCTTCATTTCTTGAGTAACTGGACGTTCCCACGTTGCTTTGTTTGCTGCAAACACACACAAAGCAAAAATAATAGCGAATATAATACCATTAACCAAATATGCATATGGATTATTTTGACCCATTGCACTAATAATTTGACCCGGAACGAATGTTGCTAAGAAAGTTCCCGTTGATGAAATGAACATCCGTGTGGAAGACATCTTTGTCCGTGATGTGTAGTCACTCGTCATTTCAGTCGGCAATGTTTCCCACGGAATTAAAACTGATGCAGCAATAATTTCAAATAATAGATAAACGATTAAATAGTACCAAAAACCGCGACCTGGCACCCACATTAAAATATATTCAAGCATCAGCGGCGCACCGATCATTAAGAAGAAATGCCGTCGGCCAAACATTTGACCAAGCTTCGTACGCCAGAAATTATCGGTTAAACTTCCCATAACTAAACTTGTTATGGCATCGATAACTCTGGCAATTCCAATAATCAATGCCCCTTGTGTAGCAGTTAAGCCTGCAAACGTCGTAAAGAAAAATAACAAAAAAGCCCCGATGATGGTAAAACCACCACCACCCATCATATCAGGCAATCCATAAAAGAATGCCCGTCCAAATGTAACTTTGCGGCCATGTGACCCAAAGACACGTCGATCTTTATTTTCCATAATTGTACCCCCACAATTATATATTTTGAATAAAAATAGCAAACGAAGAACTAAGTACTTAGTGTATTCTTCACAATCTAAAACGAAACTGGCATACTAGTATATCTGAATACGCTTCCATTATAACCTTTACATTTTAGTTGTCAACGCACAATCTGATAAATGGTGCCATAACAAGCCACTATTACTAGCAAATCACTTTTTATCTCACTCTAATTAAATTATGAGCAAACTAAAATAAGGTTGAAGCAGGAAAACATAGTTTTCACCTCAACCTTATTTTATTATTTGCTACCTATTATTTTCTCTTATGCTTCATAACCGTCATAAAGTGCAAAATGAATGCCAGCAAAACATAGAAAATCACCACAAATGAACCGACAGACCACCAAAATTGAGCACCAACCAAGGTTGGATTAATCAGGCGCTGAATTCCCATTGTGATAAATGCCATTATGGCAACCATGAAGAATAATTCAATATATCGTTTCACTGTGCTATCATCTCGTTTCTGTTTATTTGCGATTTTGGCACCCCAGCGAGCACATTCCTCTTTTTTTGCTTGGGATAATTTAGTCTGACCATAAGAGTTAGTCAAAACTAATTCGTGAATTTTAATTAATCCAGCTAACGACATAGCCTTATCAATCGTCTTAAACGTATCATCAGTGGCACCAGTCAAAACATTCTCAACCGTTCCAGTATAACAAGTGGTAATTGATAGATAGTGTTTGTCTTTAAATTTAGTTGGATGAATCGCTCCAGTATGATCAAATCGTCCCATTCGTTGACGCAAGCAATCTAAAAAGTTCTTCATAACTCCTGACAATGCACCAATATACGTTGGTGCTGCCAACACCCAGACATCGCTTGCAATTAATTTCTGTTCAATCTGATCTAATACAAGATTAGGCTCCCCCGTATCTGGTTTAATGTCGTAATCTTCTAAAAATAACAGCTCTGTTTCATGTGGTGCGGGTACCGCAGTCAAAACTGCATCTAACATTTTAGCTGTGATTCCATTACACTTATGAGATCCTAAGATTCCCAAAACTTTCATTCTTATCCCACCAACTAACCTTGATTTTTTCGAATATGACGCACATTTTGCATTACTAGTAATAAACAAATCCCCATTATTACAGTGACTGATAAGAACAATGATTGATAGCCAAAACCGTCGATGATCATTCCACCATATAGTGGTCCAATGGCTCGACCGACAGAAATTGACATATTCATTATCCCCTGATACTTACCCGTTTGTGCTGGATTAGTTAATTGATCAATCCACGCGGGAATACTAGGCAACCCCATCATTTCACCAATTGTTAAAATAATGAAATCAACAATAAACCATACAAATGAGTCAGCAAAGATTAACAAGAAAAAGGACAATGCAAAAATGGTAATACCAATTTCAATTTGGCGATCGATTTTTAGATATGGCTCTAGCTTATTAACCAGCGGCTGTCCTACTAAGATAATAATTCCATTCATCGTCCATAACAGACTATATGCATAAAACGGAATATGCATATTAGTCAGATGAACAGCCATTACGCTTTCCCACAAAGTATAGCTTAAATATGTTGAAATAACCAAGACACAAATCAACCAAACTAATGAACTAGTTCTAACGGGCGCCTTAGTTTCAACTGCAATACTGTCTAATTTACGATTACGTTTTGGCACCGGCACGTTGAATGTCGTGATTGTTAGCAATAAAAACAGTGCATAACAGATACTCGTTACTGCGAAAACAACTGTTACACCAAGTGACATTAAGAAGCCAACCAGTAACGTTCCAACCACAACCCCCAGATTCAGGGCCATGTATAAAACATTAAAGATATAACGAACTTTATGTCCCTTTATGGATGCAGCATAGGCATTAATTACAGTAATGTTGGCCCCATCACCAAATCCGACAAACATCAGCAAAACAGCAAAAATAGGCCAACTATGGAAAAAGATTAGTGCCACCACTGCTACTGTTGCGATACTCACAGATGTTAGTGCCGTTTTATAAGGACTCCAATGATCAAACAGCCACCCACCCAAATAATTACCTAAAATCATGGCACAAGACATAAAAAATAGCACTACTCCAGCGGTTGCTAAACTTTCATGTAAATAATTGTGCATATAAACCGTCGTTAACGGCCACAAAAAAGAGGCCCCAGTATTGTTCAAAAAACTAGCAGAAACGACCCATTTTAATTTTATTTCTTTTGCCTGTTGCATCGTGGTTTCCTACTTTCTTTACCAGCAATAAATTAAAATAAATGATATTTAGCTTACATTATTATAATAATTTTCTTCCGTTCATTCTCTTATGCCCATTATATGAGGCCTTGAGCATCTCGTCAAACTGCTGTCACTTTATTGTAAACAAAAAAAGATGCCAACTTTTTAGTTGGCACCGTTAATATTCATTTCATCTTACTTAATGATCACCAAACTAGTTGCCAAGTAACCCCAAATTTATCCGTAACCCATGTGGCTTTCTTAAAACCCTCCACGGCTTCTGGACCCATCATGACCTCACCTGTCGGCGCAATACCATCAAAATAACGATCAAATTGTTCTTCTGTATCACAATACAGCATATAACTAGTGGCCCAAGTTTGTTTTGGCACCCCGGCATCGATTGGCAAATCCATAAAGTAAATTTCATTACCATTCAATTCTAATGTTGCAAAAAAGACTTTACCAAGTTCACCAATTGGTTTTGCCTCAGTATACAACTCCATTGCTGCAATTTTAGTATCATCAAACACTGTTGTATAAAACTTCATTGCGTCTTCCGCCGTGCCGGCAAAAGTAAAACACGGAACCATTTTTTGTACTGTCATTGACTGCACCTCCAATTTGATTAATTTGAACGTAACACGTTACCAACAATGGCGTCAAAGTTTTTACCTTAGTCTTTGAAACCGATATCATTTACTGGTATGATTCCCCTAGTAAAGCTTTTACATTATCATTTAAAAATCTTTCCAGCGGTAAGAAACATCTCTTGAGTTTCCTCCGCTATTACTTATAACTTCTGTGTCTTTTAAGACACTTTATTTTTGACTGGAGGAAACTCACTATGGCACTCAAATCTCCCAATAAATATATTCTTTCGATTGACCAAGGAACCTTAACTACGCGAGCAATGCTGTTCAACCAACGTGGCTTCAAAGTTTCAGAGGTTGAACGACAGCTTCGCAGTTTTGCGCCTCATCCTGGTTGGATGGAACATGATGCCAACGAAATTTGGAACGCTGTACAACAAGTAATTGCTACCATCTTAATCAATACTAGCATTCAGCCACAAAACATTGCTGGCATCGGAATCACTAATCAACGTGAAACTACCGTTATTTGGGATCGCGAGACTGGTGAACCAATTTATCATGCTGTCGGTTGGCAGTCGCAACAATCTGCGAAAATCGTGCAGCAATTGATTGATAAAGGTTTTCATGATCAGATTCGTGATAAAACTGGATTAAACATCAACGCTTATTTCTCCGCCACTAAAATTCGCTGGGTGTTAGATCACATTCCTGGTGCTCAAGAACGCGCCGAAAAAGGAGAACTACTATTTGGTACAATCGATACTTGGTTAACGTGGAAGCTTTCTGAAGGTGCTGTTCACGTCACTGACTATTCAAATGCTAGTCGTACAATGCTTTTTAATATCCATACTTTAAATTGGGATGCAGACATCTTACAATTGCTCAATATTCCTTTAGCAATGTTGCCTGAAGTGCACTCTAGTTCTGAAGTATATGCCACCACCAAAACATTTCAATTTTATGGTGCTGAGGTCCCCATTGCTGGAATTTGCGGTGACCAACAAGCAGCTCTATTTGGCCAAGCCGGCTTTGAAAAAGGAACTGTTAAAAACACTTATGGACCTGGTTCATTTATTGTGATGAATACAGGTGACGAACCACAACTATCTCAAAATAATCTAATTACGACGATTGCGTATGGTATCAATGGACATGTTCGCTATGCCCTTGAGGGAAGTATCTTCGTAGCTGGACAAGCAATCGATTGGTTACAGGATAATCTTGGAATGATTAATAATGCGTTTGAATCGCGTGAAGCAGCGCTTGCTTCTACTAATAATGATGAGGTTTATGTCGTCCCTGCGTTTACCGGTTTAGGTGCCCCCTACTGGGACGCCGAAGCCCGCGGTGCCGTTTTCGGTTTAACGCGCGGTACTAACCGCAATGATTTTATTAAAGCAACGTTGCAATCGATTGCCTATCAGACCAAAGATGTCATCGAAACAATGCAAAAAGATACTGGACTAGTAATTCCAAAGTTAAAAGCTGATGGTGGCGCATCTCGTAATACCTACTTAATGCAATTTCAAGCCGACATTTTAAACATTGAAGTTGATCGTGCTGCTGAAGAAGAAACAACCGCTTTAGGTGCAGCTTTCTTGGCCGGCCTAGCAGTGGATTACTGGAAAAATACAGATGAACTTAAAGAAGTCCTCGCTGATGGTAAGTTGTTCAAACCATCAATGGAACCGGCCAAACGGCAAAAGCTTTATCAAGGCTGGCAAAAAGCTGTCGCAGCAACACAATTTTTTAAACCGCTAAATTAGTTTTACGCTACAACCTATGATATGATGGTGGTCGCAATTATATAGATAGGATGTGAGTTTTTGACTAATACGCGGAAACACAGCGCATTTTTAGTTTTGGGAATTTTTCTACTGGGTGCTTGTATGCGAACACCAATTACTTCGATTCCATCAGTAATTAATAATATTGCTGAAACCCTTGGAGTAAAGGCGACTAGCTTAGGAATTTTAACAACCCTGCCTTTAATTTGTTTTGGTGTTTTTTCACCGCTTGTACCTGTTATCAGTCGGCGATTGGGCAATGAATTAACCATTGCCATCATTACAGTAATTTTATTTGTTGGCTCGTACATGCGAATCATCAACCAACCGTTATTATTCGTAGGAACATTACTAGTCGGTTTAGCAATTACATTCATGAATGTGCTGTTACCAGCTTTAATTACCGATAATATGCCGGCTAAAATTGGAACAATGACCAGCTTGTATACACTATCAATGACTTTCTTTAGCGTTTTTGGTGCTGGTTTAAGCGCTCCAGTTGCTCAAAAAACAAGTTGGCAATTTGTTGTTCAGATTATTAGTTTGATTGCATTAATCACATTTATTTTGTGGCTGCCAAACATAAAGTTTAATCATCGTGATAAATTCACCGTTAAACAGACTACCGCTTCCGTATGGCAAAATAAAACCGCATGGTTCATGTTATTTTACTTTGGTTTGGCATCACTAATTTTCTACACATTAGTAGCCTGGCTACCAACAATGGCTATTGCCGCTGGATTATCATCCAATACTGCCAGTTTATTAGCAGGATTATTTCAACTAGCCTCCGTACCGACTTCATTTTTATTACCAATTTTAGCGGTTCGGATGCACAATCGAACTAAATTAATTGTCATCGCTGCAGCAGCTACAATTGTTGGTATTGTCGCATTAATGATCCCAATTCACTCTGTAGTTTTCTTTGTGATTATTAACATTGTTTTAGGTGCTGCCACAGCTGCAACATTCTCGTTAACCATGACGATGTTTGGTCTAAAAACAAAAACACCAGAACAAACCAGAAATCTGTCCGGTATGGCTCAATCACTTGGTTATTTAATTGCTGCAGTGGGACCAGTTTTGACTGGTGCTTTACAAAATATGACGCACTCATGGTTGACCACCGATATTTTCATGCTGGCAGTCACTATTATTTTTATGATTTGTGGCATTATCTGTGAAAAGCGCCAATTTATCTTTGATTAACAATCTTACTTTGCACAAAAATACACAAATATATTAACCTATACCAATTTTCATTTTTGAATAACCATTGAATTAATATAAACGATCTATAATCTGGCCCATTTTTATAATGGATGTTCATTAATGAAAACGTTGCCTTTTTAACGTGCACATTGCTTTAAGAGAGTATATAATCGTACCTGTTAGAATTATATCCTAGTAGTTAGGACGATTCATTCAAAAGACAAGGAGTGAACATTTTTGGCAAAAGAGAACACAGCTATCTTTACATTTTTTGGTGCATCTGGTGATTTAGCTAAACGTAAATTGTATCCATCACTATTTAAACTTTATCAAAAAGGTTATCTAAAGGATCATTTTGCAATTATCGGAACATCACGAGCAGACTGGACCAACGATGAATTTCAAGGAATCGTCTCTGAATCAATCAGCGACATTAAAGAGGAATCAAAGAATCAAGCCAATGAATTTGTTAGTCATTTTTACTACATCGCTCATGATGTTACTGACAAAGCTCATTATGCTGCCCTAGATGAACTAATCAATAAGCTTGATAAGCAGTACGAAGCTAATGGCAACCGCCTATTTTACCTTTCAATGGCACCAAGTTTCTTTGGCCAAATTGCGCTTAATTTAAAATCTGAGGGTCTAATTACTCAAGAAGGTTACAACCGTTTAGTAATCGAAAAACCATTCGGACGTGACTACAAATCTGCTAAACAACTTAACGAAGAACTCACAAGCACTTTCGAAGAGGATCAAATCTATCGAATTGATCATTACCTTGGTAAGGAAATGATTCAAAATATTGAAGCATTACGATTTGGTAATACGATTATTGAATCACTTTGGAATAATCGTTACATTGATAACGTTCAAATTACTCTTAGCGAAAAATTAGGTGTTGAAGATCGCGCATCATACTATGATACATCTGGAGCTTTGCGAGATATGGTCCAAAACCATATTCTCCAAATTGTCAGTCAATTGGCAATGGAACAACCAGTTGCCTTTACCGACGCAGATGTACGAGTAGAAAAAGTAAAAGCTTTGCGGAGTCTACGTGTATATACTCCATCCGAAGCTGCTGGTAATTTTGTTCGTGGTCAATATGATGCAGGTGATACTGGCAATGAATACCGTGATGAATCTGGTGTTCCGGACGATTCAAACACAGAAACATTTGTTGCAGGTAAATTATTATTTGATAACTATCGCTGGTCAGGTGTGCCGTTTTACATCAGAACTGGTAAAAAGTTAGCTGATAAATTTACTCGTATCGATGTTGTCTTCAAAAAACCATTAATTGATATTTTTGCATTTCCACAAAAATCAGATGCTGCACTACAAGCTAACGTCTTAACTATTTATGTGGAACCACAGTCTGGTTTTTCACTAAAAGTTAATGCTAAGAGCACTGGCCAAGGGTTTGAAACTGAACCAGTAAACTTGGATTTCTTCCAAGATGCAGACAAAGAAAAAGAAGTTCCTGAACCATATGAGCGTTTATTGCATGATGCACTTGAAGGAAATAGCACCAACTTTGCTTCATGGTCAGAAGTGGCCTATGCATGGAAGTTTGTTGATGTTATCCGTAAATTATGGGATATCGAGGAGCCAATCTTCCCTAACTACCTACCAGGTTCAATGGGCCCAGTTGCATCAGATGAACTGTTACAAAAAGATCATCGTGCTTGGGTTTATCGCTTAAACAAGTAGAGTGTGACCAACCGCGATCAAAAGTCAGAGCATAACGGTAAATAGAGTAGTGTGATTCAAAGCTCAAATCACACTACTCTTTTTATTTAGCCCCAGGTGTTTGTAGAAATTTACACGTTTCAAAAACTTTAAATTAAGAACCTCTGATTCTATTGCCTTTTTAAGCAAAAAAGCTCTCTAAATAATTTCAGATATCAATAAAAAGCATTACGAATTATAAATATTGTGAATTAGGTAACTTTTTCTCGCATAATAGTTTACGTTTAGCAAAACAATGTTAAAATAGTCTTGAACCGTTTTAATTTTAAAAATTTGAAGGAGAGTTGTTTACATGTCTGATCAAAAAGCACAAATTGGTGTTGTTGGCCTTGCTGTCATGGGTAAGAACTTAGCCCTAAACATTGAAAGCCGTGGCTTTACAGTGGGCGTTTATAACCGTTCACGTTCTAAGACTGACGATATGATGAAGGACCATTCTGAAAAGAAATTGGTACCTAGTTATACCGTTGAAGATTTTGTTAGTTCACTAGAAAAACCTCGTCGTATCTTGATGATGGTTAAAGCCGGTGCACCAACTGACGCTGTGATTGATGAATTGATCCCATTACTCGACAAAGGTGACGTCTTGATTGATGGTGGAAACACAAACTTCCACGATACAATTGCACGTAATGCCAAACTAGATAAATCTGGTATCAACTTTATTGGTATGGGAGTTTCTGGTGGTGAACTTGGTGCCCTTCAAGGACCTTCATTAATGCCTGGTGGCCAAAAAGATGCCTACGATTTAGTTGCCCCAATTTTGGAACAAATCGCTGCTAAAGCTAAAGATGGCAAGCCTTGTGTTGCTTACATTGGACCAAACGGTGCCGGCCACTACGTTAAAATGATTCATAACGGAATCGAATATGGTGACGAAGAATTAATCGATGAAAGTTACAACATTTTGCGTAATGTTGCTGGTCTTTCAATTGATGAATTAGCCGACACATTTAAAGAATGGAACGAAGGCGAATTAGACAGCTACCTTGTTGAAATCACCGCTGATATTTTAACTCGTAAAGATGACTTAGGCGATGACAAAAACTTACCTATCGTTGATGCTATCTTGGACCGCGGTGCCAACAAGGGTACTGGTAAGTGGAGTTCCGAAGATGCATTAGCAATTGGTGTTCCTCAATCAGTTATTACTGAAGCTGTATACGCTCGTTACATTTCAATGATGAAAGACGAACGTGTAGCTGCAAGTAAGCAATTGGCTGGCCCAACAGCTAAAGTTGACGTCAACAAAAATGAAATTGTCGAAAAAGTTCGTCAAGCTCTCTTCTTTGGTAAAATCATGAGTTATGCCCAAGGTTTCGAACAACTTCGAGTTGCTTCAGAAGAATATGACTGGAACCTTAAATTTGGCGAACTAGCTCAAATCTGGCGTGAAGGCTGCATTATTCGTGCTCAATTCCTTCAAAGTATTACAGATGCCTTTGATAAAGATCCTAAGTTAACTAACTTGTTATTAGATGGATACTTTAAAGACATTGCTGCTAAATACCAAGAATCAATTCGTGACGTAGTTGCCTTAGCCGTTAAAGCTGGCGTACCGGTACCAAGCTTAAGTGCTGCAGTAACTTACTACGACTCATATCGTGCTGAAGTGTTACCTGCTAACCTTCTTCAAGCACAACGTGACTACTTTGGTGCTCACACATATGAACGAAACGACCGTCCAGGTAGTTTCCACTATTCATGGTACGAAGAACAATAGAATACTTCTAGCTGCGTCTTTTACGTAGTTTTAGAATAAAAAAGTCCAATCCTGATATATTTCGGGATTGGACTTCTTTATTATTTTTAGACATTTAACCGATAACGCGTTTTAGTTACTACCATTTGAACTATTCATCACACTTTTTCTATTTGAACAATAACCAAGCTCGAAACCAAAGCAAGCAAAACTAGCACCATGTAAACACTATTTTGTAAATTTCCAGTTGGGTTAGCAGCAAACGCCACTCCATACAGTGACGGACCGAAAGCAGACATTAAGTACCCACCCGCTTGAGCCATCCCAGACAATTTTGCTGTTGCGTAGGGATTATCCGTTTTTACAGCAAACATCGTCATATCAAAAATAAAAAATACACCAATAGCATAACCAATTAGTAAACTTTCTGGCATCCAAAAAGTAACAGAAGATGTATTCTGAACAAATAACATTCCAGCCGCAGCCATGCCACACAAACCAGCTGACCAAATTAAAATCTTTTTCCCTCGCCGTTTGAAAACTACTAACAATTGCGGCAAAAAAATAGAAATTGGTAACCCAATTAACGCAAATGAAGCAGTGATCACACCAATAATCCCAGCGGGAACACGATGATAATCCATTAACGCAGGCATCCAAGCACTAAACGTGTAACTCAATGTTGCTTGTCCGCCAAACGTCAATAAAAACGGCCAGGCACGTTTATTATTCCAGACATGCAGATCACTTTTTACGTGTCTTTTTATATCCGTACGGCTAATTTTTTCAGGCAACCATGTAGTTACAAGTAACCACCCTGTCAACGCTAGCACCGGTACAATCACGAGCAACCACATCATTGATTTCCAGCCCCACATCTGTATAACTGGCGCAGTAATCAAATTAAAAATTGCATTACCAAAAATCATAGCAAACGAATATAACGTTGTATACAGCCCGATCCGATTAGGAAAGTATGCTGTTACTAGTGATGGCATAAACACATTTAGGTGAGCAATCCCCGCGCCAATCAAACAAGTTCCCAACAGCATTGTTGGCATGGCAATGATTAATCGCAGAAATGAACCCACCACTAGAGTACCGATTGCAACCATCATTGCTTTTTTAAACCCTAATAGATTCAATAAACCAGAAGCAAAGTTAGAAAACAATAAAAACATGATCAGCGGTAAAGTCGTTAAAATTCCAAGCTGGCTTTGCGCAACATGTAAATTGGTTGCCAATTCTTTTAACATCAATGGCAATGTCGTAATAGGAGAACGCATAATAAAGCCAATCAGCAAAACAACTGGCAACATCCATTTCATTTTTCTCATGGTAGTGTTCATTTAGTGCACCGCTTTTCTATGTATATTTAAAAACTAATAATTATGTAGGGAATAATAGTTCAATGAGACTAGATTATCAGAACTGACATAAAAATACCACATTAAAAGGCCTAAAAACGAATAGTTTTCAGGCCTACCAATTTCATTTTAAGTTTTTTATTACATTAAACCAACACTTTTTGGGCGGTTGAAACCTGTAAGTGACGATAATGATGATCACCAATCATAATCTGACCAGCGCCCCTAAACCCTAGTCGACGATACAACTTTTCTGCGAGTGGATTTAAAGTATCTACATTTAGTCCTAACGTAGGATAGCCTAAATCTGCTGCATGGTCAGCAATTGCCCGAATTAGTTTAGTAGCAATTCCCATCCCCCGATAATTATCATCGACTGCTAATGAGTCCAAGTAAAATTCATCGTCAAACGCTTCCGGATCAGCAAAGAAATCAACATCACTGATTGAAGGTATTTCTTGAGCAGCTTGCTCATAAACACGATTAACCGCAGTTTCATTTGTATCCGGATATGCGAACGCCATCCCGACTACCTTGTCGTCAACTTCGGCAACTAATGTAGTGGCAATATATCCAAGGAGCGCCCGGCGTTCGTAGGCGTTCCTGATCATCTGCTGAGGATCCTCGTCTGGAACTGACTCGAATTCCGTCAATTCCATTTCGTCATAAATTAAAGACATCAGTGGCACTATCTGTCCCGCATCCTCAGGTTCTGCTTTACGGATTGTTAAAATAAATATCCCTCCATTTCAAGATACTGATATCATATCTGAAATAGCAGAAAAAGGCAAAAGAAATGAAGTGGTCAAACATGATTGTACTTTAACCATGTTTGACCACTTCATTTACAGTACACTAATGTCCCTAGACGCGTTTATTTGCGCTTTACTTTTTATCTTCAATCTTTTCGTTTTGAACCGTTGTGCGAACAACCAAAACGTCCACAATTGCATTACGATTAACAAATGATGTCACTGACCCCATCACAGCTCGCTGCATCGTTGATAGGCCACTAGCACCCATCATGATCAAATCAAGCTTATGATCCTTTGGAAAGTCGTATGCGATAACAGTCTTAGGATTGCCTAACCGAATATGAATATCAACATTCGTAAAACTATCAGTGGAGCGTAAATGCTCAACAAGTCGATTTAAATATTCTTTTGACTCATTAACTAACTGATACGTAATACTACCATCAGACATCCCTGCATAATTATAGGTTACTGATCGCGTATCAAGCACATTTAATAAATCAATATGCGCATTATTTCGCTTGGCAACTGCTACGGCTTTTTCTAACGCTAACTTTGCTTCTTGTGAACTATCAACTGGTACTAAAATGTTTTCATAGACTTGATCCATAAATTAATCATCCCTTCACAACATGCAATTTAATAACTACATTGTACCATTAAATCTAGTGAAACTGTACACGTTATAATTCATTTAGTGCCTCATCAATTGATTTTTCACCGCTAATTAGATTGAAAACTCGTTTTGCCGTTTTACTATTGTGTAATGAAGCAGCAACTACTTTAGCCACATCTTCACGTGCAACACTACCAGCAACATCTTGTTCTGCATCAATTTGAACTAGCCCAGTACCAGCATCATTAGTTAATCCACCTGGTCGAACAATTGTATAGTTTAAGTTTGTTTGATTTATTAACCACTGATCCGCATAGTATTTTGCTGCATAATATGGACGCATATCGCCAACCCATTTCTGCCGATCATCAGTATATAACGCACTTACAATCACAAAACGCTGCACCCCAGCAATTTGTGCCGCTTGCATACTTTTTACAGCGCCATCCAAGTCAACAAGCATTGTCTTATCGGCGCCTGTTTTACCACCTGACCCGGCTGTAAATACAATCGCATCGATTCCAATCATTTTTTGCGCTAATGTGTCAGGTAGTTGTTCTAAGTCAAATTTAGTTGGAATAATATTTTCATCATGTAAATCTGCCAACTGTGCTGGATCACGCACACCGGCTAATACCTGATCGCCTTGAGCACTTAAAATACGAATTAATTTTTGTCCCACATTACCGTGGGCACCAATTACTAATATTTTCATATTGACCTCCTATTATTTAAAAAGTGTGAACTGAAACAGTTAACTGTTATACGTTAAGTTAGGCCGTTTCGAACATATTCATCTTTAGGCTAATTATAGTCAACTTATCTTTGAAATACCATTTATATCCATCGCATTGATTCGACATAAAAAATGCGCTATAATCTTTCACATTGCTGTAAGAAAAGGAAGTGTTTTTATGTCTGTAACTTATATCCGTCAGGCAACTAACGAAGATTTACCAGAAATTAAAAAAATCATTGCTGATGCTAAAGCGTATCTCAAAAAACAAGGTGTCGATCAGTGGCAAGATGGTTATCCATCTGACCAAAATTTAGCTGATGATGTTAAAAATGAAATTACCTATGTCTTAATCATCGATGGTAAAATTGCTGGAACAGCTGCTTTATGGCAGGGAATTGATTTAAATTATTTAAAAATTGAAGATGGTTCATGGCTAAATGGAATCGAAGCACGCTACACCGCCATCCATCGAATTGCACTATCAAGTGAATTTCGTGGCCAGCATTTATCTGAAAAATTAATTTCAGGGCTGTTAACCGTTTCTAGAACACTCGGCTACCATGATGTTCGAATCGACACTCATCCGGATAATCTCGGCATGCAGCATGTGATCACTACAAATGGCTTTGATTATCGTGGAATTATTTACATGCATGCTGGTTCAGCCAAAAGATTCGCTTATCAATTATTGCTTCAGTAACATCCAAAAAAATAAATTACCCTAATTAATGATAATAGAGATAGTTTGGACTCATAGATTATGAATCCAAACTATCTCTATTTTGTTAATCCTTATGTTCACCACTACGTTCGGCGAAGTAGCTAGGCTCTTTAGTAACAACCTCTTGCGTAAATTCTTTAATAAATTCCAAAACTTTTCCCAATTTTTCCACACCAAAAATTTCGATCCATTTTCGGGCGCGAGCCAAACCAACTTCCATTAGTTTGGCTTCCACTTTTTTACCGTCAGCAGTTAGCTCTAAAATTTTACGGCGACGATCATGAGGATCAATTTGTTGCAATACATATTTTTTACCAAGTAGACCACTTATTTGACGTGAAATAGCAGATCGTGATACTCGATGTGATTCTGCTACATTCATTAAAGTGATTTCCCCTTTTGCCTCGCTAACCTCACGCATTATCAAAAATTGATCAAACGAAATACCGTACTCTGCCGCCGGTGCGGAAATAAAGTCTTGCAAGTATTTAAGTGAGTACAAATACGATTTAATAAATGCATCAAACAATTGATTTTCTTCGTCCATATTTTTAAATCCCCTTTATTAAAAATAAAACCCCTTTAACTCTACTGGTTTATTAATAAAATTCAAGCGAATTGGATAATAAATATCTATAATGGACAAAACTTTAACATTTTTTAATATTTGGGTATTATTTTTGAACGGTTAATTTTAATTTATCAGTAACTGACAAATTTTCTGCACTAACATTGTAGTTTAGATCTGTTTTACCAAACTCTCTTTCGATCTCTGTTTTAACTTCGTCACTGGGGCGACGATCAACTTTTTCTTGTTCAATTTCAATATCAAGTTCGTTACTACGCTCAGTAATCTGATAATCTACATCAATCACATTTAAAATCTGTTGTGCTAATTGGCGTGTTGTCATTTTTCCATCCCCTAAATTTATTTACGCTCCTACTGTAGTGCTATTTAACCAAAAAGTAAAAGATTGTTCGTGTAATTACCAGAGAACAGCCATTTTTATTGACAATAATTTGGTTTTAGCATACAATTTCTCCAATTCAGACTTTACATATTGCGCTCAGTTTAATTACGGGAGGATTACATACATGAAACCAAGGATTGCAATGCCAGCCGACACGTTTACGGAAGCTACGAATATCATTAATGAAAGAAACGCAGAATTCGCACCAGATCCAGCTATTCAAGCAGTCACTAAATCCGGTGGAATTCCAATTATCTTGCCTTCGATTGATCCAGAAGACGCACCTAGTTATGTTGATTTATTTGACGGTTTATTAATGTTGGGAGGCTTTGACATTGACCCAACCTTCTTCAATGAAGAACCGCATTATAATCTCGGTGAAACTTATCGTAAACGAGATCTGTTTGAGATTGCATTACTAAAGGCAGCAATCAAAGCAGGGAAACCTGTCATGGGTATTTGTCGTGGGATGCAAGTCATAAATGTCGCTCTAGGTGGTACTTTGTATCAAGATTTATCAGAAGATCCTCAAGCAAAATTAAAACACAACCAACAGGCTCCAGGTAATTTGCCAACCCATCACGTTAATATTCAAAGTGGTAGTATGTTGTCATCACTGATTGGCGAAAGAAGTTATGTCAACTCGCGTCATCACCAAGCACTCCATCAGCTTGCTCCTTCGCTGCAGACTGTTGCTAAATCAGATGACGGTGTCATCGAAGCCGTGGAATCTAAGTTAAATACCCAGATTCTAGGAGTTCAATGGCATCCTGAAAATATGTTTAAACATAATCAGGAATCCCAGGCTCTGTTCGCTAACTTCATTGAACGTAGTAATAATGTTAGTGGACTCTCAAGCATTCAAACAGCTTAAGTAAATAATCTCCTACACTGAAAGGTTTAAATTATCCTTCAATGTAGGAGATTTTAATTATTTTGTTCACCATTACCGTGGTAAAATAGATCAAAGAAAAAAAGGAGTGGTTAGATGGACCAAATTGATCGTAAAATTTTGAACGCATTACAAAAAAATGCCCGTGTTTCTTTAAAAACACTATCAGAACAGTGTTTTATTTCTTCTCCCGCCATCGCCGCTCGGATTAACCGGCTTGAAAAACAAGGCGTAATTGCCAACTATCAAACGACCGTTAACTATGAAAAGTTGTCATATCATGTTAAAGCATTTATTCGATTGCAGCTAGAACCAACACAAAAAAAAGAATTTTATCCATATGTCAGTTCCATTCCAAACGTATTAGAATGCAACTGTGTTACTGGAGATTATTCTGAACTACTTGAAGTCGTATTTGAAACTACAGCCGCCTTAGATAATTTTGTAAATGGTCTGCAACGATATGGTAAAACAAGTACGCAAATTGTGTTTACGACTAGTGTGGAACGACGTGGATTAGATTTTGAAGACAAACAGATTGAAAGTTAGACTTTGGTTGATTAACTAAGGCCTTTTTTCTTGCACATTTTTATTAACCTGATTTGATTTTAATTACAGTGATTGTTGAAACGCGTTTACCAACCGTAGAAGTCTCCGTATAACCCAAAAATGGTCCAAACTCTCTTGATTTAATATGCACCTTTCCATTTTTATTGCCGAAACGCGTTTACCAACCGCAGAAGTCTCCGTATAACCCAAAAACGATCCAAACTCTCTTGATTTAATATCCACCTTTCCATTTTTATTGCCGAAACGCGTTTACCAACCGCAGAAGTCTCCGTATAACCCAAAAAAACTAGTTACATGGGTGCACAGTTCACACCCATGTAACTAGTTTTTTTACGTTATACTACGACTTCTAATCGCGGTTGGTCACGCTCTTAATAATTTTTCAATCTCATTCAATCTCTTTTCAAACACCCCAAATGCTCTCACTAGGTACTGATCATTTGTCATGTCTACTCCTGCTTGTTTTAAGATTTCGATGGGGTAGTCTGAACCACCTGCGCTTAGAAACTTGTGGTAATTTTCTAGTGCATGATCATCATGTTGCCAAACTCCCTGAGACAACGCGGTTGCGGCTGCCCATGATGTCGCGTACTGGTAAACGTAGTAATTCATATAAAAATGAGGAACATAAGCCCAACTTTGTGTTATCGTGCCAGATTCCGTCACCGCCGGGCCATAATATTTATTGACCAGCTCACCATTTATTTGATCTAAATAATCAGCTGTAAGTGTCTGACCATTTTGCTCTGCTTGATATGCCTGATGCTCAAATTCCGCAAATTGGGTTTGTCGATAAATCGTTCCGACAAAACCAGAAATCGATTGCTCTAAAATGAAAATTAACGCTTGCTTATCATTCGCATACTTTTCTAATAAGTAATCTGTCAATATATTTTCATTAAACGTTGAGGCAACCTCAGCTAAGAAAATTGGTGCATCCGCATATTCTGATGGCTGGTTTTGTTGTGAGAAATAGCTATGCATTGCATGACCTGATTCATGCGCTAGCACATACGTACTGTAAAGCTTATCCGTCCAGTTTAACAAGATAAACGGGTTGGCAGTATAAACGCTAACCTGATAGCCACCAGAGCGCTTACCCTTATTTTCAGCAGCATCAATCCAGCGTTCATTAAACTCATGTTTTAACCCTGCAACATAATCCGGACCTAAAACTGATAACGCGTCCAGGGTCATTTCCTTTCCCTGTTCAAACGTAGTTTTTAATAAATCTTGACCAGCCAACGGGACATTAATGTCATATTTATAAAATGGATCAAGATGGAGCACTTTTTTCTTTAAAGCATACCAACGATGAAGCAGCGGTAGATGTTCATTCACACTTTTAACCAGCGTGTCATAAACACTTTCAGGAATTTGTTCACCACTCAACGCTGCTTCACGTCCACTCTGATAATGTCGAACCTCAGCTTGCATATTTTGTGAACTGATAAAACTATTTAATGTCTGGGCAAATGTATTCCGTAGGTTATGATATGGTTTTTCATATGCTAACGTAGCCTCCCGACGAACATCGCGATTCTGTGATTCAGTGAATTGACTACGATTTCCATGTGTCAATGGAACCTCATTGCCATTGCCATTGTCATCATGAACCATTCCAAAATCTAAATCTGCATCATTAAGTGTGTTGTAAATATCATCGGCGGCATCTAATGATTTGTTTGCCCTACCCAACAACTGCTCTTCTTTATCTGATAAAATATGTGCTTTTTGTTGACGAATTTTTGTCAGCATAAACTTAAATTCACCCAATTTAGGCTCGTCAGCCAAGTATTGGACTAATTCAGTTTCGTCGATTGCTACAATTTCCGGTTCCAGAAAAGCCATTTTAGCACTAACTTGGCTCAATGCATTGGCTACCTCACCGTATAGACTTGCTGCTTGTCCCTTTGTTGTATCACTATCACGACGTAAAAAACCATATACATATTCACGTTCTAACTCTTCATTGATCAACTTGTCGGACTGTAATGCTGCCAGCAAATTGGCAGCACTACTCCCAACATGACCGCTTAATTGCGTAAACTCAGCTACTCGTTGCAACGTCTTTTGTAATGCAGCTTTCATTGCTTCATCAGATTCAAACAACAACTTCAAGTTCCATTTTAACTGCTCAGGCACTTGATCACGCGGTAATAATTTTTCTGTTGCCAACTAGTTCACGCTCCTTTATGACTTTAATTCAGCCAAATACTTCGCATTTTGTTCTTCATCAAACTCATTTTCAGACTTACCAATTACCATCGTGGCCAGAGAATTCCCAACCACGTTGACCGCCGTGCGTCCCATATCAACAAACCGATCAATCCCTGCAATAAAGGTTAGTCCAGACATCGGCACGCCAATCGTTGAAACTGTGGCTAACAAGACAACAAATGATGCCCCGGGTACTCCTGCCATCCCTTTGGATGTAATCATCAAAACTACCAATAATGTAATCTGATGAGCCAATGCCAAATGGATACCATATGCTTGTGCTAAAAATAGCGCTGCTAATGACTGATAAATTGCTGACCCATCCAAGTTAAACGTATAACCAGTTGGAATAACAAATGAAACAATTCCCTTGCTAACACCATACTTTTGCATTTTATCAATCAAGCGTGGCAATGTACCCTCCGAACTAGCGGTCGAAAATGCAATTCCAATTTCATCTTTAATAACATTCATTAACGTCCAAAATTTAAACCCAAATATGCGAGCAACGATGCCCATAACCCCTACCACAAATATAATCATCGTGGCATATGCAATAATAACAAACAGGCCCAACGGTGCTAAGGCACTAAAACCCATTTCACCAACTGTCATTCCAATCAAACCAAACACACCAATTGGTGCAAACTTCATGACCCAGTTTGTCACCTTGAACATTACTTCAGAAACGGCCTGCAAAAAATCGATAATAATTTGGCCTCGCTTACCAATTGCAGCTGTTCCCAAACCAAAGAAAACTGAGAAGAAAATAACAGGCATCATATCCCCTGCTGCTAGTGATTTGAAAAAATTGGTCGGAATAATTCCCATAATTGTTGACCAAATACCAGTGTGGGATGCAGACTTTGCTGTTGTCACATACTGAGATATATCTGTACTTTTAAGTTGATGAATATCAATAAAAGTTCCCGGGTGAGTTATATTCCCAACAATTAAACCTAAAGCAATAGCAATCGTGGTCATAACTTCAAAGTAAATTAACGTTTTACCGCCAATTCGACCAAGTTTATGAATATCGCCCATATTGGCAATCCCAACCGTTAAGCACGAAACTACAATCGGTAATACAATCATTTGAATCAAACTAATGAACATCGTACCCAAATTTTGCATTACCGTGATGGCAGCATTATTATGATAAAAAATTCCTCCAGCTATAATTCCTAAAACTAAGCCAATCACGATTTGCCAGCCTAAGCTAAGCCGTGTAAAGCGATAATGTTTCATCGTCCTGCGATCTCCCTCATAAAATTTTAATAATCCCAGTTTAGCACATTTAGCTGAGCCCGGGTATTTTCAATTAAATTTTTGGAATGCAATTGAAAACGTGTAGCAGTGCACAATTAAATTGTATTTCAGTTTTAATCGTCAGTAAATCATTTACAGTTTGGTTATTAAATACAAGTCAGGCTTACTTATTCCTTGATAATAAAAGACTTGAAAAATGTAATCGATACATTTACAATATGAAACGAACAAGAAAAATAAGATCAATTAGTTAAAATAAATCTCCGAAATTTATTTTTTTGATTCTAATTGTGAATTATTTTTCAAACTCTTTAATTTCATGGAGGAATTTATTATGGTAGAACCCAATACAGATTTCATGATGCCCAACGTTAACTTTTTCGGACCTGGCGTAATTAAAAAAATTGGTGATCGTGCTAAAATTTTAGGTATGCATAAACCGTTGATTGTGACCGATAATTTTTTACGCAATATGGAAAACGGGCCTGTCAAACAAACTGAAGCTTCACTAAAAGCTGCTAGCGTTGACTATGTTTTTTACGACAATGTTGAACCAAATCCCAAGGTTAGAAATGTTCAAGAGGGTAAAAAAGTTTACCTAGATAACGGTTGTGACAGTATCATTTCCGTTGGTGGTGGCTCATCACATGATTGTGCCAAAGGGATTGGTATTGTACTGACAAATGGTGATGATATCACTAAACTAGCTGGTATTGACACTCTTGCTAATCCATTGCCACCACTGCTAGCGGTTAACACAACTGCCGGTACTGCTAGTGAAATTACTCGACATACCGTAATCACTAATGAAGAAACTAAATTAAAATTTGTTGTTATTTCTTGGCGTAACGTTCCACTAGTTTCATTTAACGATCCATTGTTAATGCTGGAAGTTCCTAAGGGAATGACTGCTGCTACGGGAATGGACGCTTTAACACACTGTGTTGAATCTTATGTTTCTACCCACCGCAACGACATCACCGATGCCCAGGCAATCCAAGGCATCAAACTGATCAGTAAGTATTTACCACAAGCTTACGCTGATGGTCATAACGTCGAGGCACGGACTAAGATGGCTGAGGCATCACTATTAGCTGGAATGGCATTTAATAATGCTGATCTAGGTTATGTTCATGCCATGGCACATCAATTAGGTGGTCAATATGATGCTCCACACGGCGAATGTTGTGCAGCATTAATGCCAACTGTTGAGAAATGGAATATGATCTCTGCGCCAGAGCGATTCGCTGATATTGCTCGCTTCATGGGCGAAAACATTGATGGGCTAAATGTTTGGGATGCCGCACAAAAAGCAATTGATGCATTGGAACGAATTTCAAAACAGGTTGGCATCAGAACTGTTAAAGAATTAGGTGCTAAACCAGAAGATTTTGAACTACTAGCCAAGAACGCATTACGAGATGGTAACGCAGGTTCAAATCCAAGAATTGGTAATCAACAAGATATTGTTGATTTGTTCACGGCTGCATACAACAAGTAGAGTGCGAACAACTGCGAGTAGCAGTTGGAATGTAACGATAAAAAACATAGTATCCTTCGGTTTTTGAAAGGTACTATGTTTTTTGTTGTTACATGGAAACTTTTACAGTTATGAGCACGTTTCAAAACAGAGTGGGATCAACCGCGTACTAAAGTTGTAGTGTAACGTGAAAAAAGATAAAATCGGATTCGCTTTTTGAATCTGGTTTTATCTTTTTTGATGTTACATGGAAACTTTTGCAGTTGATCGCACGTTTCAAAACCCGGAGTGCAAGTATCCACATTTCGATGCCTACGGCAGTAAGTACATTTTTTATAACCAACACCTCACCCACTAAAATCCGGTCACATTCTTAGCCTTTTTAATCCAATAGTGCTATTCTAAATCCAAATGTAACTTAAAGGAGCGGTACAAAATGAGTTTAGAGCATGAATGTATATCGTTAGTTCCGTTGTTTGATCAATTAACTCACGAAGACAAGAAAACAATTGAATCAATTGTTCATCAACATCATTACCAGCCTGGTGAAACCATTTTTTCTGCCGGAGATTCACTTGATGCACTAATGATTATTGCTAGTGGCCAAGTCAAAGTTTACCAGTTAGCAGAAAATGGGAAAGAACAGTTACTTTATTTATTACAAACCGGGGACTTTGAGGGCGAATCAGCTCTATTTTCGCAAGCAACTCGGCAATCTTTTGGTGAAGCATTGTTACCAACTGCAGTTTGCCAGATTGAACGCTCTGATTTTCAAAAATTGATGATGCAATATCCTAGTATTAGCATCAATCTGCTCAATGAATTTGGTAATCGGCTGTCAAAGTTGGAAAAACGAACTACGCAAGCTACAACCTCTTCAATTGAGTCAAGGTTAGCTGACTATTTAGTTGAAACGGCAGCAGGGATGCAGGTAACTACATTCAAGTTACCATTAAAGAAAAAAGATTTAGCTACTTATCTTGGAACCACTCCTGAAACAATTAGTCGCAAGCTTAAGGATTTTGAAGACCAAGGCTTAATTAGCCAAGGTGGCGGCAAAAAAATTACCATTGAAGATGGCGACGCTTTGACATTAATTAACTAATACCTATCCATGATAAATTAATTTTATAGGTGAACCTAAATAGCAATGACTTGAAATTTTCAAGTCATTGCTATTTTTTTAAACTATGCAAAGGGACCTGTAATTACTATTTTTCCAACCATCCGGTTTGACTCAACACGTTCATGCGCTTGTTTTAACGTTTCTGTTGAAATTGAATTAAGAGTTTCAGTGCGAGTTGTTACAATTTGATTGTCATCCAACAACTGGGCTAGTTTATTCAAAATTTTTCCCTGTGAATCAAGATCAACACCGTACTTAGCCTTGGCAAACATAAATTCCCAGTCAAAGCTAACGGCCTTGTCCTTTAGTTTTCCCAGTTCAACAGGTTTGCTTGTTTCTACAATTGAACCAACATGTCCTAACGGTCGTACTAGTTTTGCAGCAACATCAAAATAATTCTCAGTAGAATGTAAAATCATAATATCATCAATTTGATTAGCATATTGGTCACCCAATTGATCCCATAAGTTTTCACGATGATTGACCACTAAATCGGCTCCCATTTGTTTTACCCAGGTCACAGTTTCTGGTCTTGAGGCGGTTGCAATCACCTTAAAGCCAGCCCATTTGGCCAACTGAATTGCAATTGAACCCACACCACCCGCACCATTTATGATGAGCATTGTTTTACCACGATTAGCGTTGGTTTCATACTTAGCTTGAAACTTTTCAAAGATTAATTCATAGACCGTTAACATTGTCAGTGGCATTGCGGCCGCGTCAGCATCATCTAGTTTTTGTGGTGCCAAGCTTACAATTCTTGAATCTACCAATTGGTATTCTTGATTTGAACCATCACGCTGATTACTACCCGCATAAAACACCCGATCACCAACTTTAAAACCCTCAACTGCAGGTCCTACTGTATCAATTATCCCCACTGCGTCATATCCTAAAATTTTCAAATTAACTTGCTTTGCTGTAGCTTGCCGGACTTTTGTATCAACTGGATTAACCGACACTGCTGTGATTTTTACTAATAAATCTTGGCCAGTGGGAATTGGCTTTTCTGTTTCTATTTGAGTAAATTGCTGATCTTTAGCCGAAACTGTTCCTTCATAAAATCCAATTGCTTTCAAAATCTACGTCCCCTTTTTTATTTTAATTGACCATATTTTACTACATACCGGTTAAATAAAAAGCAATTCTGCTAGTATTTAGTAGAATTGCTTCGCTTATCAGTTTTTTTATTTTCACTAGAAATTACACTTACTTATGGTTGAATGCGTTTATCTGAATATTATTTTGAAATGTGTTCACTTAGACCTTTAATCGCCTTAGTTCACACTCTAAAAGATTCCTTGAAAGAATTCAACAATCCGTTGCCAGATACGTTGAAACAGATTTCCATACTTAGCCATTAAGGCTTTACCATCCGCACTATTAGCAAAATCACCTAATTTAGCCATCGCGTCCCCGACACTACTTTTTAGTGAACCAGCAACATTATTGACGTTATTAATGTAAGTTTTCGATGTTGAAACAGGCGCTTTTTGAACCTGAATCAATGCATTAACAATCAATGTTTTGGAACTGTCTGGTGTCTTAGAACTGACGTTATTTTTCTCTAGCGCTTCATCCAACATCTGACGAACCTCTGCCTTAGTTGCATATTCATTATCATTTTGTCGTTGTTTGGCCAAATCAGCTGATACTGTTCCAACAGCCGCCATGAGTTTACCAGCATATCCTTTATCATCACTGTTCTGATCAATTGCTGGTTGAGTAGCTTCCAGCACGCTGTTAGCTGCAGAAGTGTTTTCAGAACTTAGCGTAATTCCATCAGCCGCCAAAGCCTTGTACACACCTGTCAATGCCGCTTCGCCTGACACTGATTTATTGGCAGTCACAGTAATAATAATATCATTGACCCCAGCCATTGTAGCAACCATGGCATATTGTTGAGCAGTAACCTTTGTAATGTTACTTTCGCCGTTGTACTTAACAATATTAACTTTTACACCAGTACCTGAATCCGCTGGTGCTAGTGAAACTGAACTAATCATTGCTGAATCTGTTGTTCCATCTGAACTAATATATTTAGAATAATCACTTGCTGTTGAAGTTAATGCAGTATAATCATCAGTAGCTCCTAATGCACTCGCTACATCCGATCGATCACTAGTAGCCAGTCCCGCCCCGTAAACCACATATGGCTTAGATAATGCCTTGGTTTGGACAGCTGAACTGCTACTACTTGCATCGGTTGTTTCTGCGCGAGCAACCGAACCTGCTTGTAGCTGTATAAGTGCTGGAAGAGCAATTGCTCCAACTAGTACTAGCACCAGCGTTACCGCAATTTTTTTGATAGATTTCATTGTGCACCTCCTAGAGTACCCCATCATTTTACCATGACACTACTCAAAACAAAATTAACAGCTGCTTTTGTTAAACAAAATACTACTTACTTTAGCTTTTTTTTAATATTCAAGGAGACAACATTGTTAACTAAAAAATTATCCCCATTACAAATCATAACTAAAACCTCCCTAATTGGTCGTTGGATCATTAAGCCAATTCACCATGTAGACACTCTTTACTCCACCAATCTGGGCTCATTAATTAAGTTTGACATCAGTAATAGTTTAACTTTAGCCATCGATTTTTTTAATAATGGGAATCCATTTGGCCCAAGCCAAATCGTTGCTGTCCGCATTGATCATCAAAACTGGCAACGGTTTTTAACTAATCAGATGCCACAATCCATTTCTCTAACTGAACAGGAACATACAGTTGAATTAATGTTGGTTGGCAATAGCGATCTCGATGAAGTCTGGACTGGAAATCAAGGATTTGCTCTTAAGTCGATCTCAGTTGACCAAACTGCGATCATTAAGCCCAATAAGCACAATCAACCAGTTACCTTCATTGGTGATTCAATTACGTCGGGATGCTGGATTAATGGTCATCACGCTTCGTTTGATTACGCGGCCGAATCCAACTATGTTGCTGTTTGTGCTGACCAACTACATCTCGACGCCACCCGTATTTCATATTCTGCTGCTGGAATTTTAAATCCTGGTACAGGTGGGGTCCCTAATGCAACTGTTTTTTTAGACCATATCGACGCAACTACAAAATGGCAATCACAGCCAACCACCCGTGTCATTATTAATATTGGTGTCAACGATCGCCACTTTACTCGATCGGATTTTAATCAAGCCTTACCTAAGTTTATCGAGCAAGTCCAAATATTATTTCCCGCCGTCCCAATCAGTATCATGATTCCATTCAGTCAAACATATGCGCCCATTTTCAGAACAACAGTGCAACAAATGGGAAATATTCAATTGATTGAAACCAAAGACTGGCATCTATCTTATACTGACGGTCTTCATCCGGATGCAACTGGATCTTATACAGCTGGAATACTACTCGCAAAAGCCCTTAAATATAACTATTAAACTGCTTCATTGTATTTTTTTTGCTGAACACTGTACAATTGTACTTAGATAAAAATAAAGGATGGGGCTAACAATGGAATATGCACGACTACTACCAATTCAAAATGGTCATAACTTCCGCGATTTGGGCGGTTATACTACCACCGATGGACATACGGTTAAATGGGGTCACTTAATTCGTTCTGGTCATTTAAATACGCTGGATCAACACGATTTAGATATTCTCGACCGACTACAGGTTAAGTATGACCTTGATTTTCGAGCTCCTGAAGAAATTACTTCCCAGCCAGATCGTGTACCACTAGGAGCAGCATATACGTCGTTGCCCGTTTTCCAGACCGATGAAACAGACGCGTCTCACAGCCAAGAACAAATTATGGCCGAATATTCTGGTAGCTCTGATGCTGGTTATAATCATATGTTGGATGTCTATCGCGATATGGTTACCACTCCTCAAGCCAAAAAATCCTACCAAGCTTTCTTTAGCCATTTATTAGGCAATAGCGATCACAACGCTGTCTTATTTCACTGTACTGCTGGTAAAGATCGCACTGGCATGGGCGCTGTTTTCTTATTAAGTGCTCTCAATGTCGATCGACCAACCATTATCAGAGATTACCTATTAACCAACTCAGTAACTAAAAATTATGTTGAGTCCCGAATAAAAAAAATAAAACAGGCAGGCTTATCCACAGCCTTTGCGGAAAACACCCGCGCATTGTCGACAGTTTCACCAGACTATATCAACACGGCTTTAGCAGAAATTGACAACCAATATGGTAGTGTTAACAACTATTTGCATCAATATTTGGAGATTTCAGCAGATCAAATGAAAGATTTACAAAAGCTATATTTAGACTGATAATTACCAAACTCATCGTGACAAATTGAAACCCTCAAGGTTGGACTACAAATCCAATTTTGAGGGTTTCCTTATCTTGTCTTTCTAAACTAACTTTTGAACCGATTACGTTAAAGCACTTGCTTCCGGCCGGTTTTCTGCACACCTTATTTTTCTAATCGTTGAATGATTCCCGCAGCAATTAATAGTAACTGAACGGTCGTTGGCCCGACAAATTTAAATCCATGTTTTTTCATATCTTTAGCCACAAATGTTCCCAAACTGGATTGCTGATTTAAGGGTTGATCAGGTTCAATCGACATCACCCAAACTTGTTGTTCTGTAAAATGCCATAGGTAATCGTTGAGATCAGCAAACTTAGGTGCCAACCTGATGATGGCACGACTATTACTGATAATCGCCCGAATCTTACGCGGATTTTTAATCATCTCCGGTTGTTGCATGATTGCTTCTAATTCAGGTTCATCAAAACCTGCAACTTTTTGATAATCAAAATCCGCAAAAACCTGTCTAAAAACTGGAATTTTACCAGCAGCAACCTGCCAACTGAGCCCAGCTTGAAAGACCGCAACAGTCAATAACTCGAATAAAACGCGGTTATCATGAGTCTCATGACCAAATAAACGGTGATACTCATTGATTCCAATGTTAGAGTCATGTTGCATTTTGATTGCCTACCTTTCAAACTTAGCTTCAATAATTGTTATTAACCAGCTTAATTCAAAAGATAAACTTTTGCTACCATTTAGTAATTATTACATTTCGATTATTTAACTTGTGCCAAACCTTTCATTTCTTGCACATATTTAGTGATTGCATCAGTGGCATTATTCGGCTGTTCTTCAATTAATTTTACAATGCCAGAACCCACAATCGCCCCATCTGCAATTTGATTCATTTGTTTAACCTGTTCTGGAGTATGGATGCCAAATCCAACCGCCACCGGCGTATCTGTAACTGCTTTGATTTTTTCAATCGTGGTCGTTAAATCATTAGCAACATTATCACGCATCCCCGTCACTCCCAACGATGAAACTAAATAAATAAATCCTTGGCTGCCTGACACAATTTTTGCCACTCGTTCACCAGATGTTGGGGCTACTAATGGAATTACCGCAACACCATGCTTTTGCGCAATTGGTACTAGTTCATCTCGTTCTTCCACGGGTAAATCTGGAATTACAGTCCCACTAACATCTAATTCTTCACACCGTTGATAAAACCGATCGTAGCCATAATCAAAAATCTTATTCGCGTAAGACAAAAACACGAGTGGAACATCAGTTTGTTGCCGAATTGTAGCCACCATTTCAAAAATCTTATCCGTTGTGATTCCAGCGGCAAATGCTCGCAGATCAGCAGCCTGGATGACAGGACCATCTGCAACTGGGTCGCTAAATGGAATACCCAATTCAACTACATCCGCACCGGCATTCGCCATTGCGACAACATATTCCACACTTTTTTCAATTGAAGGATCACCAGCAACAGTGAACCCAATAAATGTGTTTTCTCCAGTAAATGCTTCTTGTAATTTAGTCATGTAAGTCAACTCCTCGATAACGGGCAATTGCAGCAACATCTTTATCGCCACGCCCTGATAGATTGCAGACAATAATTTGGTCTGGTCGCATGGTTGGTGCTAATTTTTTAACATAGGCCACTGCGTGTGAGCTTTCAATTGCAGCAACAATTCCTTCGGTTTGCGCAATATATTCAAATGCATCAACCGCTTCATCATCTGTAATTCCAACATATTGAACTCTTTTTTGTGCTTGTAAGGCTGCATGTTCTGGTCCAATACCCGGATAGTCTAGTCCCGCAGAAATCGAGTAAACAGGTGCAATATCACCGTCGTCATCTTGACAGAATAATGATTTCATACCATGAAAAATTCCAATCCGGCCTGTTTCTAGGGTAGCTGCTGTTTGATCTGTATGAATTCCTTTACCTGCAGCTTCACAGCCAATTAGTTTCACACTAGAATCATCAATGAAGTGATAAAAGGCGCCAATGGCATTGCTACCACCACCAACACATGCCACTACTGCATCAGGCAGTTTACCAGTCTCTTGTAATAACTGCGCTTTGATTTCCTTACTAATCACAGACTGGAAGTCGCGTACCATGGTTGGAAATGGATGTGGTCCCATCGTTGAACCAATTACATAGTGGGTATCATCCATTCGGCGAGTCCACTCTTGCATTGCGGCATTAACCGCATCCTTCAGCGTTCCCGTACCGGTACTGATCGCGTGCACCTTAGCTCCCAACAACTCCATTCGATAAACGTTCAGAGCTTGCCGTTCGGTATCCAGTTTACCCATGAAGATTTCACATTCCATCCCCATTAACGCAGCAACGGTTGCAGTCGCCACACCGTGCTGCCCAGCACCAGTCTCTGCAATAATTCGGGTTTTCCCCATCCTTTTCGCCAATAGAATTTGCCCCAACACGTTGTTAATCTTATGTGATCCAGTATGATTTAAATCTTCACGTTTAAAATAAATTTGAGCTCCACCCAAATCGGCACTCATTCTTTTTGCATGGTAAAGCAATGATGGTCGGTTAGCGTAATTGATTAATAAATCTTTCAATTCGGCTTTAAAGTCTGGATCATTTTTATAGTGATTATAGGCTGCTGTCAACCGATCAATTTCACTCATTAGCGTTTCTGGAATATATTGCCCGCCATATTCGCCAAATCGTCCAGTTTGATTAGTTTCTGATTTCATTTCTTGCATAATGTGCCCTCCTGGTAAATTGCATAATTTTTGTTGCATCTTTTTTTCCATTAGTTTCAACACCCGAGCTGACGTCAACAAAGGCTGGTATGACAGTCTCAATTCCGTCAATAACATTTGTTGGGGTTAATCCACCAGCCAAAAATAACGGTTGCTCTGGTTTAGTGATTTTATGCCAGTCAATAACAGTTCCACTTCCCGGCTGTCTTCCATCAAACATTACATAATCGGGATTCGTTACCAACTCAGTTTCTAACTGAACTGCCTGAATAACCTTTACTCCTAGTTGCTGCAGTTGTGTGATTAATTTTTGATCTTGAACTCCATGTAGCTGAACTAATTGAATAATACCTTTTTCTATTAGTGGCTTAATCTGCGCCAAGGTTGGATTAACGAATACTCCCACTGCTTGAATTGCGGCAGATAAATTTTGCCGTAATAACTGAGCTTGTTTTGTACTAATTTGTCGTTGACTAGGTGCAAAAACAAAACCTGCTAATTCTGGCTGAGCATCATTAACTGCCGCTACATCTGCTAATGTTTTTAATCCGCATATTTTAACTTTGGTCAATTGCAATCGGCTCCTTTAACTGCTGCACTAGCTCTGTCTTATTATTTGAACGCATCAATGTTTCCCCAACTAAGGCGACGGTGATCCCATTTTGTTGCAATGTTTGTGTATCTTTTCTTGTCTGAACACCGCTTTCAGCCACGAAAATGCACTCATCCGGTACAAACTGCCGTAGACGAGCACTATTACCAAAATCAACGGAAAAATCTTTCAAATTCCGATTATTGACTCCAATAATTTTAGCACCAGCATGCAGTGCAGTTTTAATTTCATCTTCATCATGAGCTTCAACTAAAGCAGATAGTCCTAACTGATCAGCTAGTAACAAATACTGTCGTAACTGTTGGGGTGTCAAAATTCTAACAATCAACAAAATTGCTGCGGCACCTGCTAGTTTGGCTTCATAAATCATGTATTCATCAATAATGAAGTCTTTACGTAAAACCGGAATATTAACTTGTTGCGCAATTTCTTTTAAATATTCAAGCGAGCCTTGAAAATAGTCTGTTTCTGTCAGAACAGAAATTGCATTAGCCCCTGCCGCTTCATAGTCGCGTGCAATTTGTAAGTAAGTAAAATCCTGCGCAATTAAGCCCTTGGATGGGGAGGCTTTTTTCACTTCGGCAATAATGTGCATGTTGTCATTGGTTAATGCTGTTTCAAATGGTCGTGCTGAGCTCATCTTCAATTTTTCTGTCTGCCCTTTTAGTTGCTCAAGAGAGATTCGTTGCTTGCTCCTAGCAACACGTTTAGCTGTGGCTGCTACTAATTGGTCTAATATCATGCCACGGCCTCCTTGGTAAATTGAATTAACTCTGCTAACTTTTGATTTGCCTGTCCATTATCAATTAATTGTTGTGCTAATAAAACACCATCTTGTAAACTAAGTTCCGGTTTAGCAATGTGTAGCGCAGCACCAGCATTTAATAGTACAACTTCGCGCTTAGCGCCTTTTTGTCCTTGTAATATGTCGCGTGAAATTTGCGCATTTTCCGCTGGAGTCCCACCAACTAAATCTGCTTTGTCACAAAGTTCAAAACCAAAGTCCCGAGGATCAATTGTATATTCTGTCATTTGACCATGTCGTAATTCAATTACATCGGTGGGGGCGCTTAGAGAAATTTCATCTAAACCATCTTGACCATGGACAATCATCGCATCTGTTACACCCAACTGATCTAATACGTGTGCCATTGGTTTGAGTAGATTAGCATCGTAAACACCTAATAATTGCTGTGTTGCGTGTGCTGGATTGGCTAATGGTCCTAAAATATTAAAGATCGTTCGAATTCCTAATGTCTTTCTAACTGGAGCAACAAACCGCATTGCTTGATGGTATTCTTGGGCAAATAAGAAGCAAACTCCAATTTTTTGAAGAAGTTCTTCGCTTTGATGGGGTTCTAAGTTAATATTAACGCCCAGCGCTTCTAATACATCCGCAGCACCACTTTTAGATGATGCAGCTCGATTACCATGCTTAGCAACTGGAACGCCAGCTGCTGCAATTACAATTGCTGAGGTAGTCGAAATATTAAAAGTGTTGGCGTGATCGCCACCAGTGCCAACAATTTCTAATACTTGCTCACCGGCATTAAAAGTTGCAGCATGGTCGCGCATTGATTTAGCACTCCCGGCAATTTCATCTGCAGTTTCATGTTTCATACTCAGTGCAGTTAAAAAGGAGGCAATTTGAATATCACTCGTTTCCCCATTCATAATCTCATTCATTACTTGTTGTGCTTGGTCAAAAGTTAAGTCTTCGTTATTAGTTACTTGTTTAATTGCTGCTTCAATCATGGTAGATTCCTCATTTCAATTTTTAGTTTATTAGTTTGTGCGTAATTCAAGTTAAAGTTTTGCCATCGTTTAAGTGCAGTCATATGATCATCCTCCAAATTTAAGTAACAAAAAAACCCGCCCACATAACGACTTAACGTTACAAGGACGGATTTATTTTTTCCGCGGTACCACCTTTATTTGAAGAGTGCGAGACAAGGCGCTTAGATGTCGTAGGCTAAGCTAACAATAGCGATTAATAAATCGAACTTTGATTTATTGATTGTTATTGTTAACTTAGCCTTAGACATTTGCCTCGGGCGAACACGTTTCAGCACGTGTCAATCTCACACTCGTTCACTCTCATCAGGATGCTAACACATCCTTGGCAATTGACGTCTGCCTGACGTAACAGGGTAATTAGAATATGGTTGAACGACGTTTCTATTGCTAGAACGTGTTCCGAAAGGCAGATCCTTGCGCTTAGCCCGATTTAATCAACGAGCCCAAGTTCAGGGCTCATTGATTAAATCATGCTAGTGCTCATGATCTAACCGCCTTTCTGCACACTCCGTTTGCTGTTCCCTCCGTGGTCCATTTAATAGTCTGCGTTTGGTTGAACTCTCAGCGCTGTCAACTCTCTGTGCAGGCACGGCTATCTTGATCTCCACTTCATCGGTTTGTGGACGAATTATTAAATTAGAACTAGATTAGAACATTATGAGATATTTGTCAACTTTTTTTCTTGCAAAATTTTTAGTTTGAGAAAATTTTTAACCAGCTGCTGTCCAAACTTTGCATCCGTCATAATGGACTCAGGATGAAATTGAACCCCATAAACATCCAGCTGTGGTTGTGATAAGGCCATTATATCCCCATCATTTGAATAAGCAGTGATCTGTAGCTGTTCTGGTAGGGTTTGTCGATCAACCACCAACGAATGATAGCGAGCAGCATTAACCCGGGGGTTACAATTCTCAAATAACGGATCATGATTATCTAAAACAACTTCATCTATTTTGCCATGCATTAAATTTCGAGCATATGTTAATCGCCCACCAAACGCCTCGCAGATTACTTCTAATCCCATACAAACTCCAAGAATTGGAACTTTACCAGCAAAATACCGAGTTGCTTCTAGACTAATTCCTGCATCCTCTGGTCGACCTGGGCCTGGTGATAAAATCAATCCAGTCGGATTTAGTTGGATTAATTCCGCCAAACTTATTTCATCATTTTTAACCACCATTAAATCAGCGTCAAATCCACCAATTAACTGATACAGATTGTACGTAAAACTATCATAATTATCGATCAATACTCGCATGCTAATCACTCACTTTCTGAACCGCTAAATTTACAGCCCGTGCCTTGTTAAAGCACTCTTGATACTCATGTTTCGGATTACTATCAGCCACTATTCCAGCGCCACTATGAACTACTGTGCGCCCATTTTGACTATATACTAGCCGAATTCCAATCGCCATATCGACATCCCCGTTAAAATCAAAATAACCAAAACAGCCACCATAAATTCCTCGTGTAATTTGTTCATAATGGTAAATCAATTCCATTGCCCTAACTTTAGGGGCGCCCGACAGCGTTCCAGCTGGAAAAACAGCATCCAACAATTCTAGCGCCGATAAATCTGGCTTTGCCTGTGACTCAACAGTCGATCCTAGGTGCATTACCTGCGAAAACTTTAAGATTTGTGCATGTTGTGTTACTTTAACCGAACCAATTTGGCTAACTCGACCCAAGTCGTTTCTACCTAAATCAACCAACATATTATGCTCAGATAGTTCCTTAACGCTGGTAGTCAATTCGCGTTCAAATGCTTGGTCTTCTTTTCCATCACGTCCTCGGCGACGAGTTCCCGCTAATGGATACGTCAACAGTTGTTCATTTTGTCGTGCTACTAGCGTTTCTGGTGAGGCCACTGCCACCTGATAGTCATCTTGATGAAAATAAAATTGATACGGCGAAGGATTATCATTTGCCAGTTGCTGTGCTACTGAAATTAAGCTACCACTTGAGCGTGCAATTTGTGGATTCGAGTAGATTAACTGAAAAATCTCACCATTACGAATATCTTGCTTAACTTGTTCAACCCCATGTTCAAATCGAGTTAACGACTGCTGGGGTGCAAAATTTGTGTGTTGTTGGTAGGGTTGAAGTAAATGCTTATGAATTGTTAAGATCTCTTTTTTTATTGCAGTAAGCCTGCTAACTGCTTTTTTATAATTCCTGCCCATATTAGCTAACTCAATCAATTTTATTAATTGGCACACTTGTTGTTGATGATCATATACAATTACTTCATCAACCAGTAACAATTGAGCCAATGGTTGACTATCTTTTAACGGTGGCAACTGAGCTAATTTGGAAACGGCTGTCTTAGCATATTCGTAAGCAAAATAACCACTAATGCCACCGCTGAATGGTGGAAATCCTGGTAACTTGGGTGTTTTATATCTAGTTAGTAGCTCACTCAAATAATCGCGTGGATTTTGATGAATAATTTGTTGATTAACCAATAAATGATCCGAATAAACTTTAATGGTCTGCAATGGTTTAGTTACCAAATACGTAAATTTATTATGGTCTCGATCATTAATTGTCAGTTGTGAAACATGTTGTTGCGCACGATCAAAATAATCTGTAATTTGATAAGTATCAAATTGGGGCATCTTAAATTCAAGCATTAATGGCACATATTTGTACTGGGAGCTATATTTTTTTAATTCTTCTAATTCAGGTTTCATCACGTTGTCCTCTTTTTAGTCTAAAAGTCTATTTTAGTTCCACCTGATTTTGCCATCGCTTAAGTTCCATCATATGAATTCCTCCAAATTTAAGTAACAAAAAAATCCGCCCACATAACGACTTAACGTTACAAGGACGGATTTATTTTTTCCGCGGTACCACCTTTATTTGAAGAGTGCGAGACAAGGCGCTTAGATGTCGTAGGCTAAGCTAACAATAGCGATTAATAAATCGAACTTTGATTTATTGATTGTTATTGTTAACTTAGCCTTAGACATTTGCCTCGGGCGAACACGTTTCAGCACGTGTCAATCTCACACTCGTTCACTCTCATCAGGATGCTAACACATCCTTGGCAATTGACGTCTGCCTGACGTAACAGGGTAATTAGAATATGGTTGAACGACGTTTCTATTGCTAGAACGTGTTCCGAAAGGCAGATCCTTGCGCTTAGCCCGATTTAATCAACGAGCCCAAGTTCAGGGCTCATTGATTAAATCATGCTAGTGCTCATGATCTAACCGCCTTTCTGCACACTCCGTTTGCTGTTCCCTCCGTGGTCCATTTAATAGTCTGCGTTTGGTTGAACTCTCAGCGCTGTCAACTCTCTGTGCAGGCACGGCTATCTTGATCTCCACTTCATCGGTTTGTGGACGAATTATTAAATTAGAACTAGATTAGAACGATTTATTATAAAAGTCAAGAATTCTTTTAATAAATTTTGATTGCTAATTTCTTATGCGCTTACCAAATTATCTGTCAATCCATCATCATGGATTCATATTGATACTCCATTAGTCATAAAAAAATGTATAATAAAAGTATTAGCAGAGAGTAGGGAGGAATGTAATATGCAAATCAAAGTTTTAACGGATAATAACTTCTTGCCAGATCAATACGGTAAGTACGCAGATCCTAAACTAAAGTATCAAGGATTTCCGGTTGTTTCTTTCCCCTTTTCAATTTCTGATGTTCCTCAAAATACCAAAACATTTGCACTAACCTTTTTGGATTATGATGCCGTTCCAGTTGGTGGCTTTACCTGGATTCACTGGTTAGCTGCTAACATTCCAGTTAATGTCACTGAAATCCCTGAAAATGTAAGTCGAGACAATCCATTTAGCATGTTACAAGGAAACAACAGTAATGCTGGAGCGTTAGTTGGCGAAAGTGATCCAATTATCACCAGGCATTATACAGGTCCTAATCCACCTGATAAGGACCATAGTTATACTTTAACAGTCTACGCGCTTGATGCTAACTTACCGTTGGAAAATGGTTACTGGTTGAACGAATTCTATCGGGCAATCGAAGGTCACGTACAAGCAAAAACTACCGTTGAAGTTCTTAGTCGTAAATAATAATTTAGAGGGAGCTGAATAATTATGGATAACAGAATTTTCTTTAACCCAGGTGATTCAATTGCCAATATTAATGATTACAACGAAGCTGTACGTAAAGGACAAATTTTCAAGAAAAAAAAGAAAGAAGATGAACTAGTCATTGCCCGTGGTAAAGGTGATGAAGAGTACGCCATTTTCTACGTTAAAGATGCATTGCCAGCAGACCATAGTAGTCATCCGCAAGGGTATGAGATTACTAAACGAATTTAGAGTTGCGTTGCCACTGTGTGCATAATTTTGCGTCAAACATCAATATTGACAAAACATATTTACTACCCAAAAAATTCCATGTATCACAAAAAAAGTATCCCTTTTTAAGGGATACTTTTTATTACTACATGAAAAGCTTCTAATCGTAGTGATGCACACTCTTAAAATTGCATTCCATTCAAAAAGTCGTGAATTCGTTCCGTTGGATGATCAAAAAATTCAGCAGGAGTACCGTCAAATTCAATCTTCCCATCTTCAACAAACACAATCTTTGTAGCCACTCGCCGAGCAAATTCCATATTATGTGTGACAACTACCATTGATTGTTTGCTTTGTGCCAAATTCAGTAAGACATGTAACACTTGCGCTTCCAGTTCAGGATCCAGCGCACTTGTTGGTTCATCAAACAAAATATATTCTGGGTTCATTGCCAACGCGCGACAAATTGAAATTCGTTGTTGCTGCCCACCTGATAATTGACTCGGATAGCGATGCTGGGTTCCATCTAATCCCACTTGCTTTAATAACTCTGTTGCTACCTGTTCTGCTTGAGCTTTTGGTTGTTTTAAAACATGAATTGGTCCTTCAGTTATATTTTGTAAAATCGTTAAATGTGGAAATAGATTCCAGCTTTGAAACACCATCCCCGTTTTACGACGAACACGCAATATCTGACTAGTAGGTAACTCTTTACTAAAATCCACTGTTTCGTCATTAATTTGATAGGCTCCACTTTGTGGCCGTTCCAACAAATTTAGTGAACGTAACAGTGTTGACTTCCCAGCTCCTGATGGTCCTAAAATAACGGTAGTTTCATGTTCAGGAAATTCAACGTTGATATCATTTAACGCATGATGATCAGCGTATTGCTTATCGACATGTTCTAATCTAATCATGTTATTCCCCCGTTACTTGAACATAGCGTGACATATACTTTTCCAAATAGTATTGTGCAATACTTAATACAGTACAGAAAACGGCATAGACAATTGCTACGATCGAATACATCAGCAGTGGCTCATAATTTTTAGCTGCAATTTGTTGGCTGACCATGAACATTTCAAGGATCGTGATTGAGCTAGCTAATGACGTATCCTTAACTAGTCCAATAAACGAGTTCGAAAGTGGTGGCAACGCTACCCGAAGTGCTTGAGGAAAGACAATCCGAAATAAGACCTGACGATACGTCATGCCAATCGAATAAGCAGCTTCCCACTGACTATCAGGAATCGATGATATCGCCCCACGGACCGTTTCAGAGCAATAAGCCCCTGTATTCAATGAAAACGTAATAATTCCAGCTGTAAAAGCATCGAATTGAATCCCGATATTCGGTAAACCGAAAAATACAATAAACAACTGAACCAATAGCGGTGTTGATCGGAATAGCCATACATAAAAACTTAAAAACAATTTTAGCAATTCCCATAACCCAGCAAAAATCGGGTTTCCTTTAGGATGAGAAATTCTAACTAACGCAGTCACAACAGCTATCACAAAGCCAATTGCAAACGAAATTAAAGTCAACGGAATTGTAAATTTAATTCCAGCCCAAAAGATTTCTGGTGTTGAGTTAACGATGGTGTTCCACATAATATTCCCTTCCAAATCAGAGTGCTAAATCAGCTGTTTAGGTACCGTAAGCTAAGTTAATTAAGCATTGTTCGCGATCTTAGCGAATGATGTTTAATTGATTTAGCTCCAGGGACCTGACTGGTTTAGCACGTTTCAAAATCAGAGTGCTAAATCAGCCGTTAAGACTTCGTAGGCTAAGTTAATAAATCATTGTTCGCGTACTTAGCGAACGGTGATTTATTGATTTAGCCCCAGAAGTCTGGCTGATTTAACACGTTTCAAATACAAAGCCGTAATCAAACTTAGGTTTGGTCCAACTACCATAATTCAGATCATTTATCACTGACACTACTATTATAACTATTTTTCAGTAATATTCGAAGTGAAATATTTATCTGATAGTTTTTCAAGCGTTCCATCAGCACGTAATTCCTTCAATGCCTTATTAACTTTTTTCGTTAAGCCCGGATTATCCTTGGCAATTAAAGCAGCGATTTTAGCAGACTGAATCTTACTTGTTGGTACTAGTTTATACTTCAAATCAGCATTGGGGTTATCTTTCAGGTACGACAATAATGCTTCACGTGAGTTCAAAGTTCCCTCAGCACGGCCTTGTTCAATTAATGCTAACGTATTTGAGAATTCGCTTGAGGGTAAAATCTTAGCACCATACTTTTCAGCCTGAACGGCGTTATCAGTCCCAGTCCCTACAGCAATTTTCTTGCCCTTAATATCGTTTACGCTGTTAATATCTGTATTATCTTTTTTCGTAATTAACACCGTTCTCGAATAAATGTATGGTGTTGAAAAAGCATATTTCTTTTGACGGGCTTTCGTAATCGTAATATTGTTTAGTGCAACGTCAAATTTACCGTCACCAACCCCTGCAATCAGCGAATCCCACTTAGTTGGTACAAACTTAGCTTTTAGATCAGCCTTTTTAGCAATTGCCTTACCTAACTCAACTTCAAACCCGGTTAGTTTACCATTTTCACGGTACGAATAGGGGGCAAAGGTTCCTTCCAATCCGATCGTTAAGGTTCCAGAAGTTTTTAAATGTGCTTTGTTACTTGAAGAATCGTTCTTGCCACATGCAGTCAATGTAACCACCAATAATAATCCTAACGCAAAAATACCAATACCTTTAATCCATTTTTTCATTTGTTTTATCCCCCTTAAAATTATCTCAACAGTCACTATAATCGTGATTTAACACAATGCATCACGAATTTGAACCAACTTAATTTTTTTGCGCAAATTGTTTTCCTCCAAAAAAAGTCCCTATTCCAAAATTTGGAATAAGGACGAATTATCGTGGTACCACCTTAGTTTAAAGCGTGCTGCCACACTTTCTCATGTTAATTAACATTACGCCATAATGAGCGCACCATGATAACCTTACAATTGCTCGATTACCCGAATACCAAGACCATCTTCCATTTTAGAATTATTCCTTCTTTGCAGCTACCGAAGTTCTCTAATTATAATTCTTAAAAATGTACTCATCTTTTCATCATTTTTTAATATTTACGATTGAACAAAATCATAGAACGAATTGAAGCAATTGTCAACTATTTCAAAATATCATGACCATATTATGCCAAACCTCGCCGCCGTGAGTCGAGCTGGATATTCCTTCATCAGTATATCCATTTTGCTCATAAAAGTTTACTAGGCGAGCTAAACAAGTCAGTGTAATACCTTCTCTGCGGTGATCTTTAGCGGTTTGTGCTAGCATTGTTAATAACTCACTTGCCACCTTTTGATGCTGAAACTGTGGTGCTACAGCCAAACCTAATATACTTTGAAATCCACCAGTCTTTTGATTAGGAACAACCGTTGTAAATAAATCATCTGTTAAATAGCGTTGCTTGATTACTGGTCCATTCACAAAACCCATTACTTGTTTTTTTGTTCTAGCCACTAAAAAACTATCTGAAATCATTTCTATCCGTTGTTTCATCGCCAATTTAGTTGCTGCCTCATCAGGCGTAAAACCTGCTTGTTCAATTTTCATCAATTGTTCTAAATCGGTTGCTTTAACATTTGTTATTTCCATTTTTATCGCGATCCAATCAGTTTACGAGCTTGATCTTCTAACTTGAATAGTACAAGCTGTGCATTATCCTCAAAATCCGTTATAAAAGAATCGGTTTGCGGATCAATCCGTGCAATCTCATCATGATTTATATCATGCACCACTAGTTGTTTAGAATCCCAACTAACTTGATCGTAGTGACCCTCTAATTCTTGGTCAATAAATGCCTGAAATGCATCCAAAACTGCTTGTTTAATTAATTCGTCAGTTGATACATCCTTGCCATTTTTTGCCAACATTGCTTGCTTAATCATTATTTCTTCCATATTTTCTGGAATTACTGCACTCATCTGATTAACTTCCTTTTCTATTTATCACTAGTTCGCATTATACCAATTATTGCGATAAGTAGTCACTCATAATTCATCGGTTGTATTTATAACCCCATTCGTTATAATGGAGACTACTATAATATAATTTACGAGGATAATAATATGAAAACCGCTGTCGTTACAGATAGTGCAGCTTATCTATCTCCAGAACAAATAAAAAAATTTAACTTAACGGTCATGCCCATCACAGTAATTTTTGACCAACAAGCATATTTGGAAAACATCGATATTGATGCACCAACCTTTTTTGAACGGATGCGCACAGAAACTAATCTACCTACCACTTCACAAATAACAATGGGACAAATGGAAGAAGCCTACGATAAGTTAGCAGCAGCGGGCTATGATGAAGTTATTTCAATTCATTTATCATCAGGCATTACCAGCTTCTTTGATAATTTATCAGTTTTCGCTAAGGGCTATGATAAATTAAAGGTTTATCCATTTGATTCAAAAATCGCAAGCGCTGGGGAAGCGGCAATGGCGATGTTAGCTGGAAAGATGGTAGCAAATGGCGCCCATGCGGATACAATTATGCCTGCACTGGAGAAACTTCGTGAAACCACTTCTGTTTACTTCATGGTTGATGATTTAGGCCACCTCTTACGTACTGGTCGTATTTCGAACAGTTCGGCATTTGTCGGTAATTTACTCCGCATTAAACCATTACTAACATTTAACCAGGCGGGTCAAATTGTGGCTTTGGGAAAAGAGCGTACCATGAAAAAGGCTTTCCGCCGTGCACTTAATGACTTTACCGCCGATTTAGCCAAGTTAGACTATCCTGTGCGTGTCACCATCATCGATGCCAATGCACCCAAAGCTAATCAAGAATGGGTAGAAACATTTAAGGAAGATTTTCCTAATATTCCGGTTGATTCAAGTCACCTTGGACCAGTTATCAGCGTTCACACCGGTGAAAAGACAATGGGCTTTGTTTGGGCTTATGATTGGGAGAAACTGGCGGATGAAAGTAATCCGTTATAATTAAAATTGCCATTATTCAATTAAATCAAATAAAGATTGCAGGCTAATTAGCCGCAATCTTTTTTAGTTAGACGTTAAATGCCTGACTATATTCAATTGTCCCCTGGATGTCAGCCAAACTATTTTCAGCTAATTCTTTAATCATGACTACGTTATCATCAGCCTTAAATGGTGCCCTAATTCCAAAGTTGCTAGCTGGCTGATAACCAAAGCGTGGATAATATTATATACCAAGTTAAATTAGACCCAACTACTTTAATTTCAGATAACATGGCGTGACCAACAACGAGACCATCTCTTCGCGCCACGACCTCTAATTGCTGATTAAATGAACTCTCTGTTCGAATTGCATGAACAATTTCTGCTTCTTGATGATAGCCGTGCTCAGTATTTTCGAACGCTGCGTGAATCACCATATCAATTTCATCATAATCAGCCGCAGTTACATTTGTAATTTTCATTTAAATTACCCTTAATCAATAAATTTAACGGCAGTACCATAAGCTGCAACGGACTGCATGTCAGTACTAATTGCCCCGGAGTCAAAGCGCATCATAACCACTGCATCTGCGCCCATTTCAATTGCATTGTTACGCAACCGATCAATCGCAATGTCACGCGATTCAATCATCATTTGGGTATAATCCTTGATTTCGCCACCCACAAGATTTTTTAAACCTGCACCGATATTGCGAACGATATTTTTTGATTGAGTTGTGAGTCCAAAGACTTCTCCAATAATTTCGAACTTTTGATTTGGAATATTCTCTGTCGTAGTTACTAATATTTGTTTTTGTGCCATCAAAATACGCCTCCCTAAGCTATGATTATCTACATCATAGCTTAGGAAGGCGTATTCAGCAACTTTATGCCTGCGGTGTGACTCGAACATACGATCTCCCGGTTACTAGTCGGGTGCATTAACCAGCTATGCTACGCAGGCAAATATCAAAAGAACAACTAGTATTTTACCTTAAAACGATGTGGGAGTGCAAGTACTTAAAAATATTGTGCTAAATTGGTTGAAATTTCTTGGATCACACTGTTTTCTAACTGATCAACGGGAGACTGACTAGTAGTTCTGGCCACTGGGTCAACCGATCGTAAATGTTGCAGTAAGATAGTTCCGTCAACAACATTATTTTTTGTTCTGACATCGATAAAAAATGGTGAAGTTAAATACTTTCTTTGCTTATATTTATCTGATGATGAAATTGGAACTACAATGACAGTATTAAAAATTTGATTATATTGGTCATTACTAACCACTACACATGGTCTAATTTTTTTAGTCTCATTTCCTTTAGCTGGATCGAGATCAAGATATAAAATATCACCTTGACTAATCATTAATCAATAACCTCGTTACCCACATCTGGACCCCAATCCATTTCTGAAGTATTGATACTGCCATACTGTGCGACCTGTTCTCTAGCGAGCTCCCAGATATCTTTTGCTTGTTCACGTTTTACAATTACTTCACCATTTTCACTTAAAACAAATACAATCTTATCATGTTCTCTAATATCTAAAACATCTCGTACCGTCTTTGGAATTGTCACCTGGTTTTTTGAAGTTACCGTAGCAGATACGTTTTTCTCAGTCATAAACTTTCTCCTTACTTTTTTATTACATTATAATCAATTGAATTAAGTAAGGCAAATGTAAGGATTTTTAGAATTGACATATTTAAGATATGGGTACTTTAACTATATTTATGCGCTAACTTACCGGCTACCGCCGCTGCGATACCACCAACCACATCGTCAATAAATGTATTAACTGAGTCTCTATCGCGATCTAATTTGCCAATAATACCTGGTTTGACTCGATCTACATGCCCATAATTGGTAACCCCGATTGAGCCGTAAATATTGGCGATTTGTAAGGCCAATGTTTCATCAACCCCGAACACACCAGCATCATGTGCCACAATTGATTGCAACGGTTCATCAAGCTTATGTTCGGTCGCCATCTTGTCTAAGTACAGGCTAACCATTACGTTGTTTAGTAATTCGCGTTTATGCATTACATCAATGGTTGCCTCTTCATATTCTTTAAGCTCAATGTCAGGTAAGAATTGTTGTTGCAGTTCATACGTAATTTTAGCAATTTCTTTGTAGGTAACACCCTTTGCTGCTAGCGCCGCCACCACATATTCATAGGCCTTGGTATCGGGATATTTAAAACTATCTATCATTTTAGTTCACCGCCTTTAAATAAAATACACTTCACCATCATTGTAGGGTTTCGGGCCGTAAAATGCTATTAGATTGGCTTAAACAAAAAAATGAGGTGAAAGGCGTTTAGATTCTAAGCTGCCTTTTTCCTCACTTTTTAAAACTAATATTTTGGAAATATTAATTGAGTTGTGAACCTGATTTTGACTTTACTAGACGTACTCACAGAGGTAGTTATCTAAGGTTAAGTAGTAATTACCAATCAATAAATCACAAACTAATTTATTAATCGATAATTACTACTTAACCTACGACGTCGTCAGCCCACCTCTGTTCACACTTTTTATGATTCTTGAATTCCCGAAATCTTAGATAATTCTTTCATATCTGTTCCTAAATCAGTATACAGTTTGCGGTACAAACGATAGTACTGATTATAAACTTCATGGTTCTTTGGATTCGGTTCAACCTTGTCACCAAGAACCTGCCATTGTTGCACTTGATCAACCGTTAAAGTGTCAGTTGCAATTCCAGCTAACATCACATCCCCTAAGTTAGCTTCTGCATTTTCAACTGGTGTTCGAACTGCATAACCAGTAACATCAGCAAACATTTGTACCCAAGCTGGAGATTGAGTAACACCACCGGCAATGACAATGTAGTCACCTAGGTTTTCACCTGTACTTTCAATACTGTGCCGCAAAGCATAGCAAACAGCTTCTTGAAAAGCATGATAAACATGTGCTTTTGTGTGGACTAAAGATAAGCCAAAAATAGTTCCTTTAGCATCAGAATTCCAAATTGGTGCTCGTTCACCCATGAAGTATGGCAAGACCACCAAGCCCTCACTTCCGGCTGGTAATTTGTCAGATTCTTTTCCTAATGCCACATAAGCATTATCGCCGCCATTTTTCTGAGCCTCAACTTCGAGACCAGCAAAGTTATCTCTAAACCATTTTGTGATTGCTCCAGCGGTTGCTGAACCACTAAAATTATAAACCAAATCACGCGATTTATATGGATAGGGCCAAACAATTAAGCCTTTACCCTTGATTGGTTTATCACTGACTAATGCAGCATTCATCGATGAGCCAATAGCAGCAACATACCTTCCCGGTTCAAGAACCCCCATGCCAATATTTGCCGCCCCAACATCAACACCACCAGCAATTACTGGGGTATGTGGTGCTAGGCCTAAATCACTAGCTACTTCATCCGTTAAATAGCCTGCAATTTCAGTTGCATCTACAAATTTTTGTGGCATCTTGTCCATCGGTACACCCATGGCATCCATCATTTCTCGAGACCATGCGCCCTTGTTGATGTCATAGAAACCGCCGATATTACCAGCAGCTGAATAGTCGATGGAAACCTCGCCAGTCAGCTTGTAGATAACATAATTATTTGGTGGTAAAAATAGTTTTGTTTTCTGCCAGTTTTCTGGTTCATGATTCTTAATCCACAATACTTTTGTATATCCGTAATATGGATCAACAACATCATTCCCAGTTATCTCAGATAGTCGATCTAAATCGACATTTTGTTTCACCCATTCAGTCTCTTTAGCGGCTCGTCGGTCCATCCAAATTAAGTCTGGCCGAACAGGCTCCATATTTTCATCAACTGGAATGCCAGAGCCACCATACAATCCACTAATTCCAACACCAGCTATGTCTTTAGCATCTATGCCGCTTTTTTTAACAACCTCACGGATTGAATTTTTAACACCATCTAACCAGACATTTGGCCATTGCTCTGCCCATAGTGGTTTTGGCGTTAAAACATCATATTCTTCCAAGTCTTGAGCTAATAATTTTCCAGTAGTATCCATCAAGATACTCTTGGTCCCTGATGTACCAATATCAGTTCCAATTAAATATTTCATCGGAATAACCTCTCTATTTGCTAATTTTTACCAAGCGGTAAATGCACCATCAACTAGATAATCATCACCAGTTGAGAAGCTACTTGTATCACCTGCAAGATAAACTGCAATCCCTTGAAGTTCGTCTGGTTTACCTAATCGACCCAGTGGAGCCCAGTCATTCCAAGTCTTAATTAATGGTTTTAGATCAGGTGAGCTAAGAGTTAAGTCTGTTCCCATGTAACCAGGACTGATTGTATTAACACGAACACCTTTTTTAGCCCATTCAATAGCCAATGATTTTGATAATTGAATAACACCCGCCTTGGTTGCGTTATATGAACATTGTGGCTGTGGTCGATTAACAATATGAGCAGACATTGAAGCTGTATTAATAATTGATCCATGACCCTGCTTAATCATATAACGACCAGCAGCCGTTGAGCATAAGAAGATTGAATTAAGATTTAAGTTGACTACTTTTAACCAATCTTCAAATGACATTTCTTCAGCTGGAATATTTAAACACATTCCGGCGTTATTAAAGACAGCATCCAGTCCACCTAGTTTATCAACAACTGTATCAACCATATTTTGGACTTGTTCCGGGTTAGTAACATCAGTTTTTACTGAGATCACTTTTTGTCCAGTTGCTTTAGCAATTTCTTCAGCAGCTTGTTGCGCTTTGTCCCCATTAATATCGACAATGGCAACATCCGCACCGGCTTCGGCAACGCCAGTAGCCATCGCTTTACCTAATCCTTGCGCTCCACCAGTAACATAGATCTTTTTGCCTTTTAAGCTCATTCTGTCTAAAATACCCATAAAATAAATCCTCCTGTAATTAGTGCTGATACCACGTGTTATATCAACGTTATTTGCATTTATTAAAATACATTTAATAAAATGACTTTACTTAATGCACCTTTACAATACAGCGCCCGTTTCAAAATGTCAACAACTTTTTGAAAACGCTTTTATAAAATTTGTTTGCGCTGTTATTTTTCCAATGGTATTGTTATCGTATAAGTTTTTTATGGGAGGATATAATATGGCAATTAGCAATATGCAAGCTATTAAGCAATCCAATTATTCAGCAATTTATAAACTGCTGTACACAAACGATAAATTATCAAAGCAATTGATTGCTGAACAACTTCAATTGAGTTTGCCAACCGTCAGCACTAATCTACAAGATTTGTTACAGTATGGATTAATCAAAAAGAATGGCAAATTTGAATCTCAAATGGGTCGCCGTGCAACGGCTTATTCCATTAATCCAACTGCAATTGTTAGTTTAGGCGTTGAAATATTTTTTGATCATGCAACAATCGTATTGATTAATACCCATGGTAATTTGATCGACACTTCTCGATTATCGCTAATGTTTAACCGGCAAGAATCCTATTTTAAACAGTTTGGCGAATGGATCAATAAATTTATTAAAGAACAAAAATTAAGTCGAGAACAAATTGCCGGAATCGGGATTGGAATTCAAGGGTTAGTTTCAAATGATGGGCAAACCATTCTTTATGGTAAAATCCTTAATTGCACCGGCTTAAGTGTCGAAGATTTTAAAGCATATTTGGATTATGACATCACCTTTTATCACGATGCTGACTGTGTTGCAGTTGCTGAACAAAATCAGGAACAATCGAACCAAGATGCAATTTATTTGTCAATTGGAGAACATCTTGGAACTTCAATTATGGTTGCAGGTCAAATTTATAGCGGCCAAAATGGTCGTAGCGGGACGATGGAACATGTTACGCTTGATTCACATCGTGGTCGTCCATGCTACTGCGGCAAAAAAGGATGCATCGAAACCTATTGTTCACTTAGCTCGCTATTGGTTGATAACGAATCTGCAACTGCTTTTTTTAATCGACTGTCTCAAAATGATGCAGACACCATGGCTCGTTGGCAAACATATTTAGATTACCTTGCTGATGCAATTAATAATTTACATATGTTTGTTGATAACCCAATTGTAATTGCTGGCGAAATTGTCCGTTATATTGATCAAAGCACAATTAATGATCTTGCTGAGCGAACAAGAAAAATCACTGCGTTTCCGGATGATCACAATTATTTAGTACTCGGCAAGGTCACCGATTACGCTGTTGCAATTGGTGCTGGCCTACCTAAAATTGAAGAAGCAATTGATAATATTTAACAAATCTAAAACACCCTTAAACTGTTTAGTTGAAATAGTTTAAGGGTGTTTGTTAAATCATCAATGCTATTTGGTAGTGGCCTGCGCACTAGTGTCTTTATAATTATCACTGGTATCATTGCTTGAATCTATTTGAATAGAATGCTTATCTTGTTCTAATTTATGTTTAAGTTCTTTAACAATTTCCTCATGCCTTGCTTCTGTCAGAGTAACTTTACTCAAGAAAATTAGTGCAGCAATCACCAGTAAAACGATCGGAATATAAAACATAAATGTATTAAATTGGAAAACCCCAGCAGAACTAATATCTGACGGTTTAGCATTACCAGTCATTCCAACAGCTACAGCAACCAATCCCACAATTCCATTTGAAGCGGCACCAGCCAATTTATCGATTAAAGGTCGGACCGATAGTGTTACTGATTCATTTCGCACACCATTTACTAATTGACCATATTCAACACTATCAGTAATCGTCATCAATGTGGCTAAGAAAATAAGTGGGTATGGAAAGAAATAGAACGAGACTGCAACTAATACTAACGCCAAGTTTTGACCTGCAAATAAGAAAATAAGATATCCAATCAACATAAAAGCAATCCCACCAATATAGATAGCTTTACGATGAATTAATGACTCCAGTGCTGGGAAAAGTGAAACCGAAACAACTCCAAGAATACAGGTAATTACACCAACCCATGTATATGCTCCTGCATTACCGAGACGATATCTAAAGTAGTACATCAATAAGGAATTCGTAACAACATAACTAAATGCAAATAAGAAATATGAAGCTGCTATCCATAGCAGCTGGCTATTGTGCACAATTGCTTTAAATATGTCAGATAAAGTTGTGTGCTTGACATTCGAACGAATTAAATTGTGCTGTTCTTTAATATTCAAACATGTAATCACGGCTCCGCCAACACATAGCAACGCCACAATAGCAACATAACCCATCCAACCAGCACGTGTTTGCTGTCCAAATGGAACTTTAGAAAAAACATGGGAAAATAACATAATTGCTGGTGTAATAATAACAATAACAATCTGTGCCCCTAAAGTAGAACCAAGTCGGGAAGCGGTTCCAAATTTAGTTCGAACTTTTGTATCAATACTAACAGCTGGCAGCATTGACCAAAGCGCAATATCACTGAATGAGTAGAAAACATCAATTACTAAGAACGTTAACGCTAACGCAACCAAATAAATTATCGGGTTACTCCAAGCCAACCCAAAATAATCAGAAAACAAAAAAATAAGTCCCACGGAAGCCACTACTGATCCTACTAAAATCCATGGTCTAAATTTACCCCATTTGGTATTTGTGTTGTCAACTACACCGCCAATCATCGGATCAAACATAATTTCACCAACTCTGATAATAACAACCAAGGCGGTAACAATCCCTACCATCTTTTCGTCAGAAGAATTAGTAAATAATTGACTAGTCAAAAACATCATAAAGTAAATACTGAGTGTATTATAAAACGCATCATGACCAAATGTACCAAACGCATAAGCTAAGTATTTTTTCAATCTAGAGCACCTCACTACATAAATTTTAAGTAACACAATTCGGTTTTGCAAAATCATTTGCTAAAAGTAATTTATGTAAGTCAGTATAACTGTAATCGTTTTCATTGGCAACAGGCGATGTTTAAATTAATTTATTCACATATATAATCTTGTTGCTTAACCTCATAATTATTTACAATGCTCGCTTTTTACTCAATTAAAATAATTACACCACCTCATTGTTTTACCAGCAAACTATTACATTAAACATATCAGTCTAAAAACTCGTCAAACTTAAAATATAAGCTGACGAGTTGTGTATAAACTTAAAAAATTTACTTTAGAAAGAATTTATTTTCACAATATATTTATTACTTATCTTAGACTATCTTTTTATCCATTCATTTACCCTTTTAACCGACCGTATCACTATTATTGCAATTGTTGTATTACTAGATGGATTGAATAAAGTTTCTGATATATCAATAATTTAAATTATTCTGATTTTGTTACCCTTCATAAAAATTTCGGTAATTATATTAATATTTATTGAACTTCTATTTATTAAATAGACGAATAGCTCAATAACTTAACACTTTTCAGTGAATTCATAATTTTTTGCGCATTTTATTCTTTCGCCACATTTGTAGTATGATATATATCAGGCTTATAGAGAAAGAAGAGAATAGTTATTTTATCAAAACGTAACATCCTGATTGTGACCCTCGCACTATTGTTATCAAATGCAATGAGTGGGATTGATAATACAATCATTAACACTGCTCTACCTGCTATCATTTCGGATTTACATGGAATCGAATTGATGGGCTGGATCGTCGCAATCTTTTTACTTGGCACCGCTGTTAGCACTCCCCTTTGGAGTAAGTTAGGTGAACATGTTGGCAACAAGCAGGCCTATCAACTGGCTGCTATTTTTTTCGTTGTTGGTTCTTTAATGCAAGGAATGTCACCTAATATTATCTTTTTGATTGCTTCGCGTGCACTTGCCGGCATTGGTAATGGTGGTTTGATCTCATTGCCATACATCATTTATGCAAGTTTGTATAAGAACGCACGCAAAAGAATGCAAGTTCTAGGATTCGTATCTGCTAGCTATAGCATGGCAACAATCATCGGTCCTCTGGTTGGTGGTTATATTGTGGATTCATTTAGTTGGCATTGGGTATTTTATATCAACGTTCCAATCGGTTTAATCTCCGCTTTGCTTGTTCAAATTTACTACAAATCAACAAAAGAAGTGCGTAAAACAAGTCCAGTTGACTATCGCGGGGCCACATTGATGACTATTGGTTTGATTGGGCTCCTCGCAGCAATTGAGATGATTGGCACTGCTAGTTGGAATATTGTCGCACCAATTTTAATAGTTGCATTCATTTGTTTGGCAGCCATGATTTACTATGAGGGTAAAGCAGAAGATCCCATCATCCCCAGCCGTTTATTTAAAAATCGCTCTCTAATAATTGATTTTACGTTGTTTGCACTAATTTGGGGAGCTTTCCTTGGTTTCCTCACATATGTCCCAATGTGGGCGCAAGGAATTTTAGGGACCACAGCTCTAATTGGAGGAGCAACTCAAATCCCCAGTTCATTTACTAACTTTATGGGATCAGGATCTGTGGCACCATTACGTAAATTCTTCACACCACAAAAGGTTATCACAACTGGAATTATTACACTCACAGTTTCATTCATTTTGTTGCTAATTATGGGAATTAAAACTCCTTATTGGATTTTATTAGTCGCTGGTATGTTTGAAGGCTTTGGCAATGGGATGTGCTTTAATGAGCTCCAAGTTAAGGTGCAACAAGACGCCAATTTGGATGACATTCCTGTCGCCACTTCTTTTAGTTTTCTCATTCGCATGTTAAGTCAGACATTTATGGCTTCGATTTTTGGAATCATTATGAACCATGCCTTATACCAAGGTGTCGCTGAATCAGGTGGTACCATCACAATGAAAATGATGAACAAACTTAGCGATGCAGCTAATGTTACATCATTACCCACTCACTTGATTCCACAAATGAGAATTATTTTACACAATGGTCTCCAAAACATTACTGTGATTGCATTAGTGTTGATGCTACTTTCACTGTCAGTCAATATTTGGGGACTACATTTAGAAAAACAAAAATTACTGAGACGCGCTGCAGCCACCAATAAACAATTGGATAGTTAGGAAACTAGTCAATACTTAAACAAGTTCAATCACTTTTTAGCTACAATTATGTATTCTTTTGTTACCTATGGTCTCAATTTGACAACTCAATTGTGGTAACATAATTCTTATTGCATAACAGATTGGGAGACGATAACATTTTAGAACTATTTGAAAAAGCGCCAATACCGAAAGCATATTTCAAACTAGCATTACCTGTAGTTTTAGGAACAGTCGTCTCAATGATTTATAACTTAACCGATACATTTTTTGTCGCTCAGACACAAAATGCCAATTTGGTCGCTGGTATTACTCTATGCACACCGTTATTTTCAATGATGATCGCTTTAGGTGATATGTTTGGTCTCGGTGGTAGCTCTGCTATTTCCAGATTGTTAGGCCAGAAAAAATATGATTTAGCTGGTAAAGTTAATAGCTTTTGCTTTTATGGCGCAACTTTATTAGCCGTCATCGTAACTGCTTGCCTTTTTATTTTTAAACAACAGGTTTTAGGTTGGCTAGGTGTTACCCCTTCAACCTATCAATACGCAGCCATTTACTATGAGATTATGGCTGCTGCCGGTATCTTGATCATCGTTTCTTTAGTTCCCATTAATACGTTGCGGACTGAAGGCTTAGCAACTGAATCGATGATTGGAACGGCCTCAGGTACTGTTTTAAAAATATTTCTTGATCCACTATTTATCTTTGGGTTTCACTTGGGTGCTGCGGGTGCCGCGTTAGCAACAGTTGTTGGTTATTTAGTAACTGATTCAATCTTGATTGCTTATACAATTCGCCGGGCACGCTATATTCATATCAATATTCATAAATTTAAAATTCCACGCATCGAAATTAAAGATGTACTTCTAATTGGTGTCCCAGCATCTGTGACCAACTTTATGACGATGCTTGGCACGGCGATAATGAATAATTTCTTAATTGTCTATGGTGCTAGTAAGGTTGCGGGTTTTGGGATTGCAACCAAGGTAGAGACCATTGTCACCATGGTGTTAGTCGGCTTTTGTTTTGGTTCACAAGCACTGATTGGGTATAACTATGGTGCTAAAAATAAAGAACGGCTCAAAAAAATTATTCAGTTCGATATTTTGGTAAATGCTGGTTTTGCTTTTGTCATTGCGTTGGTACTAATTGCAATTGCACCTGCACTATGCGGCCTATTTATGAAAGATCAAAAAGTTGTTCAAGCGGCCAGTTATATGTTGCGGTGGTTCCTAATTACCACTCCATTTATTGGAATATCGCTTGTCTTCACCACCATGTTTCAGTCCGTCAACCAGCCATTTGACGCGTTTATCATGTCGATATCACGGCAAGGTGTTGTGTTTATAATTGTTATCTTCATTGTGACCGCAATATTGGGATATCAGGGAGTCATTGTATCACAGCCAATTGCCGACATTATTACTGCCGTAATTGGATTTATACTTTATCGTAAGGACTTTGGCCGTAATGGACGCGCCTTCCGGAATTGGTAAGTGATAATTAACAATCAAAGTTCATAATAAAAAGCTTGTAATGCTTATTGAATATGGCATTACAAGCTAACTAGAATGCGTCCCCCGAGAGTCGAACTCGGATCATGAGGACCGAAATCTCATGTGCTATCCATTACACTAAGGACGCTTTATACTATTCAGTTTACCGATTATCGCATTGATTTTCAATGGTCGGTTGAAAAAATTTATCTACGTTAACAACTATTAAATCAACCGTTTTTTAAAATTATGGTTAAGATTAAAAAAATCGTCACACATTTTTCACAAACAGCTGTTAATATATAAATCGTAGCAAGGAGCAAGTAACTCCTGTTACGACATAAACCTATATTTTTCAATTACTCCTCCCAATAGTAACCGAAAAATAATTACGAAATCCCCCCAAGATTTTCGTAATACTCCTCAAAAGATGGCTTCCCCGCCATCTTTTTTTGTGTTTATAAGGTATAATCAAGGTGCTAAATACGACATAATTTGAGGTAATGATGATGGAATTATACTATGATATTTTTAAATTTAACGATCACCAATATTATTTAATTGCCAGCGATTCTGGCTTATGTTTTGTTGGTTCACCTGACGCAGAACTGGCCGAAGCAGATGGTTTCTTTGCCACTGATAATTTAACTCGTAATCCAGATAAATTAGCCCAGGTTAAAACACAGCTGCAGGAATTTCTTAGTGGCAGCCGTCAAAATTTTGATCTTGCTTTAGATGCTCAATTTGGAACCCCACTCCAACGAAAAGTTTGGCAAACACTGACCACAATCAAATACGGTGAGACACTTACGTATCAACAATTAGCTCACCGTATTGGCCACCCAACTGCCATTCGGGCCGTAGCTAGCGCAGTTGGTCGCAATCCGTGGATGATCGTGGTTCCATGCCATCGAGTTATTCGGACTGACCATACGATGGGCGGTTATCGTGGTGGATTGCCATTAAAAACAGCACTGTTAAAACTAGAAAGCTCGCGGACAGCTTTAACATTTTGAAGTAGCGTACTGGAAACAAATATCTAGTAAGTTTGAATAGGAGGAACCAATATGAGTGAGTTAGCCACTGATTTTACCAACGTTCAGGCATTAGATCCTGATATTTTTGTTGATTTACGTTATGCAACAGAAAATAATTTCACTGGTACAAAAATTTATGATTTTGCAACTGCTATTGCCCGAACTGGCACTGCCAAAAAATTGGCCAAGGCCAGTAAACTAGTTAAAGCTCAAGGATTTAGACTCAAAGTCTGGGACGCATATCGTCCTGTAGCAGCTCAAAAGAAACTATTTGAAGTGTATCCAGATCCAAACTGGGTTTTACCGCCTAATCCAAACGCTAGTCATCAAAAAGGAGTTACCTTCGATATTACTTTGTGTGAAATAGATGGGACCGACATTCCAATGCAAAGTAAATTCGACGAGTTTGGCGAAAAAGCTAAGCGCAACTATCCGCGTAAGCCATATCAAGAACATAATTACCACATCTTAAATGATGCTATGACCGCTGCAGGATTCGTTGGTTATAGTGAAGAATGGTGGGATTATCGCGATAGCGAAATGGACAGTTACGGACCCGCTAGTGCAGATCCAAATAATTATCAATTATAAAAATAAACGAGATTATGACAACTTTTGTCGTAATCTCGTTTTTTTACTGCTCACCATCGCGGAAATGTTGTAGCACGTAAATTGCTAAAATAATTAACGCTGAACCAAAAACTTCTATCCAGCTAAGTTTAACGTGTAAAAAGATTACACTCAGGATAAATGTAACCACCGGCTGAACTGCATCAACAATGCTGATTACAGCAGAAGGAGCGAAATTCAAGCTATATAACAAGACAGAAAACGCCAAAATGGTTCCAACAATTATTACGACTGCTAAAGAAGTCACCAACTTAAAATCAAGTTGTGGTTCGTTAACCCACACGGGATGGCGCAAGTTAAATAGGACTCCACTGATAAACATCCCCCAGCCTAACACAACAATTGGCGAGTGTTCCTTAACTATTTGGCGTGGCAGTACTACATAGCAAGCCGCCGTCACCCCTGACAGGATTCCCCAAATCAATGAATCCATCGGAATTGCTAATTCATGAATATTTCCTTTGGTAATTGCCAAGAACAATCCGATTAGTGAAATTGTAAAAGCAATTAGATCACTACGCATCGGCCGTTGGCGCAACAATACTAAACTGCCTAACACGATAAAAAGAGGACTTAAATATTGCAAAATCGTTGCGGCAGCTGCGTTTCCTGTTTGTACACTCATATAAAATGTAAACAGATTGGCCATCAGGCCGAATAAACTGTAAGCGATCAGCCAACATACTAGGCGCCAGTTGGTAAAAATAGAAAACATCCGTTTTCCTTCAATCATTGCACTAATAATCAATAACACTACCCCAGCACTTAATGTTCGGACGGATAGAAACCAGGTCGCTGGAATTGCCAAATTTTGAGAAATATATTGTAAGACTGTTCCGGAAACACCCCATAGTCCTGACGCTAAGGTCGCCCACAGAAGCCCTTTTGTAATGTTTTGAGAATGTGACTTTGATTGCATAATTTGCCCTCCGACGTGCTAAATAATGATTAAGGACATATTATACATAATGTAGATTAATTTTTTATGAGAATTTAGTTCACTTTGTAATTGCCATCCCAAATTTATTACTTAGATAATATCTGGTAATCATATGTTTTAAACGTTTTAATATCTATAATATTTGACTTTCCCAGTATCTACAGCAACTTTCAAAACCTTTTTAGCTTTGTAAAAATGATACTCAATAAAGCCTTCAGTTTCATTGAATATATTAGCAAGTTGTCTATAAGTTAACCCATATTTTGTTCGTTTCACATAAATGCGGCGATCGACTAGTTTTAAAATTGATAACGCCTGCCTGATGCTTCGTAATTGTCCTCTTGTGAGTCTACTGCTACAATCATCCTGAAAATAATAACTTTGGTAGTAAAATAAATACTCAAGTTTTTCTGGGTCCAAGTAAACACATTTTTTTAAATGGTGAACCACCTGTTTACCTTCCATTAGAGAAATCGAGAATTTCAAACTGTCTATTATTTGTACCAAATTTTTTTCTTTAGACATATTACTGTGCCTATGCTCCAAACATCGTAAACGTTTTGAAATTGCTAAAATTTTCTTATATTCTGCAATCAGTTTTTTGTTTTTAGTAATAATTATAATCACATCCCTTCATTTCCATCTCGCTTTGTAAGATAAACCTTAATATTATTTTTGTCAAATTCTCTAACTATCGATAATTTAAAATAAATTTTTTTAAAAAACAAAAACAAAAATATGTTTTTGAAATTATCGACAATTTGAAGATTACCATTTTTACCTAAACTTAGGAATTAGCTACTCTTATAAAACTAACTATCGACAAACACCGACTATCCTAGTTTAAAACTAAATAAATTAAAATTCTAGTAAATTAAATATTTAAAAAAATTCTTTATTTATTGCTGTTAATAATGTTAATTTTTATTACTATTTTTTATCTGATAAAAAACTTTATAAGTAATTTACCTTCAGCGCAATAAATTATATTCATTTCTAAACACGTACACTCTTAGGCTACGGGTACTATTAATTACTATTTTTAAGCTTATTAAACGTTCATACCATTATGTTGTAGTTAAGCCTCATAGATTAACACCTATTAGCCGAATAATATAAGATGCTTCTTTACGCATAAATTTAGGTAAGTATCTAGAACCGTCAAAAGTACTCAACGCTCCAACGATTGAGTTCTGAACTCATTGATTTGCTACTCTTCTAAAACACTTACCTTTCTGTTTTGCTTTGATATATTGGTTCTGAACTCATTGATTTGCTACTCTTCTAAAACCTCACTATAAGCCGTGCCTATGTCGTTATCGGTTCTGAACTCATTGATTTGCTACTCTTCTAAAACCTACTGATGTGAATTTGTATTCCACAGAGTGGTTCTGAACTCATTGATTTGCTACTCTTCTAAAACTTAATATAATCATTTGAATTAATAGAATGAGGTTCTGAACTCGTTGATTTGCTACTCTTCTAAAACGCATCTTTATCGATCTTATCTGCCATTTCAGGTTCTGAACTCATTGATTTGCTACTCTTCTAAAACCAACGATTGCATTATTAATATTTACCGCTTGGTTCTGAACTCATTGATTTGCTACTCTTCTAAAACAAGTGGTCAAAATTATTGGGGCATTTTCGGGGTTCTGAACTCATTGATTTGCTACTCTTCTAAAACAAATGCATGAATACGTAAATCCGACAATTAGGTTCTGAACTCATTGATTTGCTACTCTTCTAAAACGGCGGGAGGGGATATGGCTTTTTTGTTTATGGTTCTGAACTCATTGATTTGCTACTCTTCTAAAACTACTCGACCGAGCCCTAGTAGTAGATACGGGGTTCTGAACTCATTGATTTGCTACTCTTCTAAAACGAGCAATTCAAGAATGACGATGGAACAGCAGGTTCTGAACTCATTGATTTGCTACTCTTCTAAAACTAACCACTTCGGCCATCGCCCTATCACCCGGGTTCTGAACTCATTGATTTGCTACTCTTCTAAAACGCGAGACACGCTGAAATATCATGCTAAATAGGTTCTGAACTCATTGATTTGCTACTCTTCTAAAACCCTAAAATTGTTTTACTAATTCAATTTGTTGGTTCTGAACTCATTGATTTGCTACTCTTCTAAAACATATCTCTGTATATTCTCGTATTAGATCCGGGTTCTGAACTCATTGATTTGCTACTCTTCTAAAACAGTTACGAAGAACATCAATTATACAAGACAGGTTCTGAACTCATTGATTTGCTACTCTTCTAAAACTTGAAGTTTTGGGGGGTAAACAATGGGGCAGGTTCTGAACTCATTGATTTGCTACTCTTCTAAAACAATGCGGTCCAAATGTTGCGAGATGTTTGGGGTTCTGAACTCATTGATTTGCTACTCTTCTAAAACTTGCCGTTACGTGCCTCGCCAGTTGCTAGAGGTTCTGAACTCATTGATTTGCTACTCTTCTAAAACAACGGCTACGAAGTCGAACAAGAAAAACTGGGTTCTGAACTCATTGATTTGCTACTCTTCTAAAACCGTTGATTGCGCAACGGTTGAAAATCGCTCGGTTCTGAACTCATTGATTTGCTACTCTTCTAAAACAGCAACAGGTAATTATGAATTTAAAACAAGGGTTCTGAACTCATTGATTTGCTACTCTTCTAAAACGACGATTAATAACGTTTGTGCGTCCACCTTGGTTCTGAACTCATTGATTTGCTACTCTTCTAAAACTACTGAATCATCATTCATGAATCTAGTTGGGGTTCTGAACTCATTGATTTGCTACTCTTCTAAAACTGACTGCTGCCTCAACAATATCTCCTGGAAGGTTCTGAACTCATTGATTTGCTACTCTTCTAAAACAAGCGGAATTGAATAGACGCGACCGCTTGGGGTTCTGAACTCATTGATTTGCTACTCTTCTAAAACATTGCTTCATTCAGTTCAGGGCTAATATCTGGTTCTGAACTCATTGATTTGCTACTCTTCTAAAACATCATTATCTTTAACAAACCCAGAAACAATGGTTCTGAACTCATTGATTTGCTACTCTTCTAAAACATAAGAATCTAATTCGGCTGTAAGATTTCGGGTTCTGAACTCATTGATTTGCTACTCTTCTAAAACCAACGTTAAGAACACGGCCACGGAATACGTGGTTCTGAACTCATTGATTTGCTACTCTTCTAAAACTGAAAAGGCGCAGCAAGCAGCGGCACCAAAGGTTCTGAACTCATTGATTTGCTACTCTTCTAAAACATACCAAGAGGAAGAAGATGTAAAACAATGGGTTCTGAACTCATTGATTTGCTACTCTTCTAAAACCTAGTTTAGTGCTAGTGAACTGATTGTTGTGGTTCTGAACTCATTGATTTGCTACTCTTCTAAAACTAGACAATATCAATATTTTAACTACCGCATGGTTCTGAACTCATTGATTTGCTACTCTTCTAAAACAATGTCCCAAAAGAAGAAGTAGATAACACAGGTTCTGAACTCATTGATTTGCTACTCTTCTAAAACTAACTATTCAATCGCATTATCATTTGCACTGGTTCTGAACTCATTGATTTGCTACTCTTCTAAAACGATGAATCGGGTTTTATTGTGCAAGCAGATGGTTCTGAACTCATTGATTTGCTACTCTTCTAAAACTAACATCTGAATGCTTTTTAAATTTGGCTGGGTTCTGAACTCATTGATTTGCTACTCTTCTAAAACAGCTCATTTGTCTGCCTCCTTGATAAACACGGTTCTGAACTCATTGATTTGCTACTCTTCTAAAACTTGAATCATCTTCTAAATCCCAAATTTTAAGGTTCTGAACTCATTGATTTGCTACTCTTCTAAAACAGTTCTATCGCTGGTTGGTCTGTTGAACAAGGTTCTGAACTCATTGATTTGCTACTCTTCTAAAACATCAGTTGTAGACTCCCCGATATCTCCCAAGGTTCTGAACTCATTGATTTGCTACTCTTCTAAAACTGCTTACTACAGCATAATTCACTGAGGCTGGGTTCTGAACTCATTGATTTGCTACTCTTCTAAAACTTAAGTGTCGGTATAGTTTTACCTAACCCGGGTTCTGAACTCATTGATTTGCTACTCTTCTAAAACTCATTGACTCATTTAGACACTAATAGGAGGGGTTCTGAACTCATTGATTTGCTACTCTTCTAAAACTGTTTCATATGCTAAATCTGAAAACATTACGGTTCTGAACTCATTGATTTGCTACTCTTCTAAAACAATAGCGAAAACATTAAGTCATTTGATGGGGGTTCTGAACTCATTGATTTGCTACTCTTCTAAAACAAATGGTAATACAATCCATATTGATTCAAGGGTTCTGAACTCATTGATTTGCTACTCTTCTAAAACGCTTATTTTGTTCGTTCAAAAATTGAAATAGGTTCTGAACTCATTGATTTGCTACTCTTCTAAAACCAGTGGTTGTGGCATCTTCCACAGCCCGTAGGTTCTGAACTCATTGATTTGCTACTCTTCTAAAACGATCATAGCCCGTCTTACAATACTATCGGCGGTTCTGAACTCATTGATTTGCTACTCTTCTAAAACCCCTGCGAACGTCCTCGCCTCTGATTTTACGGTTCTGAACTCATTGATTTGCTACTCTTCTAAAACTCATCCAAAGGGAAAACGAAGATATAAATAGGTTCTGAACTCATTGATTTGCTACTCTTCTAAAACCCTGCTCCCACAGTGATTTGCTGCCCGTTCGGTTCTGAACTCATTGATTTGCTACTCTTCTAAAACTTGTTTAATTTAAATTAATCCCATACGTTTGGTTCTGAACTCATTGATTTGCTACTCTTCTAAAACGTCATTGATGATTTCAGACCAAGATGGCAGGGTTCTGAACTCATTGATTTGCTACTCTTCTAAAACTAGCAGATGCTATTGTACCTGAGGTCTTTGGGTTCTGAACTCATTGATTTGCTACTCTTCTAAAACGAAACATGGGTATAAACATCTAATGTGGTTGGTTCTGAACTCATTGATTTGCTACTCTTCTAAAACGATGTATCAGTGTTTATTACGAAATCGGCGGGTTCTGAACTCATTGATTTGCTACTCTTCTAAAACATACTCGCAAATCCCTAGCTCACATGGTAAGGTTCTGAACTCATTGATTTGCTACTCTTCTAAAACTATCCAACATCTGAAACGCTACTGAATCGTGGTTCTGAACTCATTGATTTGCTACTCTTCTAAAACGCCAAAGGCTTCCATGGTAGAGGTAGTAACGGTTCTGAACTCATTGATTTGCTACTCTTCTAAAACTCCTGCTTTAATAATTGGCACTCGTTTCCAGGTTCTGAACTCATTGATTTGCTACTCTTCTAAAACTAACAGAACGCTTAAATCAATAAGTAGATCGGTTCTGAACTCATTGATTTGCTACTCTTCTAAAACAGAACTATTGCGGGATATGCAGAAGAATTGGGTTCTGAACTCATTGATTTGCTACTCTTCTAAAACTGTAACTAGCGATATTACTATCCCATCTAAGGTTCTGAACTCATTGATTTGCTACTCTTCTAAAACACGTAAAGTGACTGTTGATGATATGAAGTTGGTTCTGAACTCATTGATTTGCTACTCTTCTAAAACTGTTGGATGTACTTTTGGATGGGTAAACAAGGTTCTGAACTCATTGATTTGCTACTCTTCTAAAACTAGCGAGTGGTGATTTATAAGCAACGATCTGGTTCTGAACTCATTGATTTGCTACTCTTCTAAAACCATGCAAATGTTTGATAACGGCGTAACGGTGGTTCTGAACTCATTGATTTGCTACTCTTCTAAAACTGATGTTTGGGAATATTCAAAAGATCACACGGTTCTGAACTCATTGATTTGCTACTCTTCTAAAACAATCAACCAGACTAAAGCAGAGTTTGAAGAGGTTCTGAACTCATTGATTTGCTACTCTTCTAAAACTAGCTATGTCAAGATTGGTAGCATTACTGCGGTTCTGAACTCATTGATTTGCTACTCTTCTAAAACAGGGTAAACCGAAGCCTTATAAACTAGTTGGGTTCTGAACTCATTGATTTGCTACTCTTCTAAAACAACAGCCATCTATAGTGTCAACTACTTCATGGTTCTGAACTCATTGATTTGCTACTCTTCTAAAACAATTTACGAAACTTAGTAATTTTAGATTTTGGTTCTGAACTCATTGATTTGCTACTCTTCTAAAACCTATGTGCAAACCCACCCCAGCCCCGATTTGGTTCTGAACTCATTGATTTGCTACTCTTCTAAAACTGGTGACATGTTAAAACTTGCCACAGGTTTGGTTCTGAACTCATTGATTTGCTACTCTTCTAAAACCGTGGGGTTCAAGAATCAGAACGTAAAAGTGGTTCTGAACTCATTGATTTGCTACTCTTCTAAAACCGTTAAACATTAACCATATTTTCATTATTCACTTTCACGTAAATCAACATAATCATGATCAATGTAATAATAACGGCATCCATTATATCTCTCCGCCCTCCGACTTTCTGAGAATTTAATGATAAGAATTTGCACATCTAATGATTTTACAGATTCAATTAAATCGGAAAATTCATTTTCGGTTAAATAGTCTGTAACATTCATAAAACCAACAATACTACTTAAATTTAACTCTTTTGCTGTCTTTAGAATTGTTTCAATTATACCATATGGATTAACATTAATTTCTTTAGCAAAACTAATTTCACTAAATTTTATAACCTTTGCAATATCAGTTTGTTCTTCAATGGTTAACGGTAAATCCATTAAATATGACGATTCTAAAATGACCTGCTTCAATTGTTGACTAAGTTCAAAAATTTGTTGCATCTGATCATCGTTAACTAATGAAACAATCTTTTTATTCAATGAATGTTGAAATAATTTATTTAAATCGGCTTGTACAAACGAATCTCCAACCCATAACATTGCTTTACTTGTGTCAACGGTTTCAAAATTATCGTTACTAAACTTTATATCATCTTTTAGGTCTCGAAAGTTTAAAATTAACTTTTGGTATATCTCATGACTTCCTGTTTCGATTACAGTTGGCTTTCCAGCGTTCACTTCAAATGGTTTGAATGGGAACATTGTCATCTTCATAAAATTACCGTCCGATCCGACGTATTTCTCACATCTTTTTTTGGTTCTCCTAATAAAAAATTCATGTCATTATATTGCTTTTCAGTTACCATCATTGTTTGAACAATTCCCAATTCAGGGGTAAATTCAGCAATCCGCTTCTCCATGAAACCAGCAGATTGCTTACTAACACACACCCGCACATATATTGAATACTGAATCATAAGGAAGCCCTCATTGATTAATTCTTTTCTGAATTTTCTATATGCCTTTCTCTCCTTGCTGGTTTCTACCGGCAAATCAAACATGACCATTAATCGCATTATTCGGTACCTCATCTGTTAACTCCACCTTAATTTCAATATCATCACGATTTACGCTTAAATAATTTAGACATGCAGCAACGTGTTTAGTGAGTGCATTTCGTAAAATTGTAATTTCACCGTTATACTTTACTTCGTAATTCAATAAATCAACTAATCCAAATTTAATATCAGGGGTCAGCTCTTTGAATTTTTGGTGGGCCACCCAAAAATCAATCACGGGTCTAAACGGCTCCATCAAATCAGATCCAAGGTTAAACTCATTTCCTTCATTATGATGGTGTACTCCCAATTGGGTTAAGTAGCCATTTGTGACAACTTCTCGATCGATTGCTGACAACAAAATCGAATATCCATAGTTTAATGCAGCATTAATTGGATCAAACCCATGTCGTACAAACTTACTATTAAAAACTAAACTAAAATATTTTCTTGCAATAACAGCTTCCCGATTTGTAACATCTCCAATTTCTAATTTACTAAATTCATCAGCTAGGTCGGTTGACCCTTTTTCAAGATATTCGCACACTTGAATCTGCATTAATATTTTCTGCGAAACAATTTTAGTCCATAAAATATCTTTGCGATTTTGTGGCCAATTGAACTGATCAACTAGTAATCCAGCATCTCTAGTTCCAGGATAATAGCCAACAGTCTCGCATACTGGTTGACCATTTTTACCAGTAAAAATTATTTTCGCATTATTTTGAATTAACGCATTAATCGCTGCAGTTGTCACAACTGCACTTAATGTACTGATCAATAATACTTGAATATCACTTACCGGAATTTCACTGATACCATCTTTTGTCTGAACTACTAGTTGACGGCTTGTATAAGAAACTTTTGCATGTTGTGTCACCACAACTGTTCTCCATCCCATTTTTTCATCCCCTTGAAATATAATTATTTTCTTGGTACACTTACTGTGTTGAGATGACCTACTCAATCATCTGAACTTATTGATTTGCTACTCTTAAGTTAAAATCAAACAAGGCGTAAGCCAAGTTTTATCATAGGTTCTTATTATGAACCATTACATAAAAGGCGCTATTGATCCTTCTGATCAATAGTGCCTTTTCAATTACTCTCTTTTTATTCGATATTTTGTAATGAAACAACTTTTTCGAATAATCCCGTTGGTGATTCATATACCAATTTAAAATCAGAAGACAAAGTGATTCCATTCATTTGTTGCATTTTTCCAAATGGCGTATTCATCTTTAAATCCTTCAAGTCACTAGTTGCAGCATTTGCATGCAATCCTATCAAAATACGATTAATAACAATATTTTCTCCCAACTTAACTAACTTATTATTTTCATATTCTGATTTATCAGGTAAGCCTTTAAAAGATGTTATTCCATCTTTTAACTTCCCTCTAAATCCATTGATATCATACATCGGAAAGTACTTGTCCACTTGCTCCAAAATAGCCTGGTAAACATCCAGCATTGTGATCTGTTCGGTCAAACTACTGTCTCCATTTCTCACCATGCTGATATTAATCCGCCTAATTATGTCTTTTGGCAAATATAACTCTTGTGCATTATAACGGTATGTTGACGATCCTAGTGTAAACGCTTGGCCACCATCTAACACTTTTTGGTTACTCAATACCTTGGGAACCACGAGTTTAAAGTCTTCAACTATTTTAGTAATCTCACCCGTTCTTTTATTCCTTTTGTATTGGGTAAATTGATCGACTAAATATTTGTTTAGTTTATCCAAATCAGTTGTCTTATCTTTTAGTTCCATCTTACTAGCAACTCTAGTAGGAATTCCTACAACCTTATAAAATACTTTATCTTTTTTCTTTAGGCGAACAATCGACATAAATGCATCAGTGGAACCAGAATAACCTCCATATAACTCCGTCGGCATATTCTCTTTTTTAGCAATTAGTTTCTTTTTACCACGACCACTTGCTTTATCATCGCTTGCTTTATACAGCGTTTGGTTAAACATAGCACCGCTATTCTCACGAACCTCATGAGTTACAGTAACTTTTTTATAATCATAAATGTGGTCCAGATAGTCCCACACATCTTTATATTCTACTGAGCGTTCAATTCTACGTTTATCTTTATTCCACGCTTCTAATGAACGTAACAGATTAAAGTTCTTCAGTTGATCAACAACTTTCCCTTTTGGGAACTCACCATATACAAAATATGGTTTTAGTTTGGGATATTTATTTAATAAAAAGTTCCCAACAAATGCTGTTAAATAGGCATCAAAGGCATGATGGTAATTATTAACATCTCGATTTTTAGGAAAATCAAAATTTTCTCGCATTTGGTGGGTCAATCCAGCTTTAACCGACACAATCTGCGTTTCTTGATCGGAAAATTCATCAGCTAGAAGATTAGCAGCAAGTTTAATTACCTGCCTTGTCTCCACTAATTGACGCTTAACAAATCCCTCTTTCTGATACTTATTGATTTTGTCTGGGCTGAAGGTTAAATTATTAAATTTACGTTCATTAATAATTCCAGCAGCCTTCCATTTAGACCACTCTCCTGATAGTCGAGCATATTCGCTCGCACTGAAGGCAGCTTCTGGCAAACGGTTACTCTTGATACGATTAACTTTTGCTGAAACTAGTACCCGATTATCTAAAGAATCATCTTTAATAAACGCCTGTGGCAAAATATGATCAATATCGTACAAACTCTTACTAAAGATATCGTCAATATTTATCTTGTTTCCAGTATACGGGTCCCATCCTCCCTGCATAAAATAAAGGAATAGTCGATCAGAAGAAAAATCCCAGTCTCTTCTATCTTCAAATTCATCACGAACACTGCTCTCAATAATATCATTACTAATTTCTTGATATTTAACTTCAATTTGTTGCCGCCGCTCCACTGATCTCCCAGTTCGACCATCATCACCTCGTGCAAATTCAATGAAGATATTATCTGGTGTTTGGCCCTTCATCGCCTTTTGAATATCTTTCACAATCAACAATATTTGACGAAGAGCCTTTTTATTTTGAGGTGAAGTATATAAATCATTAATCACATCTTGTGTATTAGTTTGGGCAATAAATTCCTGGTTTTCTTGTTCAATTTTTTCTTTAAACTCAAGTCGACTCACAATAACCATGAAATTACTGCTGGAATCCCACAACAGATCGATGATTCTCTGCCCGTTGCCATCAACTAATCCAGCCAATAATTTACGTGAAAAGTTACCCCATCCACGATAACGTTTATGAGACAATTTTTCTTTTTGTTCATCCGTTAGCCAAACCTCACCGTCCAACTTAGAGCGCAAAATTTTACTATCCTCAAAAATTGTTGCCCACTCAATTATCTTTTCAATATCAAGACGATGATCTGGATCATCAATTAAATTGCCAAAAATTGGACGTAAGTCATTTTCTGTTGTTAGGCCACTCAAAAATTTAGTTTCACTTGCTAATCCCTTAATCTCAATTTCATCTGGAAATCCAATCTGAGTTTGCAAATAATCCTTAAATCTTTTTTTAGTAACACTCGTATTTCGCTTAAATAGATCGCCATAAACTGCTTGCTTTTGGTCTGTGGTTAACTTTTCATTATTAACTCGAACATTATTCAACTCATTTAACACTTCAAATCGCTGATATAGCAAGCTCTTTTTTGGTAATACATCTTCATTTATCAGATAAGTATCTTTGGTAGTCATCCGCTTAATAAAGCGTTCCGCCGATGTATTTCGATCTACTTTTTGATCAAAATTCCAGGGGGTAATGGCCCCATTTTCTTTGCGACTCATCCAAGCGAACTTTGTATTATTTGGTGCATCTATTTTTTCCGGATCAATTAATGGTCCAATATAATACGGAATCCGAAAAGCAACAAGTTCATCTAGCTTATATTTTGCAATTTTTTGTTTTCGTCGTGTTTCATTTGGATTCAATTCAGCCAGCCATGGATAATATTTCTTCTGATTTTCGATAATTTCGTCTAATTCTCGTTGGTGCATTTGATGTGGAATTGATCCATTAGCTTTGGTTCGCTGCTTAGGCAGAAAATTATCTACGTCCATCCATTGTTTAAAATTATCAGATATTTCATCATCTAACTTATCAATTACTTTATGGACATCCTTATAAAAATCATCTTGTAAAAACGGCTTGCTGCCTACTCCATTAATATATTTGTCATACGCTTGTTTTAACTGCTCCGCATCTTTGGAACTTAATTGATCAATTAATATTTTATATTTAATCAATTGCTTTTTATGTTCTTCATACTTATCCATCATCGATTCAGATAATCCTTTACCCGGTGGAATTATGCCAGCTAACATAATTGACGAATGGATAGATCGTAAAATATCAATAACTTCTCGTGCATCATCGTTCAATTCAGTATCTAATTCGCTCAACACATCATCAACTGTTTCTGAGTTAAACGACACCGTCCAGGCTTTATCGTCTTCTACGTTAATATTCAAAACCACGTTTAATTTCACTTTTAACCCAAGCACAGCCTTCAACAAATTAGTAGCAATGTTTTTGCGTTGAGTTTCTTTTTGCTTATCTTTAGCTGGGGCATAAATTTGTTTCACAAGTTCTCGTTGTCGATCCAATCTTGATTTGCTAGAGTCAACTAGCATTTCGTGAACTAAGCTAAGATTATTCAACCTTAGCTGAAATTCACTTGAGATCATTAGACGTGTAAAAAGTGTATTTAAACTTTTAAACTTATCTTCTAATTCTAAATCGCCACTCTTAAAATCATCAGGGCTGCCACCCGTCAAAAAATGCCCGCGATACTTCACAATATGATGAATGGCCCAATAAATTTCGCGAATATCAAACTGATGATGTTCTGTCATCAATGCATATCGTAAATGATAAATTGTTGGGTACTGTTCATGGAATTCCTGATCAGTTCGGTCGTTAAATAGAATACTACCAGTAAAGTGTTTATTTGGATCCTGCGGTACTAAATTAGATTCTTTTTGACGCATAAAAAAATTCTCGTCGATTGGTAAAATGTATGGTTCAAATATTTCTTGCAGCAACCGAAGTCGCCATTTACGACGTTTTAAGCGACGACGTGTTGTCCTAAAACCACGACGGTCTGCAGCTGTTTGTCCCTCTGAAAAGATTCGCACCCCATAACCATTTTTACCTCTGACATGCATAATTTTGGCATTGTCATCGACAATCGTCCATCCGATTGAACTCGTCCCAATATCAAGCCCGATATTATAGTTCCGCTTTGGCAAGTAAACCCACTCCTCAAATGTTATTTATGATTTTAGTATACCTATGATTAATACTTAAATAAAGATAAATTAAGCGTTTTCAATTAGTTTGTTAACTTACATGTTATAATTAAACTGAATTTAACCAGAGGTGAAGCATAATCATGTCACAATTAAGGAAAATATTTCAACGATTTTTAGCGCTATTTGGTCACCACTCCAGCAAAAGCTATGAACAAAATGGTCTCAAAATAAGTGAACAAAACGGATTAGTAAAAGTTGGTTTGACTGGACAAATATTGCAAGAAATCGGCGAAGTTAGCTTTATTAAAAGTCCTGATCTGAATGACCATATCAACCAGGGTGACCAATTACTGGATGTTGAGGGCGGTAAAGTAGTGGAAACTTTTCCATCTCCAATTAACGGCAAAATTATCGATCTTAATTCTGACTTAATCGATGAACCCGGCCAACTGTCTGACCAAAATAGTCAGTGGTTAGTTACTATCAAGGCTGAATAACATCATTAATTAAATTATTTGAATAACTTAAAAATAAACCCCATTAACTGTATATACACAAATATAATCATTTGATATAATTTTTGTAATACAAGGGGGATTTTTTTATGCATAAGAAGTATGTTTGGCTACTAGTACCAATTTTATCGTTATCACTTTTTTTAACTGGTTGTAGCTTTACGAAACAAGGTAAATTTATCGATGCCAATCAGGCCACTAACTACGATCATCAAAAAACAACTATGTCACTAACTACCAGTGGTAAATCAGAAGAATTTTCCACTATAAAGGCGCTGAAGGCTACTACCTACACCGATAAAAAAGCTGATCTGGCTCAAATCGATGAGGAAATAACACTTGATGGCGAATCTGATAGCACCACTGTTAGTGCAATCGCCGATCTTAAAAAAGGTAATGTTTATATTAAAGCTGATAGCTTAGTTAAGAGTTTTTCTAGCAGCCTCAATTTAAGTGCAAGCCAAGAAAGTGCTTTTGTCGGTAAATACGTCGAATCTAGTGATGGCTTAAACAGTAAACTTGATAATAATGAACTAGCTTCTATCGAATCAATTCTAAGTGACCCCGCCGTACAAAAGAAACTTGGTAAAGAACTTAAAACAATCCTAAAAGACTCGGACACTAACAAGTTCAAAAAATCAAACGACAACATTTCATACACGTACACGCACAAACAACTACGACAAATTTTTAAAATTGCGAATAACGAACTAAAAGATCATAAGGGCACTAAAGATAACGCCTTATCTGCTAGTTCCTTGGCTAGTCTCAATAAAAAACTCGATAAGGCTACAGTTACTGAAACAATTAACACTAAAAATAACAAGATTCAGTACAAAATTAAGTATGACGGTACCACATACCGTTTGAAAACTAATACGGTTGAGGCTAATAAAAAGATAATTAAACCAAGTAAAGATAAAGTGATATCACAATCTGAGTTCACCACTCAATTAACCAAAATTTTGACTCAAAACTTAAGTGACACAATGCAAAAATATATGGAAGAATATCAAAATGAGAGTTCGACTGACTATAGCGTTAGTTAGAATAAATTTAGGTATGCTGTGTGCCTACTTTTTTTATTGCCGAAACGTGAAAAAAAGCGCAAAAGTCTATGTGTAACAGTAAAAGATCCAGCAAGATGATTCAAAGTTCAAATCATCTTGCTGGATCTTTTACTGTTACACCACGACTTCTGGACGCGCTTTTTTTCACTCTATTTACTTATTTATTGAACGGTACCGCATTATCCTTTGTAATCTTTTTAATCCCATGGAAGTATGGTACTAATACTTCTGGAATTGTAACTGAACCATCTTCATTTTGGTAGTTTTCTAAAATCGCAGCCACCGTTCGTCCAACCGCTAGGCCAGAACCATTTAGTGTATTCACGTACTGCAACTTACCATTTTCATCTCGATATTGGATATGTGCTCGACGTGCTTGAAAATCCTCTGTGTTCGAACAACTTGAAATTTCACGATAAATATTTTGTTCCGGCATCCAGACTTCAATATCATGAGTTTCCGCAGCTGAGAATCCCATATCTCCGGTTGAAAGTGTGATAACGTGGTATGCCAATCCCAGCTTCTTCAAAATATTTTCAGCGTTAGCAGTCATTTTTTCCAATTCAGCATATGAATCTTCTGGTTTAGTATACTTAACCATTTCAACTTTATTAAATTGATGCATCCGAATTAGACCGCGAGTATCCCGACCGGCTGATCCTGCTTCAGATCGGAATGATGGCGTCAACGCCGTTACATAAACTGGTAACTTTTCAGCTGGAATTACCTCGTTGGCAAAATAGTTAGTCAAGGGTACTTCAGCCGTCGGAATCATCGTCAAATCTTGATCTTCATTTTCAATTTGATAAACATCCTGTTTAAACTTAGGAAACTGTCCCGTGCCATACATTGCCTTGCTATTAACCAAATAAGGCGGTAGAACTTCTGTGTAACCCTCTTTCATATGTTCATCCAGCATGAAATTGTAAACTGCACGTTCCAGTTGTGCACCTAACCCAACATAGTAAACAAACCGTGCCCCTGATACTTTAGCAGCCCGCTCAAAATCTAAAATACCAAGTCCTTCACCAATGTCCCAATGCGCCTTTGGTTCAAACGAGAACCTAGGTGTTTCACCAACCTTACGCATCTCAACATTAGCATCTTCATCAGGACCAACTGGAATTCCTTCATGTGGCATGTTAGGGAGATGTGCCATTTTATTTTGAAAATCAGCTTCAATTTCATTTAGCTGCTCATCTAATTTCTTAACATCCTGACCAACCTGCTGCATTGCTGCAATTGCTTCATCAGCCGACTCTTTATTGCGCTTAGCCTGTGCAATTTGTTTGGAAACATCATTTCGTTTGGCCTTTAATGTTTCTGTTTGTTTAATTAAATCACGGCGCTGTTCATCTAGCTTAAAAATAGCATCTAATTCTGTTGCCGAAACGCCTCTGGTAGCAAGCCGTTCCTTAAAATAATCTGGTTCATTACGCATTTTTTTAACATCTAACATATAATATAACCTCCAAAAAAAGAGCCAATCCATCCCAAAATTTTGGGACGAAATGGCTCTTTTCCGCGGTACCACCCAAGTTTGTCTACAGACACCCTCGATTTTGGGTAACGGCCAAACACCGTGCGGAATTACCCGCCCACAATTATTGCACCGGAGTTTCGACAAGCAATTTGCACCAACCATTGCCTCTCTGAATGTCTACTTGAAATGCATTCGTGTTTTCAATACTGTAATCATAATACATTCAGTAATAAACATCAACAACTAAGCGTGAACCATTTAAAACGCCTCACGACCAAGGACATAATAAGCTAATGCTCCAAATGGTGGCATTACAAAAACTAGCGCTAGCCACATATATTTATTCCCACGAATAAAAACAGTACTCTTAACAATATCAACTAATGCCCAAATCTGAATTAAGCCACTTAAAACAACCCATGGCCAGGCTTTCTTAGGAATTGGACGATTTTTATGTGCATGCATAAAGTTCAGCCTCCTTTAAATTACAGGTTAAATATACCACGAATTGAAACCGTTTTTATACGATAAAGCCAAGTTTCATGAAAAAGACTTTTTTATTTGTGCTAGATAGTGTTAGTTATTTATTTTGACTGATTAAACGTGTTCACCAACTGCAAAAGTCTCCACACAAATCAAAAACAGTACTCACATGCAAACCCACCATGTAAATACTGTTTTTACGTTGTGCTGCAACTTTTAAGCGCGGTTGCTCTCACTCTAAAACCTTAGCTCATCATCCACCGTCAACTTAACCTCAACATTGCCCTTAATTGCCTTTGAATATGGGCATACCTTGTCAGCTAGATCCAATAAGTGTTGCTGTTGTTCAACGCTAACACCTTCAATATGTCCCTTCAATTCAATGCCAATATGGAAATCAGCTGGGCCATCTGTATACAATGTTACCTCAGCGCTGATAATGTGTTCTCCTTCAATTTGAGCCTCTTTAAGAACGACTTCTAAAGCACTATTGAAACAGGACGCATACCCAGCTGCAAATAGTTCTTCTGGATTTGTACCTCCCTTACCCGGCGAAGTAATTTGTAAATCCAGCTTACCATCAGGTGAATGAACTTCACCCTCTCGTCCGCCACGATTAATCATTTTGTTCGAATATAATTTCTGTGCCATGTTGGTACCTCCATTATCTATTTGATAAATTCAGTTTAACATGATCTATAATTAGTATCTAACAATATGGATAAGCATTGACAGCTAATTTGATTTACGTCCTCAAACATTTTTCAATCGGTTTACCCTTAATAATCTCATCAACCAACTTTTGTAATTTATGTTGGATAAATTCGGCTAAAAGCTATTTCAAATAAATTGGGTTTGGCCATGTTAATCACCAGCCACTGAAAAATCAAATTGCTCAACCACATGAACGTGCACATTAGCGCTGCCTTGCAATAATTTTGCTACTGGGCAACGCGTTTCAGCTTCAGCTAACATAGCTTCCGCTACTTGTCGTGGCTGATCAGGAATCAATACCTGACCATCAACCACAAACTGATATCCATGTGTATCATACATCATGTCGACCCCAACCTGAACCTGACTCTTATGTTCAAGTCCACGTTGTTTTTCGATTGCTTGCAACGTTGCGTTAAGGCAGGTTGCTAATGCTAAGCCCACAAATTGCTCTGGATTGGCACCCTGCTGTGGTTTTAATGGACTACTAACAGGAACGTTCAATTCACCTTGTCCTTTAACGTAAGAATGGCCTGGTAGTCCATCTTTATTAACCATTTCAGCATGATACAAAACTTTATCTGATTTCATTGTAACCCCTCCATCAAATTCATTAAGTTGATTATAGCCCAACTAAGCCTTAAAGTAATACTTTGTGTCATTTTTATTGTTATAGTTAACTATTTTTGACAAGTACAGTTGGAATCCTTAAGATGGTTAAGGATGTTTTGGAGGAGGAATTTTTTTATGAAGCGTTTAGTTAAATTAATTGGCAGTCTTGCGGCTGTCCTTGTATTAACCATTATTTTATCTGGCTGTGGTAAATCTAGCTCAAATTCGGCAGAAAAAACGCCAGGTAAACTAACAATTGGTCTAGAAGGAACCTTTCAACCATATAGTTATCACGAAAACCATAAGTTAACTGGTTTTGAAGTTGAACTAGGAAAAGCTATTGCCAAAAAAATGAATTTGAAACCTGTTTTCGTGGAAACAAAATGGGATTCATTAATTGCTGGGTTGAACGTTGATAAATATGACATCGTTTTAAACAACGTTGCTATTACTAAGGCACGGTCAAATAAATACACGTTTACAACACCATATATTTACTCAAAATCACAATTGGCAGTTAAAAAAGACAATCCTTCAATCAATAAAATTACAGATATCAAGGGCAAAAAGGTAGCAGAAACAGCCACTAGTGAAAATGCAACTGATGCAAAACGACTAGGCGCTACGGTAGTCCCGACCAACGACTTTGAACAATCAATGGCTTTGGTCCTACAGGGACGGGCTGACGGAACCATTAATTCCAACGGATCATTTGGCGCGTACTTAAAGCAAAAACCAAACGCTAATATTCGCTTAATCGACGGTGGCAATAAAGTTGCTACTCAAAAAATTGCAGGTATCCTGAAAAAAGACAGCAAACTTTCACCTAAGGTTAACAAGGCATTGCAAGAATTACGCAAAGATGGAACTTTAACTAAATTATCAAAAAAATATTTTGGAACAGATATTACTCAAAAGTAAATTCATTACTCGTAATAAATAATCGACAAGCCATAAGTAATAAGTCTATATTTTTAGCCTATTACTTATGGCTTTTTGATTTTATCTACATTGAAGGTACTCGTAATTTAATTGTTAACCCTTTTAACATTTTAGTTGTATTCAATTTCAAGATTTGGTAAGCTGTTCGTACTCTTGTTTTCAGGAGCTATTTTTTTGCACCTATCCAACAGTGTTGGAGAATATCATCTGGGAGGTTTATCGTGGACATTTTATTATCACATGCCAAAAAATATTGGGGTGACATCTTTTGGGCGGTCATCACAGTCTTTGCAATGGTTTTTGCCACTCTTTGGCAACCTAAATTACTTCAAAATATTATCAATGCCATTTTAAAAGATCAAAGCAATAAAATTTTAAGTATTGGTGTCTGGCTCATCGTCATTGCCGCTATTGGACTACTAGCCGGTGTCATCAACACCATTTTATCAGCTAAAGTAGCCCAATCCATGAGTGCCGACATTCGTGAAACTGCATTTAGAAAAATTCAAACTTTTTCATATAGTAATATCGAACGATTCCAGGCCGGAAACTTGGTGGTTCGTCTAACCAACGATATCAATCAGGTTCAGATGTTAGTGATGACGATTTTACAGTCACTGATCCGTGTGCCCATCTTATTTGTTGGTGCATTTATTTTAGCTATCAATACAATTCACCAACTTTGGTGGATTATTCTTGTATTAGTGATCCTAGTATTCGGAATTTCTGCCACTACATTTGGTAAAATGGGTGCTCATTTTGGCTTTATGCAAAAGTATATTGACCGTGTTAACGAACTGGCGAAAGAAAATTTAGCTGGCGTCCGGGTTGTTAAATCATTTAATCAGGAAAGTAATGAGCAACAGCGCTTTGATGTTGTCTCTGATAAATTGAATGGTGAAAACATCTATGTTGGGGTTTTATTCTCAGTCTTAATTCCGGCCTTCACATTAGTCGGTAATTTAGCAATCGTAGCCGCCATTTATTTTGTTGGCGACTTGGCGAAAACAGACCCTAGTAGCGTTGCCGCCATTGCCTCTTTCATTAATTATCTTCTCCAAGTGATGTTTGCCATTATCATTGGTGGAATGATGATGACTTTTTCTGCTCGAGCAATGGTTTCTTTGCAACGATTAAGAGAAATTTTAGATACTAAACCAGACATCACCTATCAAGACGTTCCTGAAACAGATTTAACTGGTTCGGTGTCATTTGATCATGTCTCATTCACATACGAAGGTGATGATACTCCAACTTTGAAAGACATCAGTTTTGCAGTCAATCCTGGTGAAATGGTCGGGATTGTGGGCGCAACTGGCTCAGGTAAATCAACTTTGGCTCAAATGATTCCACGATTGTTTGATCCTCAAGAAGGAACCGTTAAAGTTGGAGACACTAATTTAAAAGACGTTAACGAACATTCATTAAGAAAAGCGGTAGCATTTGTGCTACAACGAGCGATCTTATTTTCTGGTTCCGTTGCCGATAATTTACGACAGGGAAAACACGATGCAACAAAATCCGATATGGACCGTGCTAGCAAAATTGCCCAAGCAGCTGAATTCATTAATCGACTACCAGAAGGATTTGATGCCCCTGTTGAAGAACGGTCTGCTAACTTTTCCGGAGGTCAAAAGCAACGACTATCAATCACTCGTGGCGTTATTGGGCAACCGAAAGTATTGATTATGGATGACTCAACCTCTGCTTTAGATGCCAAGTCAGAAAAATTAGTTCAGCAGGCATTAAACAATGAGCTTAAGGGAACTACCACTTTTATCATTGCTGAAAAAATTTCATCAGTTATTAATGCCGATAAAATTTTTGTCATGGATGATGGTAAATTAGTTGGGCAAGGAACTCACAGCGAGTTGGTTCAAAACAATCAAATTTATCAAGAAATTTACGCTACCCAAAAGGGAAAGGAGGAAGCCTAAATGTCTGAAATTAAAAAATCAATTAGGTTCTTTTACCTCTATATGAAGCGCTATAAACTAGGCTTTTCAGTAACAATCCTAGCAATTATTGCTTCCACCTATTTTCAAGTTAAAGCACCCGTTTATATGGGAAAAGCAATTACCGAGTTGGCTAACTATGTCATCGGTCTAGCTCATGGAGTTAGTGATAAAGGGTCGTTCATGCATTCCATTTGGTTATTACTACTATTTTATGTTTTTACCGTTGTCGGTATGTTCATCTCCAATATCGTAATTACCTTTATTTCTGGAAATGCTACCAACCGAATGCGTAAAGGATTGTTTGGCAAGCTTCAGAAAATGACAATTAAGTTCTTTGATTCTCATCAAGATGGTGATATTTTAAGTCGCTTTACTAGTGATTTGGACAATATTTCCAACGCATTGAACCAAGCATTAGGTCAAATTCTAAGTAATTTAGCCATGATGATTGGAATCGTCATCATGATGTTTAATCAAAACGTTGAGTTAGCTTGGGTGACAGTAGCTTCTACTCCAATCGCATTATTAATCGCTGCAATTCTAATTTCAAAAACACGTAAATATATTGATTTGCAACAAAACGAAGTTGGTAAGCTAAATGGTTACATCAATGAGCAAATTAGTGGCCAAAAAATCATTATTACTAATGGCCTACAAAAAGAAGCCATCGACGGCTTCACCCCACATAATCAAAACGTGAAGCGGGCTACTTTTAAAGGGCAAGTATACTCAGGAATGCTCTTTCCGGTTATGAGTGGATTATCACTAGTTAATACTGCAATTGTCATCTTTTTTGGTGGTTGGTTAGCCTTTAATGGTGACATTGGTCGTACTGCCGCACTTGGTTTAGTAGTTGTATTTGTCCAATATTCGCAGCAGTTCTACCAACCAATCACACAGATTTCATCAATGTATAACATGGTACAGTTAGCACTAACTGGTGCCCGGCGACTCAATGAAATGTTCGATGAACCAAACGAAGTTAACCCAGTCAATGGCAAACAAATCTCTGGTTTGCATAGCAACGTTGCATTGAAAAATGTCAGATTTGGTTATAACGAAGATAAAGAAATTTTGCATGATGTTTCCATGAACGTTGAAAAAGGAAAGATGGTTGCGCTAGTTGGGCCAACTGGTTCCGGAAAAACGACTGTAATGAACTTGTTAAACCGTTTCTATGATGTTAACTCAGGTTCAGTTGAATTTGATGGGGTCAACGTTCGTGATATTGATTTACAAAGCTTACGTGATCATGTTGGGATTGTGTTGCAAGACAGCGTCATCTTTTCTGGAACAATTCGTGATAACATCAGTTTTGGCAAGCCCGATGCAGCCGATGATGAAATCATTGCAGCTGCTAAGCAAGCCAATATCCACGATTTTATTATCAATTTAGATAATGGTTACGAAACCAAAGTATCAGATGAAAATTCAGTTTTTTCAACTGGTCAAAAACAATTGGTCAGCATTGCTCGCACAATCTTGACCAATCCATCACTCCTAATTTTGGATGAAGCAACTTCAAACGTTGATACAGTTACGGAAGCTAGAATCCAAAAAGCAATGGATAATGTGATTCAAGGAAGAACTAGTTTCGTCATTGCTCATCGATTAAAAACTATTTTAAACGCTGATAAAATCATTGTACTAAAAGATGGTAAAGTCATTGAACAAGGGAGTCATGATGAATTATTAGATCAAAAAGGATTTTACTCTGAGTTGTATCATAACCAATTTGTGTTTGATTAGAATGGTATCAAGCACTAGTAAATAAAAAACGCAATTAATAAATTCTTCTTACGAATTTATTAATTGCTTTTTTTACATCTAGATATCTGTGCTAATTGACACGTCTCATAACTAATATGAAATCGCAAAACTTTAATGATATAACCCAGCTAGCTCACTAACCGTAGCACCAATATTTCTACTTTGCATAATCAATGAAATTCCAGAAATACCTGCGACGCCAGTTTTAAGCACCTCATTAACATTATCTTCTGTAATACCACCCACAGCTACAACTGGATAGTTACTGACAGACACCAGTTTTTGTAATCCACTCAATCCAATTGCAGGATCTGCGTCATCTTTTGATTGTGTTGGAAATACTGGCCCACTGCCAACATAGTCAATTTCTAATTGGTTTGCTCGGTTAATTTCTGTTTCAGTATTACATGAATAACCTATCATCATCCGATTGCCGACTACTTTAATTACCGTCTCAATTTTCTGGTCTTTTTGTCCCACATGCACACCATCTGCCTGTACTCGATCAGCTAATTGATAATCATCGTCAATAATAAATGGAATTCTATACTTGCTAGTCAATTTTCGGCAGCGACTAGCTAGCTCAAATTTCTGCCCTTCATTTAACTGAGATTTACCTTTCTCACGCAACTGAAACGCAGTCACACCAGCTTTAAATGCCGTCTCAATTTTCCATAAAAACTGATCAGGCTCGGCAACATCTTGTGTCCCTGCAATCAAATATACCTGTAGCATTTCCGCCTTAAATTTCATCATCAACTTCAACCTTTCGATATGCCCAATGGTTCAACGGTCCATGCCCATGACCTACTTTGATCCCATCACGAATGGTTGCATCAACAAACTGCTTTCCAATTCGAATTGCTTGTTCAACTGACTTTCCCTTAGCCAATTCAGCGGTAATACAGGCAGATAATGTATCACCAGTACCATGTGTATTCACTGTCTCAACTCGTGGTGCACTCAACCAGAATGATTGGCCATTTTCTAGCAACACAAAATCGCGGCTTTGATCATCGTTATTGAAGTGTCCCCCTTTGATCATCACGTTGTTAACACCCATTTTCTGCAATTTTTTTGCTACTACCTGCATATCTTCAGTTGTTTTAATTGATTCTCCGGTCAGCTTCTCAGCCTCTGGTAAATTAGGTGTCACAATCGTTGCTAGCGGTAATAACTCATCACGAACTACCTCCACTGCATCTTCACTCAACAGTGACGCACCGCCCTTAGCAATCATTACTGGATCAACTGTTAAGGGGCCAAAATTATATTTTTTAAGATTCGTAACCACAGCTCGGACCCTAGTAACATCAGCTAACATCCCCGTTTTACAAGCCTTTATTTGTAAATCTTCGTTCAACGCTGCAAATTGTTCATTAATAATTTTGGTAGGTAATGGTAACGCGTCACTAACACCCAACGTGTTTTGTGCCGTAATTGCAACTAATACAGTCGTCGCAAAAACATGTCGTTCTTGAATCGTCTTTAAATCAGCTTGCATACCGGCACCACCACCGCTATCAGAACCAGCTATCGACAATGCCTGTGGGAATTGTTCAGTCATTATTTATTACCTCCATCTGCAAACTTTGTTGGATCTGTTCAACCGTGATCAAATGCAATTTATCCAGTAATTTAACGGCAAAACTCCCTGGCAACTCCTCATTTAAATGTTTGGCCACCAGTTGCCCGGTTGTCGCAAAGACAGCACATGCACTTTGTGCTACTTCAAAATAGTCCGTACTAACTGCTGCAAATGCACCAACAATACTGGTAAGCATATCACCTGAACCAACATGTAACTGAAACAGTGGCGTACCGTTACTGATTTTAACAACTTGCTTGCCATCTGAGATGACATCAATGGGGCCGCTCAAAATAACAACACATTGCTGCTTTTGTGCACACAGCTTTGCAATTGAAGCTATATCATATTCGCCACTGCCCGCATCAATTCCCTTCGCATGCCAGTCCACTCCTGCCAATGCAGCAATTTCGCCAGCATTACCTCGAATAATATCTGCTTGAAAGTCGTTTAATAATCCCGTCACCACATTTTGTCGATACTTAACAGCGCCAACCGCTACTGGATCTAATATTAATGGTTTTTGATATTGATTAGCTAGCTGGCCAACCGTCCTAATCTGCTGAATCTGTTGTGTCGTAAAGGCACCTAAATTAAGCGCTACTGCAGCACTCATTTGAACCAGTTCTTCTGCTTCCTTAACTTCTTCAGACATAATTGGCGAGGCTCCGATTGAGTTAATTCCATTGGCAACATCTTGCACCGTCACAAAATTAGAGATATTAAAGACAATTGGATTTTCTTGGCGTAACTGATCTAGTAATTCTAATTGCATGAACTGATCCTCCATTAATTATTAACACTAGACGATAAAGGGCTACTATTGCCTAGAATAGTAGCCCATTGATACACTTTCCTACGCAAGTTTGAACTTACAGGTTCCAAGGGATCACGTTGCACAAACGTATCTCAGTTCTTCTTCGAACACCCCTAGTGTTAAATTTATTTAGTTGTTATGTTCATCATACCTGATAAATTTTGGAATGACAATTTTTGGGTAGAGTTAAGTTGTTTTTTGGTAGTATAAACGTGCTCCACGCCATCAAACCGATTCGTTCCGCGCTCTATTTTAATTGCATCCTATCATTGTAAAACTTTCGATAAATCATATAACATGCAATTACTGACCCTAACGACGTTGTTGCTAGCATCATGAAGGTCACCATGATTTGGTATTTAATTGCGTTAACCGGATCGACCCCGGCAATGATTAGTCCAGACATCATTCCTGGTAAACTAACTAGTCCAACTGTTTTGGCTGAGTCAATGGTTGGTGACATTCCCGTTTTAATTGTTTCACGTAAAATGCCTTTGGATGCATTTTTAATATCCGCACCAAGTGCTAATCGTTCCAATACCTGCTGTCTTTGATCTCTAAACATCGCATTCATATTACGATAACATAATCCAATCGCAACCATTGAATTACTAGCAACCATCCCTGAAATTGGAATGATTTGAGATGGAATCATTTTAATTGCACCACTGGCCACTAATACTCCCAAAACAACAACAGTACTACTTAAAATTGCCACAAATGAAATATAGAATGCTCCTCTAATACCATTACTACGTTTTCTCGCGTTATCCGCAGCATTGAAAATAATTATTAAAATTAGTAGCAGCGTCAGCAGAATATTATTTAAATGAAAAATGTACTTAAGTACATAACCAACAATTGTTAACTGAATCACGGCCCGAATGACACCAATCACAATATCTTTATCAATCCCAAGCTGTTCTCGATAGCCAATCCATAGAGCAATGAAAACTAGTGCTGTTACTAAAACTAATGATAAGTTACTAATATCAAGACTCATCTTTGCACCTCCAATTTCCCATTTTCAACCTGGGCTAAATGTTTGGCAGCTAAAATTTCTTGTTCATCATGTGTGACAGCAATCAACGTGACCCCGCTGTCGCCTTTTAGTCGTTCAATCAATTCCCACACAATAGCTTTGTTAGCAGCATCCAGCCCTGTTGTAATTTCATCTAATAGAAGAATTTTAGGTAAATACATCAAATTTCGAATTAGTGCCACCCGTTGTTTTTCACCACCAGATAATTCCTTAATTGGCTGCGTCAGCATTTTTTCATCCAACTTAACGTATTGCATTAGTTGAATTGCTCGAGCTTTATCAAAATCAGTTCGTCTAATTTTGGCCGGAAAACTAAGGTTTTCGAGTACATCATTACCAAACAAAGTTGGTTGTTGGAAACAGTATGAAACTTCCCGCCGATACAAGATTGGATCATATTGATTCAAATTCTTACCTTGATAAAAAATATCGCCCGCGGTTGCCGAAATCATCGTAGCAATAATTTTTAACAACGTACTTTTACCCCCACCGGATGGCCCTGTAATCGTTAAATAATCATCTTCTTCAACCGTCAAATTAATATCAGCTAAAATTTGTTGATTACGCACTTGGTAGCCAACATGTTGTAGGTCTAAAATAGCCATTTTACTACCTCCCAATTTATTAGCATCATCATAGCCTATTCAGTTATCAAAAGGCAATTATAAAAGAAGATTGACACCATTTAAAAAATGAAATATGGTTGAGCTAAATAAATTAATTGTGTCATGCATATTATTTGTGGCACAGCATTGTCTGGGGTGCCATTTGGCTGAGATAATACCCATTGAACCTGCAGCAGTTTGCACTGACGAAGGAAGACGTTATATTAACTACTACCTTTTTTCTGTGGCCGCAGAAAAAAGGTAGTTTTTACCATTTAGAGAAAGGGAAAACAAAATGAACTTTACTGATAAATTGCATCATTTAGCACAACCGCTATGGTCTAAAAGCTTTACTCATCCATTTATTCAGGAACTTACTGCTGGAAACTTACCAATAACCAAATTCAAGTTTTATCTCAAGCAGGATAATTATTATTTAACTGAATTTGCCACACTACACCAGTTAATCGCAGCTAAATTATCAAACATGGCGGACAAAAAAATTCTACTTGCCGGAGCAACATTTGATAATAACGACGAACTATTAGTTAGAAATGCTATGTTTGCTAAACTCGGTATTACCGACTCTGATTTAGCAAACACCAAACCCACCCCTGCTGCATATAATTATATAACTCATATGTACTACGAACTCAATACTGGTTCTCCAGCACGAGCGACTGCTGCACTGCTACCTTGCTACTGGCTCTACAGTGAAATTGGAGCACGGCTAGAGGAAAAATCATCACCTGTGCCAATCTATCAGCAATTCATTGATGGATATGCAGGTGACGAATTTACCAACAGCACCCGTGCAATGATAAACTTAGTTGAAAAAATGAGTTCAGTCGTTGATGCAACTGAACGAAATCAGATGATTAATGCCTTTTTAAAAAGTAGCGCGTTTGAATTACAATTTTGGGAGATGGCTTACCAACAAAAACAATGGTCATTTGAGTCTCGAATATAATCAAAATTATTTCTTCCATCCAAACATTTGCGGTACACTGAACACAACAGACAAATTGTTTTGGAGGTTAAATCATGCAAGAAATTACTGATACTTATACATTGAATAATGGCGTTAAAATTCCTATTGTTGGTTTTGGAACTTGGCAAACGCCAAATGGTGAGGTCGCTTATAAGTCTGTCAAAACTGCTTTAAGCGTAGGCTATCGTCATATTGATACAGCTGCTGCGTATGGTAACGAAGAAAGTGTGGGCCGCGGAATTAAAGACAGTGGTGTTGCACGACAAGATATTTTTTTAACTACTAAACTGTGGAATGATGATCATGGCTATGAGGCTACCAAAAAAGCCCTCGATACTTCACTTCAAAAATTGGGCACTGATTACGTTGATTTATACTTAATTCATTGGCCCAACCCCGTTAAATTCCGTGATCGTTGGGAAGAAATCAATGCCGAAACGTGGCAAGCAATGGAGGAAGCCTACGCTGACGGTAAAGCTCGTGCCATCGGTATTTCAAACTTTCAGCCTCATCATCTAGCTGCTTTGATGAAGAGCGCAACGGTGACACCAGCAGTTAATCAAAACTATCTCAACCCTAGTGACCTACAGCCAGAAGTTCAAAGAGCAAATGCCACTTACAATATCTTAAATGAAGCTTACAGTCCACTTGGCACTGGTGATTTCTTTAAAATTCCTGAATTACAAGAATTAGCAAAGAAATACAATCATAGCGTTGCACAGATTGTTTTACGCTGGTCTCTTCAACATGGTTTTCTACCACTACCAAAATCCATTCATGCTGACCGAATCCAGCAAAACACGGAACTATTCGATTTCGAGTTAAGCATTCCTGATATGCAAAAAATTGATTCACTCCGTGGCTGTGGCAGATTGGCAACTAATCCAGATACAGCAGAATTCTAAAGAGTACCTTACTCTTAAAAAATGTATTTGCATGGTATATTTGGAAAAATACCAGTAAATAATCCATTTTCAACCCAAAATAAAGAGAATGTGCCTAAAATGGGCACATTCTCTTTATTTTGCATCAAATTCAATTAATCCGTTTCAACATTGCGGTTAAAATGACCGCAATAATTCCCATAACAACTCCAGCATATGGTGTCCAAGATAACCCACCAATTTCAACTACCTGACTACCGAGACCAGATCCCAACATAATTCCAATATTAAATGCTGAAATATTTAGTGCTGAAGCCAAGCCGATATCTTGTGGATGTGTTTTTTCTGCTAACTTAACAATTAGTAGCTGTTCACCAGGGACATTCATAAACGCAAATAATCCCAGCAGCATTACCATGAACAATCCCATCCACTTTAAATGAATAAAGATTCCCAAAAATAATAACGTAATTGTTAACAATGAAAACATCCATACTAGTGCGTTAATGAGGTTATAGTCTGCCAACCGTCCACCAATCGTATTGCCAATAGCAACCATTAATCCGTAAACAATCAAAATAATAACAATATTGTCAGCAGTAAAATGCATCAACTGGCCTAAAATTGGACTAATATAGGTATAGCTTGTAAATGTACTCCCATAACCAAACACCGTCAGCAATAAAGTTAATAGGATCTTTTTATCAGTCATTAATTTTCCAACTGAACTCAACTTCATCTTACCGCCAACTGGTAAGTCCCGTGGAATTAAAATCCAGTTAGCAATTAAACTAATTAGTCCAATTGACGCTAAAAATAAAAATGATAACCGCCAACCAAAATGTTGCCCGATAAATGTTCCTAAGGGTACCCCAGTTACAGTTGCCACAGTCAGGCCCGTAAACATCATCGCAATTGCACTAGCACGCTTGGATGGGGCAACGACATCCGCAGCGATAACACTTGAAATGGACATGAATAAACCATGCACTAGTGCAGCTATAATCCGGCCAACCAGCAAGACAACAAAACTAGTTGCACCAGCCGCAATAAGATTTCCCACAATATAAACAAACATTAAGGCAGCCATTAATGTGTGCCGGTTCCATTGAGTTGTTAACATCGTTAATATAGGTGCACCAATCATGACACCAAAAGCATACATTGAAACAGTTAAACTAGCTGCGCTCAGTGTCACATGAAAACTCTGCACTAATAGCGGCAATAAACCCACACTGATAAACTCTGTGGATCCAATTGCAAATGCACTAATTGCTAACGACCATAACGTAAAAGTTGCATTTGATCTTTTTATTATTACCATTTAAATAACCTCCTAATATAAAACATCATTCATTGAGCAACGAATTATTAGTATAGGGGTTATCTTGATGTAAACAAGTACGGACTTTAAAGTGAGTTAGTTACTTATAAGTAAGAATTAAATCGTTATTGGGCTTGCAGCTCGTTACTTTTTTGATAATATTTACTATTTGTATCCAGTAAATCAACTTGATTTCCAGCTAAACGTTGCTTATCAATATATCTTTCGCCCCAGTGACACATTGCATTGGTAACCTCAACCAATGTTTTGCCATATGCAGTCAAACAATATTCCACACGTGGCGGAATTTGAGCAAATACATGCCGTGTGACAATATCATCCGTTTCTAATTCTCGTAATTGCTGAGTTAAAACTTTTTGACTGATATTGGGAATTGCACGAATCAATTCACCGTTGCGCATTGCATTTTTGTTTAAATGACATAAGATTAGCGGTTTCCATTTACCGCTAATCACTGCCATGGTGGCTTCAACGCCGATATTGTAGGTTCTTATTTGTTGTGTATCCATAATCCCTCAGCCTTTCTAATTTCATTACATTATGATACTATACCATCTTAGGGTCATTTGGCCGAGAACAAACACTCAAAGTGTGTAAGTAAGCCGGCTAGTTTCCGTGGTATAAGAAAACTGGTCTGTGCAGCACGTTTCGTAAATCACAAAAAAGCCCGGGTAAAACAATCTCAGCTCGAGCACCGCAAAAAAGGACGTTCACATGTTTAAAAAGCAAACAAATTTTAATCAGCATACCAGTAACAATCAACCAGTTGAGGTTAATATTGGCGATCGGTTTCCACTCACAATCAAACGCCTCGGAATTAATGGCGAAGGAATCGGTTACTATAAACGGAAGATCTGTTTTGTTCCCAATGCACTTCCCGAAGAAGTTGTTGTCGTAGAAGTTACTGAGTCAAATGCGCATTTTTTACGAGGTAAAATTCATAGTATCCGTCAAGCTAGCGAATACCGCATTAAACCACGCGATTCATACGCCAATAATGTTGGTGGCTTTGAACTTGAACACCTCGAGTACTCCCAGCAATTAAAATTCAAACGCGATTTAATTCAACAGTCCCTGGAAAAATTTCAACCACGGGGATTTAAGCATTATCAAATCAAGCAAACCATTGGAATGGATAATCCATTTGAATACCGTAATAAAGCCCAATTTCAGGTTCGTTTATTGGATGGGCACGTTGCCGCAGGCTTGTTTAAAACTGGTAGCCATGATTTGGTTGACTTACCTACCTGTGCAGTTCAAATTCCAGTCACAATGAAAGTGATGCGCCAAGTAGTAAAAATTATTGAAGCCCTGGCAATTCCTATTTACAATGAAGAAGACCATTCTGGCATCATCAAAACACTTGTCGTGCGAGTTGCACAAGGAACTGGTGAGATCCAACTAACTTTCATCACCAACTCGCCTAAATTACCTCACAAACGCGAATTACTCGAGCAGATTAGTACACAGTTGCCCGAAGTAACATCAATCATGCAAAACATCAATAAAGGTGAATCCCCACTTGTCTGGGGTGAACAAACAGTTCATCTGGCCGGAGAAGAAGCAATCACTGAAACAATTGGCGATCTAAAATTTCGTCTATCTGCTCGTGCTTTTTTGCAGCTTAATCCAACCCAAACTAAGGTATTATATGCTGAAACAGCTAAGGCACTTGATTTAAATCCAACTGACAATCTGGTTGACGCCTATGCAGGAATTGGAACGATTGGATTAACACTTGCAGATCAAGTTGATCAGGTTCGTGGTATGGAAGTTATCAAAGATGCCGTCGATGACGCAAATTTCAACGCCAAACAAAACAACATTGATAACGTAAGTTACGAAGTTGGTACTGCAGAAGAACTCTTACCAAAATGGCTTGATGACGGTTTCTTTATTGATGCTTTAGTTGTTGATCCTCCACGTGCTGGCCTAGATCAGCAGTTAATCGAGAGTATTTTAAATGCTCGACCTGAAAAGTTCGTTTATGTTTCATGTAATCCGTCAACACTCGCTCGCGATTTAGTGACACTAACTAGGGACTACAAGGTCGAGTACATGCAGCCGGTGGACATGATGCCGCAAACTCCCAAGTGTGAGGTTGTTGTTAAACTAGTTCGCATTTAGTATGTGCCAAATTAAAAAATGGAGTATGACAAAAACTTGTCATACTTCTTTTTTTAAGCATCATTTTAAAGCTTGCCACTGTTGCCATACATTATCTGCACTATATCGTTCACTCAATTGATATGCATTTGAACTAAATTCCTGTAACTGTTTTTCATCATTCAACAGTGAGATTGCTTTTTTAGCCATATTAGTAATGTTGTTTCGTGGCAACAAATAACCGTTTTTACCATCAACAATAATTTCGCGTGGTCCATAATTATAGTCATAGCTGAGTACCGGCACACCATGGCTTATAGCCTCTACCATGGCTAGTGGCTGTCCATCGACACTGCTCGTATCAAGCAACAACTGGGCATTATCATACACTTTTTCTAAATTCAATTGATAGCCAGCAAAGGTTATTAGTCCCGGCTCATCTAGTTTTAAATCTATAACCTGCTGTTTAAACTGATCAACCTCATTAGTGGCACCATAGCCATAAATTGCTAATGTTGCATCATTAATTTTTTCATGAATTAATTTAAAGACCTGTAGTAATTGATCAATTTGCTTATCAATTCCAAGTCGTCCAACATAAATTAATTGATGTTGCGTACGCTCGTTAATTGCTACTTTTTGTTTAATTTCATCTGCTATTGCTCCTGATACAGTGTGGATTGACAATTGTTTGGTTTCTGTTCTCTTTGTTAAATCATTTTTCTGTGCTTGTGTCATCACAATCACACCATCTAGCTGCTTTCCCTTGGTAAACGGAAACTGATATAAGTTATTTAACATTCCCTTTACCGGATTATTACCATCTTGGGCGTGATTAATTGGCAACCATAGATATTTATGAGCATTCGCCTTAATATTTAACACCGGTAAATTAGCCATTGCTGGCCGATCTGCGATAAATGTTACTTCTCCTTTATCTTGATTTGCAAGCTCTTCTAAGAAGAAGGCAAATAGATCATCCAGCGAATTAAAGTAATAATCACGCCCACGATAATCCATCAAATGGTTTAATGAATTAATTGGCGTGTTTTCAGTCGACTTAACGTAGTAAGATTCCAAGTAGCGATTTCCATCTGGTCGATACATAACCTGATAAAACATGTTGCCATCTTGACCGAAAAACTCATCTGCCGCTTTAAATCCCCGAATATCGTAACGACTACGCAAGTTTAGATTACCAGCTTCATCAAAGTAGTCGATATGGTTAATTTGAGCAACGGTTCCGGCAGCAAAATGAACTTCGCAAACCAGCCGACTGCCATCAGTAACCTCGCGAAAATTATTACCAGTACCAACCTGATATTCAATCGGTAATTTTAAATTATCAATTTTGAATATGTGCCCTTCATAATCAGTTGTCTGGGCAAAGAAATCATACATATTAATAATATTATCGTCCGTGAGGCCAAATTTTTCAATTGTCCGATGTAAAACTAAGTCAAAATCACGCGTCACAATTTTAGCTGGTACCTGATGTTGATCGAACAATTTGACCCGTTTAATTTCAGCGTGTTCCACACTCGAATTTTGGCTCAATAAATATTGATTAACAAAATAATACATTATTATTGGCCCTCCTTTTTGGTGGTGTCATCAATCAGTGTCTGCCATTTTTTCATCACATTAGCTTCTGAAAAACGAGCGCTATCTTCATACGCATGCTGACTAAATTGAGCTAGTTTTTTTTGATCACCGAGTAACGAAATAATCGCACCAGCTAGGCCATCAACATCTCCATTCTGCGTTAAAATACCGTTTTGCCCATCAATAACTACATCTGCCGGACCGTATTTAATATCATTAGCAATAATTGGCAAGCCATGGGACTGAGCTTCAACTAGGGATAGCGGTAAACCTTCAGCCCGACTCGGTAAAATTAACAATTGCGCCGTATCATAAACTTTAGCCACGTCATCGGTATAGCCACGAAAAGTAATGGAACTATTTAATTGTGCCTGTTTAACTTGCTCTTTTAGTTTTTTGCCAGTATCTCCGTTTTCATAACCCCAAAAATCAAGAGTGGCTTGCGGAAACTTAGCCACGACCTGCTGCCAAGCCTTAATTAAATGATCTTGCTGTTTCTCGGGTGACAGCCGGGCCACCATTACCACGTTATACGGTATTCGTTGCTCAAATTTAATTGGCGATGCCGCTAAAGTTTCTGCTGGCACAATTGGACCTGGAATTTGGTAAATCTTAGTCGTTCCATTTTCAAATCTATCTGTCACATCCTTTTGTTGTTGGGTGGTCAAACAAATCACCCCATCCCAATCTGCAAAATGATTCAATCCCCACATATAGTTATAATTTAGCGTCGAATGGAGCATATCTTCTGGATTATTGACATGGTCGTTGTGTAATTGAATCGCCCGAAAAACCCGATGTTCCATGTGTACAACCGACCAACCTAACTCATAAACCCGGTCAATAATTAAATTCACACTCTGATCGACTTCTTGCTGTTGATCAATGACTAATCGATCATAGAAAAAGCGCGTTAATTCATCAAAATCGTTAAACTGATAGTCGGTGCCGTTAAAATCAAAGAGGTGATATGTTTGTAGTTCCTTACCACGCCGATTGACTAAATGTGTCTTTTGAATTGCAATGGTCCCATTAGGTCGCAAATAGTTTTCTGTAGCAATATGGTCATCCCAATCGTAAACCTGTTCAACCGAAATAAAGCCGCGAAAATCATACCAATCAACCTTAAGAAGTTTTCCAAAATGGTCAAAATATTGGACATTTTCAATCCGCTTATCGGTTTCACTGTGACGACGAACATAAAGCATTCGTTGTTTATCCCGGTAAAAATTATAGTTGAACCCATCAGCAACGCGCTTCCAACTTGAATCGATTTTCAGGTCTTGGATCATCACAGCAGTTTTATTAATTTTTCTTGCATCTTGAAAATAATCATACAGATTAATCAACTGTGAATCATCGATGCCTGCCTCTCGTGTCACCTCATGAAGGTTCGTAGCAAACTGACGCGTCACAATTTTAGCTGGAACTTCAAATTGATTGAATAGATTCAAGCGCTTAATTTGCGCGTGTTCAATTCCCGATTTTTTTCTTTGAATATTGTCATTCAAAAAATAAAACATTTACTTTCCACCTTTTTTTAATTAGGTTCAAATACTGCGTTCTAGTTATATTCTTGAGTATATAAGTTTATTCTACGTGTTCATACTTGTTTGTTCAAACATCATTAGTAATTAATATAGAAAAAGTACAAAATTATTCACATTATCCTTTTTAACACGAAAATAGTCACTGCTATGTATTTTAAAACGTGCTCACAACCACAGAAGTTTCCATGTAACATAAAAAATGATGAAACTAGATTCAAAAAGCGAATCTAATTTCATCATTTTCCACGTTACATTACAACTTCTATTCGTGGTTGTTCGCACTCTATTCTAAACATGCTCACAACCGTAGAAGCCGCCACACAACAAAAAAAACGATCACATGATTCAAAATTCGAATCATATGGTCGTTTTCTACCGTTGTGCTCCGACTTCTGAACACGGTTGTTCGCACTCTACTCTTTCCAATATCTGCTCTGCGTCAAAATCTTCTTTGAATGTTCGTCAGCAGGTTGATACCCCAAGTTAAATAGATGCCTGAAATACATTAAATTGTAAATCATGCCAAAGACAATGGCCGGAATTGGTAATCCAATCTGTAAGTTGAACATGGAGATTCCCAAAAAATAAATTAAATCCAGTACAATCATTAAAGCAAAATTATACCAGTCACCGCGCATCATAGCGGGGATTGGGCCAAACCAAAGCGTGGTCCATGAAATCCCAACCTTAGCGGCCCGTACTTGCCCATTTTCTGGATTTACAACGGTCGCGTAGTTTGGTGGTAACGGTAAATTTGAAAATGGATTTTGATTCTGATTTTGGTTATCAGGATCATTTTGATTTTTAAACGGATCTTGCATCGAGTAGATTGCCCCCTTCTAACTGTCTGTTCATCATAACATAATGGTGCGAGGGAGGGAATTATATTGAACAGAGAGCGCATCCCCTACAATACCTGCAGGAAAATTCACTTTTCGGCTAGTAAGAACGGTAGAAAAAATTTTACTATCTACCGGCGCCATTGTCTTAATACATCCAAATCATCTTTATCGACAAACTTTTCTTTTTTGGCAACATCAATCAACGTTGTGTAATCAGTAACTGTATGTAATGCCAGCTTGGCCGTTGCAAAATTGTCGGTCGCGCTCTGCAGCTGATAGCTAAATATCCCTGCTACACCCAAAACATTGGCTCCTGACTCAGCCACGGCTTTAGCAGCCCCTAACACACTTTGTCCAGTTGAAATGAGGTCATCAATGACGACTACATTTTGCTTCGCTTTTAAAACACCCTCAATTTGCTTACCTTGCCCGTGATCTTTTGGCTGGGACCGTACATATACCAATGGTAAATTCAGTCGCTCAGCTACCCAGGATGCGTGCGGAATACCCGCAGTCGCCGTTCCTGCAATCACGTCCACATTTTCATAATTGGTTTGAATGATTTTAGTTAAACCATCACAAATTAACTGCCGTACTATCGGATATGAAATAGTCATCCGATTATCACAATAAATCGGGCTTTTAATTCCACTTGCCCATGTGAATGGTTGCTTTGGCCGCAAAGTAACAGCCTTTATTTCTAACAATGATTGCGCCACTTCTTGTGCAAGTATCATCTCTTATTCCTCCATGAATTCCGCTGCGATTTGTTGGTACGCACGTTGTGCGTTCTTTGCCTGTGTTATTGGCCGTCCTACCACAATTCCATTAGTGCTAAGTTGTCGTGCTTGAGCAGGGGTTACGACTCTTTTTTGATCATCTTGTTTAGCATTAAGCGGCCTGATTCCCGGTGTAATGCACAGAAACGATGCATCGACTACCGGCCTAATTAACGACACCTCTTGTGCAGAACATACTACTCCGGCTAAACCAGCTGATTGACTAAGTCGTGCATATTCTTGGACAGATTCACCAAGCGATAATGATACATGCTGCTGTTCATGTAAGATTTGTTCATCAATTGACGTTAATTGAGTAATTGCTAATAATCGGGCCGGTGCTGCTCCTACACTTTGAGCGCCGGCAATTAACCCTCGTTTGCCAGCTGTGAGCATCTCTAGTCCACCCGCCGCATGAATCGTTGTAAATTGGACCCCTAACGCCCCAATTACCTTCATTGCTCGTTCCACAGTATTAGGAATATCATGTAATTTTAAATCCAAAAAAACAGCAAAACCCGCTTGTTGGACTTGTCTCACAAGCGCTGGACCAAAATGATAAAATAATTCCATTCCAATTTTAATAATTGGTCGTGGCGCTACTGACAATTCTTTCAGTAATATAGTTACTTGTGTTAAATCAGCCACATCGATGGCCACAATCGGTGCCAATTTAATCAAAATTTAGCCTCCTGTAATGATGCTAAGTTATCAATTCCGTAAAAATTCATTACGGTTGGTAGTTGCGCGATAATTTTGGGACAGCTTAGTGGATCATGAAAATTGGCTGCCCCAATTTGAACAGCATTGGCCCCTGCCAACATCATTTCCAACACATCTTCTGCACTTGAAATACCACCAACTCCAATAATCGGTATCCTGCTAACTTGTCGAACCTGATGGATCATCGCTAGAGTTAATGGCTTGATTGCAGGTCCTGACAATCCTCCAGTACCATTGGCTAGCACAGGTTTGCGACTGGCTAAGTCAATACTTAAACCAGTTAATGTGTTAATCATTGTTAATCCAGCAGCTCCACCACGCTCAGCAGCTAAGGCAACTGTAGTAATATCAGTAATATTGGGAGTTAATTTTACATACAACGGTACTTCGCTAACAGCCACACAGCGCTTCGTCAATTCTTCGACTGTTTGCGGATCAATTCCCAGTGCCATCCCGCCGTGATCAACATTGGGGCATGAAACATTTAACTCAATCGCGTTGATATTATCTGCTTCATTAAATCGACGCACTAGCTCAACGTATTCCTCAATACTAAACCCCGCTGCACTCCCAATAATTGGCAATTGCGGGAAATTTTTCGCTAGCCACCGTAATTTATCATTAACCACTTGTTCAACCCCAACATTTTGTAATCCATTTGAATTTAGCCACCCACCGGTCGTTTCGGCTGTTCGTGGTTTGGCATTACCTTCTCGCGGCTGTAATGTAGTCGATTTAATTACCAAACTTCCCAATACATTTAAATCAAAGCGCTGTGCAAATTCTTGACCATACCAACATGTCCCACTAGCTGGCATAACTGGATTTTTTAACTTTAATCCTGGCAATTGAACTGCTAATCTACTATCTACCATTTTCCACCCACTCCCTAAATTGCATCAATCAGATATGACTGACTAACTAGCATTCTTACCACTGCTGCCAATGTGTCCAGCGAGGTTAGCACTAACACTCCATGACTGATTGCTAATGAACGAATTTTAGCGCCATCACTAACTGCTGCAGCGTTATCATCAACCGTATTAACCACCAATGCAATCTTACCTTTAACCAATAGTTCCGTAATTGGGGCGTTATTTTCGCTCAGTTTAGCAACCTGTTTGTGAACCAAAATTCCTTGTTGCTGTAGGTACTGGCCGGTTCCTTGAGTAGCATATAAATTAAAACCAAGTTGTGATAACCGCTGTGCTAAGCTTGCTGCTAATTGCTTCTCACCATCTTTGACTGTCATCAAAATATTACCGTGAGCTGGTAAATCAACACCACTAGCTTGAAAGACCTTATACAAGGCCTTTTCAAATGTAACGTCACTACCCATTACCTCGCCTGTGGATTTCATCTCAGGACCCAACAAACTATCGACAGCATTTAATTTACTAAAGGAAAAAATAGGCGCTTTAACGTGAATTAATTTTGATTTTGGTTGTAGTCCAGTTTGATATCCTAGCTGGGCCAATCGTTGTCCCATAATTACCTGTGTTGCTAGTTGCGTCATTGGAATTTTGGTAGTCTTACTTAAAAATGGAACTGTCCTGCTAGCCCGTGGGTTAACTTCGATTACAAATGCTTGCTCTTCATGAATCACAAATTGAACATTCATAAGGCCTCGGCAATTTAGTGCATGCGCTAACTTAATGGTGGCGCGCTCAATTTGATTAACCATCTGAACCGATAATGTTTGTGGTGGGTACACCGCCATCGAATCACCAGAATGAATTCCCGCACGCTCAATGTGTTCCATAATTCCTGGAATGAGAACTGTTTCGCCATCACAAATGGCGTCAACCTCGACCTCCTTGCCAGTCAGATAGCGATCTAACAAAACTGGATGCGCATGCGATACCTGAATGGCGGCATGCATATAATGATTCAATCCATCCTTATCATGTACGATTTCCATCGCACGACCACCTAATACATAACTTGGACGGACCAATAGTGGATAACCAATCCGTTCGCCAATCTCTAACGCTTCTTCATTAGTCCTCGCCGTGGTCCCAACTGGTTGTGGAATTTTTAATTCTTGAATGATCCGATTAAACTCATCCCGATCCTCCGCTCGATTAACATCTGTCACCGTCGTACCCAATATTTTAATACCATGTCGAGCTAGTGGCTCTGCCAAGTTAATGGCAGTCTGACCACCGAACTGCACAATCACCCCTACTGGCTGCTCTAACTCAACTACATTAAGAACATCTTCCAGTGTTAATGGTTCAAAATATAGTTTGTCAGAAATTGAAAAATCAGTTGAGACAGTTTCCGGATTATTATTCATAATAATTGCTTGGTAGCCTGCTTCTTTAAGTGTTTGCACGCAGTGAACCGTAGCATAATCAAACTCAATTCCTTGCCCAATTCTTATTGGACCAGCACCAATAACCAGTACTGCAGGTTGATTATTCGGCTGGCTTTCATTTTCCGTCTCATACGTGCTGTAAAAATAAGGAGTTTTCGATTCAAATTCAGCTGCACATGTATCAACCATTTTGTAAACCGGTACAATTTGTTGCTTTATTCGCCAGTTTCGAACTTCATCTGCCGAATTTTGCCATGCTAACCCGACCTGATAATCACTAAATCCGTTTCGTTTCGCCTTTTTTAGGATCTCTGTATTGTGTGGATGTTGTTCTAACTGCGCATTTATTTCTAGAATATGGCTTAATTTATCCAGAAAAAATAAATCGATCTTTGTTAACTCATGAATTTCTTCTACTGACCATTGTCGGTTTAAAGCTTCAACAATACAAAAGAGCCTGTCATCCCGTGCATTCACCAACCGATCGGCCAACACCTGTTCATCCAACTGGTGTAACCCAGGTAACTCTAATGAATTGGTTCCTATTTCTAGTGAGCGAACTGCCTTTTGGGTCGCCTCTTCAATGTTTCTTCCAATTGCCATCACCTCACCAGTTGCTTTCATTTGTGTCCCTAACAATCGATCAGCATGGTTAAACTTATCAAATGGCCAGCGTGGAATTTTACAAACCACATAGTCTAGTGACGGTTCAAATGCCGCAAAAGTGGTTTGTGTAATTGGATTTTTAATTTCATCCAAAGTCAAACCAACGGCAATTTTAGCTGCTAATTTGGCGATCGGGTAGCCGGTGGCCTTTGATGCTAGCGCGGATGATCGACTAACGCGTGGATTAACTTCAATGATGTAATATTGGTAGCTTAGTGGATCAAGTGCCAATTGTACGTTACAGCCACCCTCGATTTTTAGTGCAGAAATCAACCTTAGCGAAACATCCCGTAACAACTGATATTCCCGATCTGAGAGCGTCTGTACAGGTGCATACACAATTGAGTCACCCGTATGAATTCCTACTGGATCAAAATTTTCCATTGAACAAACTACCATTGTATTATCGTTATGGTCACGCATTACTTCAAACTCAATCTCTTTATATCCCGCAATACTTTGTTCAATTAATACTTGTGTAATTGGTGATAACGCCAAGCCATTTTCAGCAATCTCTGCTAACTCTGTTACATTATTGGCAATCCCGCCACCAGTACCTCCTAATGTATAGGCTGGTCGAATAATAACAGGAAACCCAATCTGACTAGTAAAAGCTTGTGCTTCTGCAACAGTCGCCACCGTTTTTGATTGGGGAATAGGCTCACCAAGTTGTTGCATTAATTCCTTGAATTGCTCTCGATCTTCAGCTTGATTAATCGATTTCAAGCTGGTCCCAAGTAACTCAATCCCGAAAGTTGCTAAAACGCCGGCTTCATCTAATTGTTTGGCAAGGTTGAGCCCTGTTTGGCCACCTACCGTTGGCAAAATAGCATCAGGTCGTTCCTTTCGAATCACACGACTAACGAACTCAAGTGTTAATGGCTCAATGTACACTTGATCTGCAATTTCAGGATCTGTCATAATTGTGGCCGGATTTGAATTAACCAACACTACTTGATAGCCCTCTTCTTTTAAAGCTAAACATGCTTGGGTGCCAGAATAATCAAACTCGGCTGCTTGACTAATAATGATTGGACCAGAACCAATCACTAAAATTTTTTTAATATCTTTTCGTTTAGGCATGGTTTGAAATACTCCTTTGGCGTTGATAGCTAACAATGTTTTCTAAGAAGTCGTCGAATAAGTGACTAGCGTCATGCGGTCCTGGAGCAGCATCGGGATGAAATTGAACTGAAAACGCTGGATACTGTTTATGACGTAGCCCCTCGATTGTCTGATCGTTAATCTCTTGATGTGTCACCAATAAATTAGTTTGCACAATCGATTCAGCAGCCACCGCATAGCCATGATTTTGTGCTGTAAAGTCTATTCGATTGGTTGCAATTTCACGTATCGGATGATTGAAGCCGCGGTGACCAAATTTCATTTTGAATGTGTCCGCACCATTCGCCAGCGCAAATAATTGATGGCCCAAACAAATACCAAACAACGGCACCCGTTGTTCAACCGTACGAATCATTTCAAGTGCCGCGGGAACGTTTTTAGGATCACCAGGTCCATTACTAAGCAACACCCCATCTGGCTGATAACTCAAAACTTGTTGTGCAGTTGCTGTCGCCGGCAACACAACCACATTGCATTTTCGTTTAGATAACTCACGTAAAATGCTGTGCTTGAGCCCATAATCAACCACCACAATTCGCAGACCAATATTAGGATTCGGATACGCATTGTTAGTACTACTTTGCACTACTAAATCAATTTGGTTTGTCTGTTCAGATCGTTCCAAGAATTGTTTGATCTGTTCTTTGGTATCAACTAATGCAGCGACCATTGCTCCTTGTGATCTAATTTTCTTAGTGATTGATCTAGTATCAAGATCTGTAATCCCTGGAATTTGGTGTCGCTTCAAAAATTCTGCTAAACTCATTTGACTGCGCCAGTTACTTGCTCGCCGAGCTAATTCATGCACTACTACGCCAGCTGTAGTTGGTTTAACCGATTCATCGTCATCAAAATTGATGCCATAATTGCCAATGAGCGGATAGGTAAACATCAAAATTTCACCATTATATGACTGATCAGTAATTGATTCTTGATAACCGGTCATCCCCGTGTTAAAAACCAATTCTCCTGTACTGATAGTTGTACCGCCAAAGGCAGTTCCAGCATAAATGGTGCCATCAGATAATACTAAATATCTTGGTTTAGTCATAATCTGCCTCCCTTTGATATACTATTCGGCCATCAACTAATGTCATCACTGTTGTTCCAAGTACTGATTGCCCAATAAATGGCGAATTATGACCTTTTGATAAAAATTGTTGTGCATTAATTTCAGCGGTATTCTTTAAGTCGAAAACTGCTATGTCGGCAGGATCACCAATTTTTAATTGTCCCACATTGTTAAGGTTAAATACTCGTTTTGGTGCGCCACTCATCCAGTCAATCAATTTATTTAATGGCCAAATTCCAGCCTGCACGAACCTCGTGTACAATAGTGCAAATGCCGTTTCAGAACCTACAATTCCATTGGGTGCTGCCGACAAACCAAGTTTTTTTTCTTGCTCAGTGTGGGGAGCATGGTCCGTCGCAATTAAATCAATCGTTCCATCCATCAAGCCAGCGATGCATGCCAACCGATCAGTTGTACTACGCAGTGGCGGATTCATTTTAAACTGGGCATTATCCGCTATAATTTCAGTATCATCTAGTAATAAATGATGTGGTGTCACCTCACAGGTCACATTAACTCCACTAGCTTTGGCGACTCTGATTAACTCAATACTTTCTTTGGTGGAAACGTGACAGACATGGTAATGGACACCTGTTGCTTTAGCTAAGGCTAAATTACGGGCAATTTGTGCAGTTTCACTGACATTATTTATCCCAAGAACACCTAACTTCTCGGCTCTAGGACCTGAGTTTATAACCCCATTGTGCGTTAGATTCATATCCTGCGCATGATCACACAAAATCATTTTTAGGTTAGCTATTTGCTGCATTGCAGCGTACATTACCGCTGCATTATCAATGCTAGAACCGTCATCACTAAATGCAAATGCACCTGCCCGTTCCAATTCATCAAAATGAACAACTTCTTGTCCTAACCGTTGTTTAGTTACCGGTGCATATTGTTTAACTTTCACCACTGCACTCTGATTCAACTTGGTTTGTTCCCTAAATCTTTGTGCGTTGTCAGGGGTCGGATTTAAATTAGCCATAGCTCCAATTGTTGTGAACCCACCATGAGCTGCGGCCGCGCTCCCAGTTTTGATTGTTTCTTTATTTGTGAATCCTGGTTCCCGCAAATGCACATGAACATCAACTAACCCTGGGCTGATTAGTGCCTGATTGACGTCAATTACCTGATCAGCTGTGGTTATAGCGCCATTTATTTGTTTAACACGTCCATTCTCAACTAAAATAGTTACTTTTTGGTAGTGACCGTCTATATAGCTACGACCATTTTTTAGTAATAAGCTCATTGAAGATTCCCCCTATAACAAATTTTGGAATCGTAGTAACCGACTAATGATTGCCATGCGCACAAAAACACCATTTTGCATTTGTGTAAAAATTCTTGAATGTGGACTTTCAACTAATTCGTCATCAATTTCTACCCCGCGGTTTACCGGCGCCGGATGGAGAACAATTGCCCTTGCTTTCATTCGCTCAGCTCGCTGCTTAGTCAGACCATATTGTTCATGATAAGTTGATGCATCAAACTTAGCATTATTCAAGTCAGTAATCCGTTCGTGTTGCACCCGAAGTAAATTAATCACATCCATTTGTGGTAACAATGCGTCAAAGTCCCCAAACTGACCATATTTTGCTAATGTAGGATCAGCCCACTCTTTTGGCCCAGCAAAGTAAACTTGAGCTCCCAATCGCCACAGCATCTCAGCATTGGATCTTGCTACTCGCGAATGAACAATGTCGCCGATAATTAATACCTTTAAATCGTGGAAACACTGAAATTGTTCCAAAATGGTCATCATGTCAAGTAAACACTGTGATGGATGCTGTCCGGCCCCATCACCAGCATTAATTAGTCCAATTTTCAGATTATGTTTAACTAATTGACGATAATATTCGGTTCGCGGATGTCGAATCACCGCAACGTTGGCACCAATTGAATCAACCGTTTTGACAGTATCGTATAAACTTTCACCTTTACTAACAGAGCTCGTAGCTCCATTAAAATCTAGCACATGCATGCCTAATTTCTTTTCAGCCATTTGAAAACTAGTTTTAGTACGCGTTGAATCTTCAAAAAACAAATTAATGGCATACGCAGGTTTTAGTAATTGCACCTGTTTACCAGCCTTAAAAGCTTGCGCCTCGTGGATCAAATCTAGTGCATCACCAGATTCTAATTGGTCAATGGTTAATAGGTTATGCTGCGTTCGTTCTGTCATCATCATATTGATCATCCTTTCAAATTAAGGGTCGTTTCAGAAAAATCGCTACAAAAAAAGCACTTGTTCAATCATTTCCTGATTAAACAAATGCTTTTACTCGCGTGTAGACTCCTCGCTAAAAGTATGCAAGGACTTTACTGCACCGTTTTGTTCTCTCAGGAAACAATTAAATGGTTCAGTTACAAATTATTCTTTTATTTTTTCAATAGTGATATCTTCATGACCATCATATTCTTCCATCGCTACATGAACTTGTTCATCCATTGCAGTTGGAATATTCTTACCGACAAAATCAGGTCGGATTGGTAGCTCACGATGCCCACGGTCAACTAAGACAGCGAGTGATATTTTCTTTGGACGCCCTAAATCCATTAGTGCATCTAGAGCAGCGCGAACTGTTCGACCAGTGAACAAAACATCATCAACTAAGATCACGTGCTTATCTGTTATATCAACATCAATATCTGATGCTGTAACAGTTGGTTCAATATGATGATCAGGGATATGGCGATCATCACGATATAAAGAAATATCCAGTTCACCAACTGGCACGTCAATTTGTTCTAACTGTTTCAATCGTTTCGCTAGCCGTTTGGCAAGATAAATTCCACGAGTCTTAATCCCAACAAACACGAGATCATCAACACCCTTGTTCTGTTCGATTATTTCGTAGGTAATCCGGGTTAGTGCCCGTTGCATGCTTGATCCATCTACAACTTCGTGTGCCACCATTTTCAGCTCCTTAATGTAAAAAGACCTTCTTAGCCGTTAAGTTAAGAAGGTCTTCTAATATTTCTACCGGAATTCCTTATCAGCCTCGCGGGACTAAGTTAAAGGTTATTTGTATTGTGGTAAGTTTAGCGGAAAGCCAGCAGTGTGTCAATACTAATGACACAAATAGTCACATATGCTTTTAAAAAATCATATTTCGTATTTTTTTCTTATGCTATACTAATTTTATTAATTCAATTTTTGGGGGGATTATTATGTTAAAACGTTTATTGACTGTTTCACTTTGCTTGATAAGTTCTGCTATTCTTGTTGCATGTTCATCAGGCAATGATAGTAAGCAATCTAGTTCATCATCTTCAACGTCGGTTAGTGTCAAAAAATCATCTAATCATAAAAAAATTAATGAATCTAGTACAATAACTAAATCTAACAGCTCCAGCGCTTCACCAGATGCATCATCTGGAATCCCAGTCTCGGAGGATCAAGGGATGGCTGTATTTTATACAATGCGTGTTAAATATGGTGACTCTGATGCGACATTAACATCTGCTTTTCAAAATAAAGAAATAGCAGATTTAAGTGTTCAAAATATTAGTGGTCAAAATGTTGCTTACAACTACAATAAGTCAATAACTACCGTTTTCCCAGAAAATACTTATCTGGTTGCAGGAACACCAACTGCAGCTGGAGATGTGACCTTTCAACTAACAAATGATCACACGATTCGTGTATATAATGTGCCTTCACATTTCCAAGATACTCGCTGGTTAACCGATAACAGCTGGGCCAAATCGCAAGTTGATGGCTATATGGATAATCCTGAAACTTGGGAACTACAAACACCAAATAATGATTTACTTAATCTGATGAAGACAACTAAAACCAATTATTAAACTGATTATTTTCTGTATTGACGAGTATTCTCTGCTAAGTGTACTAAATTACGCAAAAAATCATGCGTGGAAGCTTCGTAATTGTACTGCTTACCCAATTCATAAATATATCCATTAATGTAATCTACCTCAGTAGGTCGATTTTTACTCATGTCTTGATACATTGATGGGTAATGCAATGGATTAGTAACCCGACTCACATGTTCAATCGTATCCCATTCCTGTTGTCTGGTATTTAACAAAGTAATCCCAGCTCGTTCGCAGACATCAAACGCCTCGTTGATTAATTGTTTCCCCAGCTTCTCAGCGCCAGGGTACGCAATAAATTGACCCATTTGAATTTCAAATAATGTACAAATTGTATTAATCACGGAATTGAAAATTACTTTGGCCAATAACGTACCCAAAAAGTTAGTAGTTAGTGTTGGATTAAGATTGGCTTTTTGAAAATCGGCCACAATCTGATGCGTCGTTTCATCTGGCTGTTCCGTCTGATTAGCCAAATTCATTGATCCTGCACCAGAGGCACCAATAAAATCAACATCTCCAGCCGCATTCAATACAGTACCAATTAGTGCTGTCCCACCAATTACTTTTTGTGGTTCAAAATATTGATTGAGTTTTTCAATGTGCCCCATTCCATTCATACCAGTAACCGCATATTGGTGTGGTTTAAAGAAGTGCTCGCTGCGTTGTAATAAATCTGCAAGTAACATTTGCTTTGAAAATACAATATATACATCCGGGTTTCCCGTATATTCTTCTGGAGTATAAATATTTACTGGTACTAAATGCCGATTTTCTCCATCACGCGAAACGTAAACACCATTTTGTTGTTTAATTGTGGTTACTTGTGGTTCCCATGTATCTACAAAGTCGACCTCAAAGCCAGCTTCTTGTAATAAAACACCATACCGCAATCCCATTGCGCCCGCACCTAATACCGTATATCTCAAAGCCATTTTGCCACTACTCCTTTACTTGATCAAAGATGTGCAGTTTATCAATTCGCTCAACTGCTTCTACCAACCGTTCCGGCTCAATCAACAGTCCAATTCTGACATAGCCTTCGCCTTGTTCGCCAAACCCATTACCAGGAGCTACCCCTACACCAGCTTCGTTCAGCAATACATCAGCAAACGATTCACTCGTGTAGCCACTTGGTACGGGCATCCAAACATAAAAAGCGCCACCTGGATTGATTGAACGCCAACCAATTTTCTCAGCTGCACCAATAAAAGCATTTCTACGAGTTTCGTAGCGCGCCACGATTTGGTTAATTTCACTATCTCGTTTTGGATCTTTTAATGCATCAATTCCAGCTTGCTGTAGTGCGGGAAAGACGCTCACAAATAAATGATCTTGAATTAAATTAATTGCTTCAATAATATCTGGGTTGCCGACAGCAAAAGCTAGCCGCCAACCAGCCATATTAAAAGTTTTGGAGTACGTATAAAACTCAATTCCAACCTCTTTAGCACCAGGGATTTCCATGAAACTAATCGGAGGCTGACCATCGAACCCAATGGCACCATACGCAAAATCACTGATCACGCCAACGTGATATTTTTTGGCCCAATCAACTAGTTCTTCATAAAACTCACGCGTCGCAACTGCACCCGTCGGATTATTCGGATAATTTAAATAAATTAACTTAGCTTTTTTAGCTACGTCTACCGGAATTGCATCTAAATCAGGAAGGAAGTTATTCTCCTCTTTCAATGGAAATGTTTCAAAATTAACCTGTCCTAGTGCTGCTCCAGAAAGATAATCCGGATAGCCTGGATCAGGTAATAAAAACGTATCACCAGGATTCATTAATGCCCATGGCAACTCAACCAAGCCAATTTTAGAACCACCTAAAATTGCGACCTCTTTTTCAGAATCAAACGTAGCCCCATATTTTTCTAAATAAAAATCACTAGCAGCTTTTTTTAATGCCGGCAAGCCACGGAAAAGAGAATATTTATGATTCTCAGGCTTTGCCACATTTTCTTGGGTACTCTTAACGATGTAATCTGGGGTTGGTTTATCTGGATTTCCCTGTCCTAAGTTAATCACATCCACTCCTGATGCTGCTTTTTGATTAACCTTGGCAACTAAATTAGCAAAGAATTGTTTTGGTAATTGTTGTAATAATTTTGACTCTGGAAATTCCATAATATTCTCTTCCTTCCGTATTGCGCGACAAAAAACTAGCTTTGCTTGTTCTTTTTTATACGCCGTTCTATTTCAAAACGTGCTCCGACCTGCAGACGCCTAGGGCTAGGTTCGTAAGGACCATCAATAAATCATAGACCGATTCATTAATGGTCCTTACGAACCTAGCCTACGGCATCTAAACACAGGTCGTCGCACTCTATTTATATAGATCAGGCCGTCGATCTTTAAATACTGGTATTTGACCTCTTACCGCCTCAATGGACTCTAAATCAAACGATGCCACTTTTAGCTCTTCTTGTTCCCCCGCCTGAGCGATTATATTGCCAAGAGGGTCGACTACCAATGAATGCCCATTAAAGTGATTATCAGGGTCATCCCCTACCCGATTAACCGCCACCACAAACGCCTGGTTTTCAATTGCCCGAGCCCGTACTAATAATTCCCACTGAGTGACCCGTACATCTGGCCATTCAGCAGATACATATAATACCTGTGCGCCGTGCCGACTAAGCGTTCGCAACCATTCCGGAAAACGAATATCATAACAGATAACCCCAGTACTTGGAACTTGTGCCAACTCAAATGAGGTTTCATCCGACCCGGCTGTAATAAATTCACCTTCATGCATCAGGCCAAATAAATGCACCTTATCATACGCACTCACAACGGCTCCCTGATCACTAACCACATAGCTAGTGTTATAAAAATGACCATTTCGTTTGGTTGCTACCGATCCACCGACAATATTCAACTGATATTGACTGGCTAAACTTTGTAACAACTGTTGGGTTCGTTTACCATTTTCATCCGCCAACTGATCTAGTTGATTTAGGGCATATCCTGTATTCCACATTTCAGGAAATACGACTACATCAACTTCTTGCTCAGCAGCTTTACGGACATATTCTTCTACTCGCTTAAAATTGGCATCTGGATTGGCAAAGGTCACATTAGTTTGCGCTAATCCAACTTTGATTGTCATTTTTTGTGGACCTCCTTTAGAGATTACCTTTTATTATCAATAATGTATTCACTAAAACACATACATCACGGTTAAGAGGCTAATTATACAATTCGCGTACATCAACGAATTATGCAATTAGCCTCTTACTAACACTATTGCTGAAATGTGCTCTTAACCGCGGCCGATCACACTCTAATCTTTTTTCAATCTGGCCGATACCACATTTCCAATCGATTGAATTAGCTGGACTAAGACAATTAAAATTACGATGGTAACGTACATTACATCTGGTTGGTAACGTTGGAATCCGTATTGATATGCAATATCACCTAGTCCACCGGCACCAACCAATCCGGCCATTGCTGTTGCTCCAATCAAGCCAATTGCTGCAATTGTTAGTCCACGAATAATGCTGCTTCTAGACTCACGCACCATGATACGCCAGATGATGTTGCCGTTACTAATTCCCATTGATTGATATGCTTCAATGGTTCCTGGATCAACCTCTAATAGTGAAGACTCAACTAATCGGCCAATATATGGTCCAGCGTAGACCACCAAGGGTAAGACTACACCACGAATACCAATTGTTGTTCCCGCCACAAATTTAGTAATTGGTAAAATTAAAAACAACAAAATGATAAATGGTAATGATCGTAAAATATTGATAATCCAATTAGTAATTGAATAAACAGGTTTATTAGGATGTAGCCCGTCAATTCTAGTAACCACTAGCAGTACTCCAATTGGGATCCCGATCACAACTGACAAAATAAATGTAATTGAGGTCATCGCTAACGTTTGACCAAATCCGGTCCAGATAACTGAACCCCATAAATTGATAAATGTTTGCATTATAGTTTAACCTCCTCAACATGCACTTGTTGATCACGAATGTACTGAAGTGCAGCCTCGTACTGACTTTTATCATCCGTCTTTAAATATACTAACAATCTGCCGTATGGTTCTCGTTTCATATATCCCATGCTACCAGCCAAAATATCCGGCGTAATTCTAAATTTCTCCTGCAGTTGTGATAAAAGTGGATTATTCGCACTATTTCCAACAAACTGAAGTGAAACCAGTTGTTTAGTATCTTGATACGGTGCCAAAATATCGCGCGGCACACCCAAAGTATCACTGACTCCTGCAAATCGCTTGGTAATTTCTTGTTTTGGTTGTGTAAAGACATCAACCACATTTCCTTCTTCAACAATTACGCCTTGATCCAGAACTGCCACCCGATCACAAATTCGTTGAATTACTTCCATTTCATGTGTAATTAGAAAGATTGTAATACCTAACTCTTGATTGATCTTTAACAACAAAGACAAAATTGATTCAGTTGTTTCGGGATCCAATGCACTTGTTGCTTCATCCGACAACAGAATCTTAGGTTCATGAGCCAATGCTCGTGCCACCGCAACTCGTTGCCGCTGCCCACCAGAAAGCTGTGCTGGATAACTATCCCGTTTATCCCACAAATCAACTATTTTTAAGTACTTTTCAGCCCGTTGTGTCGCCTCTTTTTTATCAATACCTTCCAAAGTTAGTGGTAACACAATATTTTGAAAAACGTTCGCTGTGACTAGTAAATTATAGCTTTGAAAAATCATGCCAATTTTACGCCGTAACTTCAGTAAATCCGATTTAGATAAATCAGCTACGGATTCGCCATTAACAATAACTTGTCCAGATGATGGTTTTTCCAAGCCATTAATCATGCGAATTAATGTACTTTTACCGGCACCAGAATAACCCATGACACCATAAATTTCACCATCATCAACCTTTAACGATACATTTTCAACTGCTTTAACATGCTTATTTTTTTGTTGACCTGTAAATGTCTTCGATACGTTTTTAAACTCAATCAAGCGAGTTGTCCTCCTTGTGGTATATGACAGAAACTAATCGCCCTGTGTTGTACTCTATTTCGAGATAACAACCGATCCGCCAAATGCCTTATCAATATAATTTTTAACTGTCTTAGAGTGGTAGTACTTATCAAGTTGTTTGATAACCTTGTCATCTTTGTGACCCTGTTGCACAACAAAGTAATTAGGATATGGGTTATTCTTGTATTTTTCATGGTAAATAGCTTCATTCTTTTTCGATAAACCTGATGAATATGCGTAATTACCATTTACTGCAGCAGCGGTGACTTCATCAAGTTGCTTTGGTAATTGTGCAGCATCCAACTCCACAATCTTCAGATGTTTTGGATTTGAAGCAATTGTGTTCTTAGTAGCGTTTTGTCCAACACCTTTTTTAATCTTCAACACGCCAGCCTTTTGGAATAATTCCAAGGCCCGAGTTTCATTAGCTGGATCGTTTGGAACAGCAATTGAATCGCCATCTTTTAAATCATCAAGTGACTTGATACTGTTAGAATAAATTCCCATTGGAAAGGCCACCGTTTTAAACGCTGCTGAGAACTTATAATTCTTGTCTTTTTCTTGTTGCTTCAAGAATGGTAATGTTTGATAACTGTTAGCATCTAAATCACCAGAACTAAGTGATGAATTGGGTGTGTTGTAATCACTAAAGACCTTGATTTTAACGTTAAGGCCATCTTTTTTGGCTAGCTTCTTAACCTGTTGAGTGATCTGTTCATGTGGTCCACCAGTAACCCCAATTGTGATTGTTTTAGTGCTAAGCTGTTTGCTTTCACTATTGCCACAGCCAGCTAATCCCCCAGCTGCTACCAGTGCGACCGATGCGACAACTAAAAGTCGTTTAAATAATTTATGATTTTTTGTCATGTTAATTCCTCCCAAAATAAATGTGTGAAATAAGCTTGTTAGATTAAATTAACCAGTAATTAAATTCAAAATAAAAAGCCCGCCCAATGCATAATGCAAAGGACGAGCATCCACCCGTGGTACCACCTTAATTTGTAGTTTTCTCACAAAAACCACCTTGGTAAGTCGCAACAATTATGACGTCTATAATTGTTAAGACCTAGTTTTGATAACGAGTACCGACCCGGTGTTAACTTAGAATTTCCTCATTAACACATCATTCGGAGACCATCTTCAAATCATCACTTAACTTCTTTCCACCAAGCAGAAGCTCTCTTACATAAGCAATAAATCCTACTCATCTCTTCATCATGCTTTAATCAACTATTAATTTAATGTAAATTAGTCTAATCTCTTTTTAATGTTATGTCAATAGTCATTATTAACATTTTATTTACTAAATGCTTGCTCGATTGCGTGCCCTAAATCAGCGATTAAATCATCAACATCTTCCAATCCAATCGAGAGCCGCAACACTTGATTATTCAACGCATGCTTTTGCCGGATGTCGGCTGGAATTTCCCGATGGGTGGTTTTAGCTGGGTTCACAATTAATGACCGTGCATCCCCAATATTAGGCAAATAACTAAACACTTTAACCTGATTAATTATTTCCGCAATCTGGTTTTCATCTCCTGCTAGTTCAAACGATAAAATTGAGCCAACACCCTTAGGAAAATACCTTTTAACTAATGGATTATCATATTCAATTCCTGAATAATAAACTTTGTTTACATGCTCGTTTTTCGTCAAAAATTGTGCAATCTTGGTAGCACTTGCTACTTCTTTAGTTAACCTTTCTGAAATAGTCTCCAACCCTAACAAAATTAAGTACGCATCGCTTGGTCCCAAAACAGATCCCAACAAACGTAAATATTTCATTCTGATACGTTTAATAAATGCTAAATTACCAAACTTAGTAACAAAACTTTCTCGCTTACCAGTTTTTTCATCACCTAAAATAAATTCATCTTCGTTAAATTGCGGAAACTTATCATTATTCCAGTCAAACTTACCATGGTCAACCACCAGTCCTGAAATTACATTACCGTGGCCATTAATGCCTTTCGTTGAGGAATATACATCAATATCAGCGCCATGCTTGAATGGTTGTAACAAGTACGGTGTTGGAAACGTATTATCCACAATCAATGGAATTTGGTTTGCATGCGCAATTTTAGCCAGTCCCTCTAAATCGGCAATCTCGGTACTTGGATTAGCAACGCTTTCGACATAAATCGCCTTTGTATCATCCTTGATCAATCGTTCAACCGTAGCAAAATCATTAATATCATCGACAAAATCAAAATTAATACCAAATTTCGGAAAAAAGGTTCTAAATTCATCGAGTGCGGAGCCATAAATATTGTTGGGTGCAATAATTCGACCACCATTTTCGGCAACATTAAAGATCGTATATGAAATTGCAGACATCCCAGAACCCACTGCAACAGCGTCTGCGCCTCCTTCCAACGCAGCAATTCGCTGTTCAAACACATGAACCGTTGGATTACCATCACGAGAATAATCAAACCGATTTGGTAGCTTCCCTTGCACAATTTGATCAGCCACTGCTGTATTATCAAGTCCAAATGCTGCCGTTTGATAAATCGGTACAGAGGAAGCAAATTGATGTTCTTTAGGATCATAACCCGCATGAATTCTTAGGGTGTCAAAATTATTTTCTGTCAAACTATCCACTCCATCTTCTTAAATCGAGCTAATATTTTAAATAGCACGTCGCTTGATTCTTTTAAATTTATTTGAACTACTTTGACTAAGTTGCAACGATTCAAATGATTGCGTCAAATCAGAGATTAGGTCAGTCGCAGCTTCAATTCCTACTGATAAGCGTACAAGTTGAGGTGTAATCCCAGCTTTTAAGCGCTCAACTGGCGGTAACTCTGCATGACTCATTTGATAAGGCAACTCGACCAAACTTTCAACTGCACCCAAGCTCACCGCTAATTTAAACAAATGCAATTGGTTAACAAATGCGGTTGCATCAACATCTTGCTTCAATTCAAACGAAAGCATTCCACCAAAACCACTACATTCTGTGGCTGCAATTTGATTATCACTGGAACCTTTGATTCCTGGATAATTGATTTCAGTGACTTCATCACGATTCTTAAGAAAATCAATAATCGCAAATGAATTCTCTTGTTGACGATCCATTCTCACAGCAAGTGTTTGAATTCCGCGGCGAACTAGATTAGCACTTTCAGGGGACAAAACTCCACCTAACGCATTTTGGATAAAGTAAATTTTTTTGCCTAGCTCCTCAGTTTTAGTGACGACCAATCCAGCAATTACATCAGAATGACCCCCCAGATACTTAGTTGCCGAATGAACAACAATGTCTGCCCCCAAGTCCAATGGCCGTTGCAAATAGGGAGTTAAAAATGTATTATCCACAATTGTTAGAACATTATGTTGCTTAGCAATTTTAGCAATCTGTGTCACACTCGTAACATGCAGTAATGGATTGGTTATTGGTTCAAAGTAAATGGCTTTGGTTGCTGGAATGATGGCGTGCTTAACCGCAGCTAAGTCCTGTGTATCAACAGCGGTAAACTCGATTCCACGTTCATTAAAGTACTGCTCAATTAATCTGTATGTGCCACCGTATATCTGCTCGCCGATCACAATATGATCGCCTGGCTTAAAAATCGCAAAGGCCGCATGGATGGCTGCCATTCCAGAAGCAAACGCAAATCCTTGCGTCCCGTTTTCCAACAATGCAATCTGTTTTTCAAGGTACTCGCGCGTGGGATTACCGGAACGCGCATAATCCCAACGAACCTGGCTATCAATTGCTGGATACTGATATGTCGACGAATTATATACCGGAACATTGACTGCTCCGGTTTGGTTATCATTAACGCCTTGACCATGTACTAATCGCGTATTGAATTCTGTCATATTAATTACCTCCAAACAAAAAATGCACTTCGCCATAGTCTATCTCTAGACAAGGACGAAAGTGCATTTCGCGTTACCACCTTAATTTGAACAACCCTCACGAGTCATTTCTCGTTGGGTACTCAAGTGTAGCTATTAAGTACTTACTCACGTGTATACCCTAACTCTGTAACGGGAGTTCCCGTCACCGCCTCACTTGTGCTCGACGGTGATAACTGCATTTAAGACCATCTTCAACCAACCACTATTATCGCTTTTCACCACCTAGCGACTCTCTAAAAATAATGATATAGCCTACTCATCTTCGCATTCCATAACTATTCGATTGACGATATTATTAAACAATGATGAGAAAAAGTCAAATTTTTATTTACTACTCTCAGTATTAAACCCAAACTTCAACTTTTCTTGTAGATTTTGCCGCATCTTTAAAAACGCATCACTGTCTCGTTGTCTTGGAAATGGTAAATCATTAATCACAACATCTTTAATTTTGCCCGGCCGAGGCGTCATCACAATGATCTTTTGACTTAAATAAACTGCCTCGTCAATATCATGCGTTACCAAAATCATAGCTGTTTTAGTTTTTTGCCAAACACGATAAATAACATTTTGAACATCAGCTCTAGTAAAAGCGTCCAATGCGCCCATTGGTTCATCTAACAACAACACTTCTGGATTCATGATGATTGATCGTGCTAAGGCTGCTCGTTGTGCCATTCCACCTGAAACCTGGTGGGGAAATGATTTTTCAAAGCCCTGGAGCCCCATTAAGTCAATGTAATGATTCACTAACTCATGATCATAATTTCGACCGTAAACGGCCTTTAATCCTGAACTAATATTGCCTTCAATGGTTTCCCAAGGATACAAACTTGCATGTTGAAAAACATATCCTCGTGACACATCCGGTTTTTTTACGACCTCACCATTTACAGAGACACTTCCTTGTTCTGGTTTATCTAACCCAGAGATTAAACGCAACAGTGTTGTTTTGCCACAGCCCGAAGGACCAATAATCGAAACAAATTCTCCTGGTTCAACCGAAAAATTGATATTTTCCAAAATATCAATTTTTTGTCCATCGTTATCAAGTAATTGGCGCTTAACATCTTTAACTTCTAACAAATCCATTATTTTTCACTCCTAAATTCCCGTGCTATTATCACGCCAGCGTAATACTTTTTCTTGTACCGTGGTTAACAGCGAGAAGATAATCGAAAATAGTAGCGCCATAATTGCAATTGAAGCATAAACTTGAGTATAATTTCCAGTTCCTTTAGCCCAGTTAATATACCAACCTAGACCAACCTTAGCTCCCATCATTTCTGAAATGACCAGAGTCATAAATGACAAACCTAACGCCGTGTAAATTCCAATGAAAATACTCGGCATCGCCCCAGGAATCACAACCTTTCGAATTATCCGCCACTCACTAAAACCTAACGTATGAGCAGATTCAAAATACGCTGTTGGAATTCCTTGGACGCCCCCAATCGTCATAAAGGCAACTGGAAACCAAACTGAAAACACAATCAGAAACACTTCGGCTGAATAACTAGTTGGAAATAGGATCATCGTTAACGGCATCCAGGCAGCAGCTGGAATAATACCAATCACTTTTAGGAATGGAAAAGCCCAGTAATTAGCCTGACGATAGCGTCCCATAGCTAATCCTAAACCAACTCCAATTAAGGTCCCAATAATAAAACTAACCAACCACAATACTAATGAAGATTCGGTTGATTCCCACAGTAGTTGATGGTCTTCTCGAATTTGATCCAATATTTGAGCAAAACTAACAAAAAAAGGCAGTGTAAATCTAGCAAACTTTTCAGTTAGCAAATCTTGCCCAAGTAACAAAATACCTATAATGGTATTTAATTGGGCAAAGTGCCCAGCATAAAAGTGCGCCTTAAAACTAACAAATCGTCCATATAAGTAGATTCCAATTAAATAGAGTCCGTAAATTACCAAAAAATAGCGATAAACGGTGTTATCAACTAATTCTTGCGCGGGCACAAACAAATTCTCTAGCAACGCTGCAACGACCACTACAACACTGAGAATGTTCCACCTATAATCCCACTTTTTCCAATACTTAACCGTTAAGTCCGCAATCTGTGACTGCTTTTTTTGTTGTCTGTCACTCATCAGTTAAACTCCTCACCCATCAATTACTTTAAATCTGGATCCCAATATGCCTTTTTCAATAACTCTGCATTATTAGTGTTTTTCTTCAAGTAACCCGCCTCTTTTAATTGGCTAATATAGTAACTCAAATCTGATTTACCCTTCTTCAAATTGAGTTCAAAGTGCTCGTCACGAATAATTTGGGCGACATTTTTTTCATTAATAAACTTAGTCTTAGAAACGTAACCCTTGTTTAACTCAATCTTTGCAGTCTTTTCTGGGTGTTTGTTAATCCACTCTGCTGCTTCTTTATATGATTTGGCAATTGCCTTTGCTTTAGCAGGGTTTTCCTTAATTAACTTGTTGGAAATATATAGATAACAGCACGAGCCATCCTTTTTCATTCCCATATTTGCCATGTCCTGATTACCGGCACTATTATTGTTATCAATAATGACTTTAAACCCGTCTTCTTGTTGTGCTTGGTAAGCATATGGATCAACGGTTCCAATCGCTTGAACTTCACCTTTTTGTGCTGCTTTTGCTAACAAATCAGTTGAGTAAACTTTCCAGGTAACATCCGTTTTCGGATTGATTCCGGCATGTTGTAAAGCAATGGAAGTTACATATTGTGGTGTAGACCCTTGTGCTGGAATACCAATTGTTTTACCTTTAAGATCCTTGACACTATTGATGTTGGAATCTTTCGGCACTAATAGTTTAATACAGCCTTGGTGAATGCCCCCGACAGCTTTAATTTGAGCACCATTTTGAATGGCTGGTAAATACTGAAAATCACCATTTTGAACATCGTATTTACCACTAGCAAACCCCGCCTCTAGCGTACTAATATCACGTGGATTAGCGACTAATTTAGCTTTTAAACCATTTTTCTTAAAGAATCCCTTTTCGTAAGCAATGTAGTTAGGGGCATTACAAATTGACCCATCCTTTGCCGGTACCGTAATTGTTCCATATTTATAATCGCTATTTCCTGAACTTGCCGAACTCTTACCGCAACCACTAAGAACAACCGTTAACCCCAAAACACCAACTAAACCCAATAGCATTTTCCATGATGATTTCATTTAAAATCTCTCCCCACTCCAAATTAGTAATTCAATGATTCTAATACACTTATCATGAACACTAAACCACCAGCATGCTCATAACAGCTAAGATGTGTAATCATATGATGTCATCCCCCTCAAAAATTATATTTATTGAAAATGCATTCCGCCATCGACTAAAATCGATTGTCCTGTAATATAACCAGCACCAGGTGAAGCAAACCATGCTACAACTTCCGCAACATCAGTCGGTGTTGCCTCTCTTCCTAATGCAATTTCTTTTAGTACATTGGATTGTTGCTCAGGAATTGATATTTTATGAATAGCGGCAGTTCTACGATCAATTTCATCCCTCAGTGGTGTTCGTACAACTCCAGGATCATATGCATTCACTGTAATTTGATCTTGAGCCAATTCCTTAGCAGCAGCTTGAGTTAGACCTCGAACTGCAAATTTCGATGCTGAATAAGCACTTTGTAATGCAGAGGCTTCTACACCAGCTAATGAGGCTGCATTAATAATGCGACCACCATTCCCTTGTTTCTTAAACTGGTTTGCGGCAGCCTGTATTCCCCAATAAGTACCCTTCAAATTAACGTCTAGCAACCGTTCAATATCATCAGGATCCGAGTCAATAATCGTGTCAATAAATGCTACCCCGGCATTATTAACAAAAACACCCAATTCTCCTAGATCTGATACTGCTGCTTTAACTAAATCAAACACTTCACCACGATGTGCTACATCTAGCTGATATGCTTTTGCTTGATATCCATCGTTGCGGAGTTTTTCCGCTACCTTAGATGATGTCTGAGCATTGATATCTGCTACAGCAATCGAGAATCCGTCTTGGGCTAATCGATATGCGACTCCTTCACCAATACCTTGCCCTGCACCGGTGATAATTGCTACTTTTGACATATTCTAAAATCCTTTCTTTAATTGAAATATGACAGTGGTTTAGAAACCTCAATCTTAGTTCCATAATATTTATCTTTAATATGCTTTTGAATATCTTTTTTGTGGTACAACTTCACTAGTTTTTTGTAATTTGTATTATTTTTATTTTTTGCTGAAGTGGCAAGAATATTAATATTGTCTTTAGTACTCTGGTCTACTTTTTCATGGTAAATCGAGTCTGTTAACACATGTAATCCACCTTCAAGTGCAACTGTATTAGAAATTAAGACAGCATCAACATTTTTGATAATTCGTGGACCAGTTGTATCATCAATTTGTTTAAATTGAATATTTTTCGGATTGTCTTGAATATCCTTAATAGTTCCTAACATACCAAAATCTTTCTTTAATGTTATTAATCCTGCTTTCTGCAGCAGTAATAATCCTCGTGCTGCTTGTGATGGATTATCCGCAATTGCTATTGTTGCACCGGTAGGAATATCATCAATTTTTTGGTATTTTTTTGAGTAAATTCCCATTGGTTCTAGGTATGTAGTGCCTAACGCAGCTAATTTATTATTCTCATTTTGTTTATTGTATGCTAGATAATATGAATACGATTGAAATGCATTTACGTCAACGCTGCCATCAGCAACCGCTTTATTTAGCTGCACTCCATCAGTAATTTGTTTTACTTTAATTTTAAGGCCCAATTTTTTGGCATCATCGCTTTTAGCAATATATTGCCAAATATCATAATCAGAGCCTTGTGACCCAACCGTGATTGTTGAAGACTTACTTGCACCGTGAGTGCTGGTATAGCTATGAACACCAAAGAACACCGCCACAATGACCACTAAAATTCCAATTAACCACCAGATACTTTTTTTCATCAAATCCACTCTCCTCATATAATTTAAGTTGCAAAAAATTAATATCGTTCGACTCTCTTAACAATCAAATCACCAACAAATTGGACGATAAACACCATCGCTAGAATAATTAACATCGCCACAAATGTAATATCATTTTCAAATCTGGCGTACCCAATGCTAATCGCAATATCCCCCAATCCACCAGAACCAATTGCTCCAGCCATCGTTGTCAATCCAATCAAACTGATAACTGTGGCAATTGAAACTCGCAAAATGTCTGCTAGGCCTTCCTTGAGATATACCCGAAATATGATTTCCATTGGGCTAGATCCCATTGACTGAGCAGCCTCAATCACACCATGGGCAACATCCAACAATGCATTTTGAACTTGCCGTGCATAAAAAGGAAAAATACCAAAGATTAACGGAACTAGTGCAGCGGTAGTTCCAACTGTGGTACCAATTAAAAATTGCGTTAACGGTGAAATTACAGCCAATAAAATGATAAATGGAATTGACCTTAACAAATTAATTACCTTATCCAACACCGAATAACTGACTGAATCCGCTAAGATCCCACCTGGTTTAGTCACAACTAGTAACACCCCAAAAATTAAGCCTAGGACACCTGAAACAATTGCCGAAAAAAATGTCATATACAGGGTTTCAAAAATTGCTTGAACAAATTCAGCTTTCATTTCAATTACGTTCGGAATAATCGACGCCATTGGCTGCTTCATCTCCTTTCGATCCACCAACCTCTAAGATTCTTACTTTGACGTCAGCAGATATCAAACTTTTAATTGCGCCATTGATTAACTCTGGTTGTCCACTGAAAATAGAGATCATATAACCAACATTTTCTCCATCGATCTGGTCTATATTGGCAAATAAAATATTAATGTCAATTTGATACTTCTGTGCTAGCCCAGAAATGATTCCTTCCTTAGCAGTATTTCCAACAAAGTTTAAATAAACCAATCGTTGATTAGCTGCTAGCTGCAGGTCGATTTCTGCTGTAATTCGTTTAATTGCTGCTTGAACATTCGTTGATGTTTCAATAAAGTCATTTGTTAATTTCTGCTGGGGAGCGGTAAATACCTTTGCAACGCGGCCCCGTTCAATTATTTCTCCATCCTCCATTACAGCTACATTGTGACAAATGGATTTAATTACTTGCATTTCATGCGTAATTAGGACAATTGTTAATCCCAACTCTACATTTAATTTTTTCAGTAATTGCAGAATTGAAATTGTGGTCTTCGGATCTAACGCACTTGTTGCTTCGTCGGATATTAATACATCTGGATCGTTTGCCAATGCCCTTGCGATGGCTACGCGTTGCTTTTGTCCACCTGATAATCTGCTCGGATATTCGTCAGCATATTTTGCTAACCCCACTAAATTCAACAAATTAGTCGCTTTTTCTCTACGTTCTTTTTTACTTATTTTTTTACTTAGCAGTGGATATTCCACATTGCCTAAGACGGTCCTTGATTTCATCAAGTTAAAATGCTGGAATATCATTCCGACTCGTTTTCTTGCCTGCCTTAGTTCTTGTGGCTTAAGTTCTTGTAATCGTTGTTCTGCTACACTGACGGTTCCACTTGTAGGTGCTTGAAGCAAATTGATGACACGAACTAAAGTACTCTTTCCGGCCCCTGAATAGCCAATAATTCCATAAATATCGCCACGTTCTATTTTCAAATTAACGTTTTTCACTGCTTTTACGACATTTCCATCATTTTTGAAAGTTACAGAAATATCTTTTAACTCAATTATGTTGTTTAGACTGACTGCCATTCTAATAAGCTCCCTCGTACTTTTTACTCCGAACACCAAAAATAAGTGGTGCAATTTGAGAAAGATACTTTTCATCAATTTCGTCAAATGTATTGTATTTTGGACTATCTAAATCTAAAACACCCCAAAATCGACTGCCCTTGAAGATTGGCACGACAATTTCTGATTTTGATGCACTATCGCATGCAATATGTCCTGAAAATTTATGCACATCAGGTACAATCTCAGCTGTTAAATTTTTGGCAACTGTTCCACAAACACCTGCGCCGACTTTAATATGCATACATGCCGGTTTCCCTTGAAATGGACCTAATATCAATTCATCGTTTTTGAATCGATAAAATGAAGTCCCGTTTAAATCATTTAATTCACTAAAAATTAGAGAAGCCAAATTACTCATATTTGCAATTAAATCAAACTCACCGGTCAGTAAACTTTCAGCTTGTTGTTTCAACAATTCATACTTATCAACTTTAGTAGTCATTTTTTCTCCCTCTTTACAAAAAAAACGCACTCCCATCCACGTCTATCTCTAGACAAGGACGAAAGTGCGTTTCGCGTTACCACCTTAATTTAAATAACCCTCACGAGTTATTCCTCTTCGGGTACTTAAATACAGTTCATCAAGTACTTACTGTTTGTGCATACCCTGACTCTATAACGGGAGTTCCCGTCACTGTTTAACTGATGCTCAACAGCGAACTGCATTTAAGACCATATTCGATTATGCATCATTGTCATCTTGCACCATTTCGATGACTCTCTTAAAATGATTCTCTAATCTACTCATCTTTGCATTACTTTGTAGGATTAATTTATAACATTATTGTTCAAAAAAATGAGAATGTCAACACTTGATTTTAATTATTTTCTAATATTAGTGATTGATCTATTCATGTTCAGCCATTTTAGTAATCGCCGTTTTACGGACCTGTTCAACTTTTTTTACCACATAAAAGATTGGTAATCCAACTGCCACAATTCCTAGCGAAACCAGGGCACCAACCGGATCAGCAAATAACTCACTAACGATCACAAAAACAGCTCCTAAAATAGCCACAATCGGTGTAATTGGAAATAATGGTGTCGAAAATGGGCGTACTTGACCTTGATTTCGTTTACGCAACAAGAACACACCAATAAACGCAGCAACATAGAAACAATAAACCGTAAAGATGCACAAATCTGACAGATAATCTGGATTAAAGAACGAAACCATCAAACCAGCCAACACTAGAATAGCAATCGTAGCAATCATTGGCTCGTGTGTCTTACGATTAACATATGATAATTTTTTTGAAAACGGTAAGTCATTGCGTTTAGCCATTGCATACATAATGCGTGGGAAAGTCATGATCTTCCCATTCATACAACCAACAATTGAAATAATGACACCAATGTTCAACAGCTTCCCACCAATAGAGCCAAACGCCAAAGTAGCTAAATATGGTGTCGTATTATCACCTAATTTATGAATCATCGCTGATGACATACCGTTAAACACACCAAAAGTTACAGCCGTATAAACAACTAACACAAACAACAATCCAATAACGATCGCTCTTGGTAATACCTTTTGCGGATTTTTGATTTCTCCACCTAAATTGGCAATTAAAATCCAGCCATCATAACCAAATAACGTTGCTAAAACAGCTACGCCAAAGTTACCTGCACTAGCATGGATTCCGGCAACCGTTTGGCCAAGCGCCCCTTGATGACCATAAAACAAACCAAAAATAATGATGGCGGCAATTGGCAACAACTTACCTAAAGTTGTCACGATGGCAAAAGCGGCACCATAACGATTTTCAAACATATTTAGTCCGCCAATCAAAGCCATCGCTCCTAATGCCAGTGGAACATGCCAGTTATCACTTAACCCAAAGAAGTTAACCAATAGCACTGCTAAATACCCGGCTAGCGAAGCAATGATTGCTGGACCATAGACAATAATCTGCATCCAGCCCGATAAAAAGCCCCACACTCGACCATATATTTTTTCCATATAAACGTACAAGCCACCCGTGTAAGGTAACTGAGCACCAATCTCAGCAATTGTTAACCCAGCAGTTAATGTAATAATTCCACCAACGACCCACGCCATTAATGCCATGGTAGAGGAACCAGCACTATCCAATACTGATGATTGCTTGAAAAAGATTCCTGAACCAATCACAGTTCCAACTACAAGTGCAAGTGCTGACCAAAGTCCTAACGACCGCTTTAATTCAGCTTCTGGTTGTTGCATATAAATCCCCTACCTTCTCGGCAAAATTTTGACTTTTCACTAAATCAATGGACTTAAACTAACAACATTGTCGTCCTTGAGCAAGGGTCAATTACACCGCAATTAAATTTATACAAAATAAAATCAATGAAACCTGTTGATTAACAACGGATTTCATTGATTCATTTTATTAAATATAAAAATATTTATAATAACTAAATGAATCGTTTTCATAAATATTTTTATATTTTTTGTTTTGCAAAAACTTGTTCAAAAATTTGATCAACATACCTAAGATGGTAGCGGTAATCAAATGCATCTTCAATTTCTTCACTGCTCAAACGTGCATTAATTGCTGCATTATCACGAACCAACTGTTTGAAAGAAATTTGTTCGTCCCATGATTTAGCAGTTAACGTTTGAACCAAATCGTATGCTTCTTCCCGGGATAATCCAGTCTCAATTAACTTTAACAACACTCTTTGACTGTAGATCAAACCGTACGTCCGTTCCATATTTTTCTTCATCGTTTCTGGAAAAACTGTTAAATCTCCCAAAATATTAGTAAAACGGTGTAGCATGTAATCCAACAAAATAGTAGTATCCGGCAAAATGATTCGTTCAGCCGATGAATGTGAAATATCACGTTCATGCCAGAGTGGAATATTCTCATATGCTGTTTGTACGTGACCGCGAACAACACGAGCCAATCCGCAGATGTTTTCTGAACCAATTGGATTTCGTTTATGAGGCATGGCAGATGAACCCTTTTGACCAGCACTAAAATGTTCTTCGACTTCTCGAATCTCAGAGCGTTGCAACGAACGAATTTCAGTTGCAAACTCTTCCAGACTAGTAGCGATTAACCCTAATGTCGCTATATATTCAGCGTGAAGATCACGGGGCAAAATTTGGCTTGTGATCGGTTGCCTAGTCAATCCTAGTTCCTGCATGACAGACTGTTCAATTTCAGGGGGCACATTCGCATATGTGCCAACTGCGCCACTAATCTTACCAGATGCAGCCCCTCGAGCGGCATGGTCGAATCGTTCAATATCACGTTCAATTTCAGCATACCATCGCGCAATTTTGAGACCAAATGTTGTTGGTTCAGCATGTACTCCATGTGTCCGACCCATCATAACTGTGTTTTTATATTTTTTAGCTTGGGATTCAAGCACATCTTTTAACGCCAATAAATCTGCCTTAATAATTTCATTGGCTTGTTTCAAAATGACCCCATTAGCAGTATCAACAACATCGGTACTAGTCAGGCCGTAATGCACCCACTTTTTTTCTGCACCTAATGATTCTGAAACTGTGCGCGTAAATGCAACCACGTCGTGATGCGTTTGTTCCTCTATTTCTGCTACTCGGTCGACAGTAAATGAAGCATTTTCTCGAATTTTTTTTGCATCTTCTCCTGGTACCTCGCCTTGTCGTGACCAGGCATTAGTGGCAGCAATTTCCACTTGCAACCAGGCTTGATATCGATTTTCCAGCGACCAAATCTGCCCCATCGCTGGTCTTGTATAACGGTCAATCATTGGCTAACAGCCTCCTTTTGTCCCCATGGATCATCTAAAATTAATGTTTGTAAGCGATCTGGTCCCACAGAAACCGTGGCTAGCGGTAATTCAACCACTTCGCTTAAGCGTTGTAAATATTTTTGAGCGTTGATTGGTAGCTCTGCAAAATTAGTAATTTGCGTGATATCTTCATTCCAACCAGGTAGTTCTTCATAAACTGGCTTACATGCTGATAATTCATGCAGGCTAGCTGGATAATAGTCAATTTGCTTACCATTAATTTCATACGCTGTACAAATTTTTAAAGTTTCGATCCCAGTTAGCACATCTAATAAATTCAGACTCAAACAACTCAATCCAGATACCCGTTTAGCATGACGCATTGCTACTGTATCAAACCAACCAATTCGCCGAGGTCGTTTTGTGACCGTACCATATTCATGACCAGTTTCACGGATATAATCACCAGTCGCATCATTTAGTTCAGTCGGAAATGGGCCGTCCCCCACTCGTGTCGAGTATGCCTTACAGATCCCTACAATTGTATCAATTTTATTCGGGCCAATGCCTACACCAGTCGTTACACCACCGGCGATCGGATTAGAAGAGGTGACATATGGATAAGTACCATGATCAACGTCCAACATCACTCCCTGTGCCCCTTCGAATAACACATGTTGTCCTTGATCCAATGCATTATTAACAATCACCGAAGTATCTGTTACATACTGTTTCAGTTGTTGACCATATTCATAATATTCCTCAAAAATCGAGTCAAAGCCCAACGGTTCTTTAGCGTACAACTTTGTAAATAGTTCATTTTTCTCAGCTAGATTTTGGCGTAGCTTAGTTTCAAATGTATCCCGCTCAAGTAGATCAGCCATTCGAATTCCCACACGGGAAGCTTTGTCCATGTATGCTGGTCCAATCCCTTTGTTAGTTGTACCAACCTTTTGATCGCCCTTAGATGCTTCTTGATATTGATCAAGCAAAATATGATAAGGCAAAATAACGTGCGCACGGCTTGAAATACGTAACCCCGCTGGGTCAATGCCCTTCTCTTTTAAGTAAGATAACTCCTCAATTGCGGCTTTAGGATTAACAACAACACCATTACCAATGATACTCAACTTATCAGCAAAGAAAATCCCTGAAGGAATCAAATGTAATTTATAAGTTTGGCCGTTAAATACAATTGTATGGCCTGCATTGTTACCACCTTGATACCGAACAATCATATCTGCTGCTTGACTCAGGTAATCAGTCATCTTACCTTTACCCTCGTCACCCCATTGACTCCCAACCACTACAACTGCTGTCATCATGTCACCCCATTATCATTATTATCACTCATCTAACCAGTTTAACAAGTAAGTTAAGCTTCGTCAACGAAAAACACGAACTTTATTTGTGAACAAGAATATAATGTACGACTTTTATATTGACATTACCACCGATTCCATTTATATTAACTGGGTGAGTAAAAAAGACGAACTTTTTGTAAGGAGTGCCTCAAATGGAAACTTTCGATTACGATGATATTCAACTCATCCCCAGCAAATGTATTATTAAAAGTCGCAGTGACGCCGATTCAAGTGTTCAATTTGGTCCTCATCGATTTAAAATTCCAGTAGTTCCTGCCAACATGGAAAGCGTGATTGATGAACCATTAGCAATTTGGCTAGCCCAAAATGACTACTTCTATGTTATGCATCGATTTCAACCAGAAAAACGATTAGCTTTCGTTCGGGATTTACAGGCAAAAAGCCTTTTCGCCTCCATTTCAGTTGGAATCAAAGATAGCGAGTTTCAATTTATCAATGATTTAGCAGCTGCCAATTTAACCCCTGAGTACATTACAATTGACGTTGCCCATGGTCACTCTGATTATGTTATCAAAATGATTAAATTCATTAAAAATAAATTACCAGACGCATTTGTCATCGCTGGTAATGTTGCGACTCCAGAAGCCGTACGTGAATTAGAAAATGCCGGTGCTGATGCTACTAAAGTTGGTGTTGGCCCTGGTAAAGCCTGCATTACTAAACTAAAAACCGGTTTTGGTACTGGCGGCTGGCAGCTCGCTGCTTTGAAATGGTGTAGTAAAGCGGCCCGCAAACCACTAATTGCTGATGGTGGGATCCGCAACAATGGTGACATTACAAAATCAGTCCGTTTTGGTGCTTCTATGGTAATGATTGGTTCAATGCTGGCCGGTCATCAAGAATCGCCTGGTAATTTAATTAAAATCGACGGTAAAAGTTACAAACAATACTGGGGTTCAGCATCTGAAACCCAAAAACAGGCTTACCGAAATGTCGAAGGTAAACAAATGTTAGTCCCGTATCGCGGTTCAATCGAAGCTACCCTGACTGAAATGCACGAAGACTTACAATCATCAATTTCATATGCAGGTGGTAACGATCTCGAAGCCATTCGCAAAGTTGACTACGTAATTGTCAAAAATTCCATTATGAACGGTGACTAATTTTATTAATCTAAATAACCTCATCAAGAAATTTTTTTGATGGGGCTATTTTTTGATCGAATTAAAATTTGTGATTTTTTTAACTAAGTTATTTCATTATCTTCAATAACTGCTATACTAAATTTGCAACACACTTACAAATGTATAGCTATTATTTAGGAGGCTTTTGAGATGAGTTATTGGTTAAGACATAACGTTATTAGTCGTTGGCTTTTGACTGTTTGTCGTGTTATTTTAGGATATTATTGGCTAATAGACGGTTATGATAAAGTGTTTAAAGGATTTGATGCTAAAGGATTTATTATGGGTGCCATTGCTAAACCAGTTTTAAGTCCCGAGGGTAAGGTCCAATATGGAGCTTATGGAAATTTCTTAAAACATTTCGTATTACCAAATGTAAATACATTTAACTTCCTAGTTTCATGGGGTGAATTGTTAGTTGGTCTCGGTTTAGTGGTTGGTGCGTTTACTACTGCGGCTGTATTCTTTGGCTTATTAATGAACTTTAGCTACTTATTGGCCGGCACAGTTTCAATCAATCCAATTTATATTATTGTTGAATTCATTATTTTATTTGCTGGCTACAATGCAGGCCGTATCGGTCTCGATCACTGGATTATCCCTTGGATCAGAAAGCATAGTTTTTTACCAAACGAAACAAGATAGTCAAAAAGACGGCTAATGGCCGTTTTTTTGTACCTTCATTTTTAACCTATCTTACAAATCAAAAGTAATTCTTGAAGATCTACAAGTATTAAAAATGAATTTACGTATCCTGTAATTGCCACCATCATAATTCGTAAATAATAAAGAAGCTGAGTAAAAAACTCTTTGCTCAGCTTCTTTATTATTAGCTTATTTTCCTCCACTTAAAACATAATCCAACACTGCATTTGCGTTTTGTCGATCTGTTTTTACTGAAGTCGTTAACGGTATTCCTGTCGGCCCGCTTAATGCCATCAAAATATCTAAAAACGGTTTTTTTACACCAAGTTCGTCTAAATCGTCTGGAGATATTTTATATCTTATCGAGCTCTCATCATTATGTTCAATTTTTTGGACCCACTGGGGTTCTCTGATACTCTGGCGACCAATTCCAACTAAATCAAAACCAGCATCAGTTGCCTTGGCAGCATCTTCAGGGGTTTGGACATCCCCTACGACAATCATTGGGACCTTACCTTGTAAGTGTTCTTTAATGGTTTCATTTAAAGGCGTTGTAATGCTCTCATCCGTTAATGACTTACGCCATACGTTTCCCATAGAAACATGCAAATAATCAATTGGCTGATCCTTCAACACATCAACGAACGCTAACGTCTGATCAAACGTAATCCCAGGTTTTTCGATTTCTTCTGGTGAGATCCGATAGCCAATAATAAACGGCTTAGTTGCATATTCAGTAACTACTCGTTGAACTTCACTAATTACAGCTAATGGAAATTGCATTCTATTTTCAACTGATCCGCCCCATTTGTCAGCTCGTTGGTTAGAATGTGGTGAAAAGAATTGCTGAATCAAATAAGTGTTTGCACCATAAATTTCAACTCCATCAAATCCAGCTTCAATAGCTCGTCTAGCAGCCTGACCAAAATCTTTAATCGTCTGTTCAATTTCTGTTTCACTCAAGGATCTTGGTTCTTCAGATCCGGCTCTAACAGCCGCGATAGCACTAGCACTAACTGGTTTTTTCCCACGTAAAATTGCAGTACTAGACATTCGACCAGCACTAAAAATCTGAACAATTGCTTTCGTCCCATTTCGCTGAATAGCAGATGCTAGTTTATGTAATCCAGGTATAAATTTATCATCAGCAATACTTAATTCGCCCTCGAAACCTTTACCTTCATTATTTACATTTGCGACTGCAGTGATATACATTCCTACACCGCCGCTATGTTTCTTATAATAATCAACTTCATCTTCTGTAACTGTTCCATCATGAAATGCCATACATTCTGTCATTGGCGGAATGATTACTCTATTTTTTAAGACAACATCTTTATTGAAAAACTTAAATGGTTCTAAAAATGAATACTTAGCCATAATATCACTCCATTTCTAAGATTGTGAATATTATAACATTGCTTGTGACTATTAGTCAGCGTTTCCTGCCCTTTTAATTTTTCCGTTTAATAAACAAAACCAACTGTCGAATTGACCAAATCAAAAAGGTAATTTGAAGGGCCACAAACGCTAAAAATACAAGTAAATAACCTGTGGTTACTCCTGTAGTTGCCATCATCATAATTTGAACAATTCCTAATGTTATTGTTGTAACCCGAAAAAAAACGACCACTTCAATCAGTACTAGCAAAGATAAAATCACCGTTTGAAATACTTTTGAATTAATAACTTCTACAATTTTGGCATTCCCTTGTTTAGCCATTATGTTTACTCCTTAAATTGTTATCTAATAATGTTTTATGTTACACGTGGAACACAAAGTTATCAAATAAAAAATGACCTTTCTAACTAGGGATGATTGCAGTAACTTTTTTCGGGACTTGCGGTTTGATTTTATTGGTAGATTTTTATTTTTATTGCGTAAATGTGTTCACTGATCACTTAACCATATTGTATAAAGAGCTAAAGCCCTTAATGAACTTCAAAGTATAAAGTTCATCAAGGGCTTTAGCTCCTTATATCACGACTTCAATCCGTGATCGTTCACACTCTTTTTTCTTTTTAATGCCAAATATCAAATCTACCGTGCTTCAAAATACCACTCACACCATTGTCATAAAATAATGACCGATCAACAATGACTTTTTTTAAGGCTGAAGCTGGATAGCCCTTTAATTTAACTTGTTTACCACCCATTGCCACTTCACCAATCGCTTGCGTTCGTCCGAGTGAGGCCACAGTCCCTAGTGAGTGGAACTCAAATGGTGTCGCAGAACCACCACTGACTAAATTGGCCACATTTTCTGCTGCATGAGCAGCCGACTTCAAGGCCACTTGCGCAGTTGTCGGCCAAGGTCGATTGTTAGCTGGATTCATAATTGCAGCAACATCACCAACCACAAACACCTCTGGATGGTCATCATTCAAGCTGAGATCATCTTTTGTGATAACCCGACCACGTTTAGAACTAAATGCTGGATCATCCATCACATGACTACCACTAACACCCACAGTCCAAACAATGCTGTTTGAGGCCACTTCTTGAGTTTCGTCATCTTTTTCATAGACTACTTTACCAGGCTCAACGCCTGAAATCTTAGCACCCAACACAAATTGAACGCCATTGCGTTTAAGGTAATCAACGGCAAAGTCTGCTAGACCATGATCAAACATTGGTAAAATACTGGTTGCTGCTTCCACACAATACAATTCTACGTTAGGTGTGTTGTATTTTTGAGCCCATTTCTTGGTTGAATGAATTAATTCCCCTAATAATTCAATACCAGTAAAACCAGCTCCACAAACAACCACTTTTAAATCGTTAGGATCTTGGGAATCTTGATAATGCTTAATTTGATTTTCAATATGTTCAGCAACTGCTGATGCTTCATCCAAAGTCGTCAACGGCAGTGCATTTTCTTCTGCTCCTTTAATACCAAATGTTTCAGAGCGAAACCCTAGTGCAATAATGACATAATCATAGCTAACTGGTTCGTCACTGTCCTGCAACTTAACTTCTTTGCTATCAAGGTCAATTCCAGTAACTGTATCCTGAATAAATTTAACCCGCTGTGGTTTTGCGACCTCGGCGACATCAAATGAAATTTCTTTCGGCGTCGTTGTGCCTGCCGCTACTTCATGAATATTAGTTTTTTCAGTATGCACTCGTGTGTTGCTAATCAATACTAACTGGGTGTCCTTAGGTGCTTTATCAATAAGCACTTTAATCGCACGCATACCAGCGTATCCGCCACCCAATACAACTACTTTTGCCATATTCGTCAAACTCCCTTTTTTGAATTTGTATCCGCTTACTCAAAGTACATTTTACACGACAAAAAGAAAATAGACAATGAAAACAGGCCATTTCAAGCAAAATAATTTATCACTAGACAAGTGAAATGATATGCAAGTTAACTAAATGCTTAAATTTCTACTAATTGGTTGACTGATAATAAATATAAATATTTATGCACAACTGGTTTAGCAGTCATTTGCTGCAGTGCCTGAGCATATAAATTTACCTGACCACGATATCTTTGCACTATCTTATCCACCTCAGCTTGCTGCTCACCATCTGGATGAATTTGATCGGTTTTATAGTCAAATAAACAAACACCATCCTCTAATTCCAAGTATCCATCGATAATTCCATGAATTAAGATTCGTTCTGTTGGATCAGCAAGCTGAGCAAACAACTGATTACCGTTTAACAACATTGAAAATGGCACTTCACGCTTTAAGTGATCAGGTCGTGCCAAAATAAGTTTACCCAAATCTGTTTCAAAAAATTGCAGAATTTGCTCTCGATTAATCCGCGTAGCAATTTCTTCAGTAATAATGTTACCAGCAGTTAGCCGAGTAATTACTTGATCTACTGCAGCAAGGGTCGGTGATTGTCGCAAGTCCAAAGTTTGTAATACCAAATGCGTTGCGGTACCAACTTCAGCTGCACTTGGAGTAACTGTTGTTTGCATAAATTTTGGTTGACCAAAATCATCGCTGACATAACGTCCCTTTTGCCGGGCTTGCGGATCAAACTCTAACTGTCCTAACTGAAAGTTATCTGGATCTTCAAATAATCGTTTAATTTCAGACACTGATTGATAAGCAGTGGTCATCGTTGCGGCAGTGTGCTGATAATTGAAATGTAAAACCTGTTTAATCGCTGCACGACTAATATCTGAAATTTGGTCTGTTAATTTATTCGCTTCATTTAGTTGCTCTTGAATTGAACTTTCAACTTCATCTTGACCAGTTTCTATCGATTGATTTAAATCTGACGCATGCCAAATTTTAATTTCGAATTTAGTTGCATCCCCAGTCAATCCTGACCATACATCATCAGTAGTTAATAGGCTCGCATCAAATTGGGGATGCCTCACCAAACCCATCCCAATCCAGTCCATAAAATTATTCGTTTGCGCCCGAATTTGATCCGGCAGCTGCATCCGTTCGCTTTGAAATGCCCGTTGCCAGTTCGTGATCGCCTTTTCAACATTTGAATATGTTCCAACAATCAGCAAACGTTGCTCAGCTCGTGTCAATGCGACATAAAGTAATCGCATTTGTTCAGCTTGGTCCTTGCGATTAACCGCATCTTTTAAAATTTGTTTTTGCAGCGTCTCAACTTTGACACGATCTGCGGTCAAATAAGTAATGCCAATTCCACCCTGAGCATCCATTAAGTAATCTTGTCGCATTCGATCCTTATTGAATTGATGAGTGGCATCCATTAAGAAAACTACTGGAAACTCTAATCCCTTGCTAGCATGGATTGTCATCACAGAAACAGTATCATTTGAGGCTTGAGCAGGTGCTTCACCTAAATCTTGATTTTGTTGTTGCATTTGTTCAATGAATCGGACAAATTGAAATAGCCCTTTGAAACTACTTTCTTCATATACATGTGCACGCTCATATAAAGCATGTAAATTAGCTTGACGTTGCCGACCACCTGGCATTCCACCAACATAATCTAAAAAACCTGTCGTTTCGTAAATTTCCCAAATCAATTTGACCAACCGATTTTGATTAGCAATCAATCTAAATTCAACTAATTGATGCAAAAAGCGATCAATCTTGTCATAAATATGTTGAGCAAACTCCGAGGCTAAATTAGCATCAAACTCATCATGAAACGTCTTTACTGCCGCAAAATATTCATCCGTTTTATTTTGAATTCGCAAATAGGCCAATTCATTTTCATCCAATCCCACAATCGGGGAACGTAAAACAGCTGCTAACGGAATATCCTGATAGGGATTATCAACCACTCGGAGCAATGACATCATAATTCGGACTTCTGTGGCCTGAAAATAGTTCTGGGCATCATTAACGGTAACTGGAATTTCTAACTGACTAAATTGTTCCACAATCAAATTGTTATTTTTACGCGTCGGCACTAGCAATGTAATATCACCATACGTAATCGGGCGCATTTTTTGTTCTTTTCGGTCATAAAGTTGTTCATTATTTTGAATCATCTGCTTGATTCGTTGCCCCACCATTTGAACCTCGCCCGTCATTTTATCATCGGGGACCAGTTCCAACTCATCTTGACTAGTAGAATTTTCAGATTCATATAGTAAAACTTCAGTTGCTGTTGGTTCTTTAGGGTAATCAATGGCGCCATACTGTAATTGGGCGGCCTCATCATAGTCCATTTCGCCCACTTTTTTATCCATTAACTGTTTGAAAATTAAATTGGTAAAGTCGGTTACATTTTTCACTGATCGAAAATTTTCAGCTAAAATAATTGCTTCACCATCATCTGATTGTGGCTGACGATACTGTTCGTACTTGCGCAAAAATAGACCTGGATCGGCGAGTCGAAACTGATAAATCGATTGTTTCACATCCCCAACCATGAACAGATTCCCTGGGTGCTCGGTCGTCAGCGTTTGTAAGATGCTCTCTTGTAATTGGTTGGTATCCTGATATTCATCCACCATGATTTCACCGTAGTGATCTCTTAACTGTTTAACCACGCTTTGACCATCAACAGAGTTACTAGTTAAAATTGCCAATGCGTAGTGTTCCAAATCACTAAAATCCAACACGTGACGTTGCTTTTTTTCTGCTTGATAAGCTTCGCGATACTGCCAGGTTACATCTGCCAACTCCGTAACAATTTTTTGTGCAGCTTTCATTGTATCGATCGTTTGCTGTTCATCTAATGCAAAGTAAGCTGGCCCTAACTCATTGAGCTGTTTTTTACATTCACTACGAGTGACCTTAATACGCTCAAAAGTAGCTTTTGCTTCGTCATCTTTAGGGCCACGCATTGTATTAAAGTTGAGGTTGAATAATTTTGCTCGAATTTCATTCCATGATCCATGTTGCACCAACTCAAGTACTTCATCGATTTGCATCAACTCATCTTCTAACAAACCCTTAACCTTACTGAAAACATCCTCAAGCGCTAATTCAATACCTTGTGCCATATCAATCGACAACTGTTGTAAAATATCCATCAAAATTGGTTTTACTTGTGTCTGATAAAAATCAGTTTCAGTTAGGTTAGTTCCTTCAACTTCATACAGTGCGGGTAACTGTTGTAACCATTCATACGGTGTAGGTGTCGCATTAGCAAACGAATCCAGTTGACTAACCACATTGGTTAAGCCTTCATCGCCTCGATCGTTAGAAAAATTTTGCGTTAGTTGTTCAAATTTTTCATCTTCATTGGCATACAAGGTTTCGCGAACGTCATCCCAAACAGATTCAGTTAACAAAATTAGTTCTGTTGTATCTGTCAATAGTCGAAACTGTGGGTCTAAATCAATCAAATAGTAATAGCGTTTAATTAAATGTAAACAAAAAGCATGTAGCGTACTGATATCAGCAATTCCCAACTGATTAATTTCTGTCCGTAGTCGTTGTCGTAAGTCATAGTCATTGGTTTGATCCATCGCCTGTCGTAACGCCCGCTGTATCCGATCGCGCATTCCTTTAGCTGCCGCATCCGTAAAAGTGACAACCAGTAAATTAGCTACACTATCGCCATGTAAAATTTTTTGAATCACTCGCTCAACTAAAACAGATGTTTTACCAGATCCAGCGGAAGCAGATACTAAAATATTTTGACCTTGATCAACAATGGCTTGCTGTTGATGGGGCGTAAATTTGGTTGCACTCATTTATCTTCCTCCTGTAATAACTTAAACACGGCTTTAGCATCCAATTTATCCAATTGCCGATAATTATTTTCTGGTAACATCGCATCAAACTGGAACACATCTTTATACGGTGAATACTGAAGTGCCGTTTTCTGATTAGCCCATTTAACAGGATTTAAATCATTAGCCCCCGCAAAAATTTGTTCAGCAGCATATTGAATCCGTTCTTGATTACGAGCTAATAATAACTTCATTTGATCAGGCGTTACCAATTCTGGTCCTGAAAAACTAGCATCGCTCTTTTTCCGAAACGGGTAAATATCGGAGTTACCGATCTTATCTGCTAGTTGATTATCTAATTGATCTAACAAATTGGAGTCGCTTAGCAACAGACCCTTATATTTATTTTGCTTTAACTTGGCTTGCTCTAATCCCTTAGCAACATCTTGCTGTTTTAGCTTAGGGTTTTGGATATGCATGTACAAAGCGCCAGCCAATTTACTATTAGGGTCAACCCCCAATCGATCAATATTTAATTCAACTGCGTTTAAATACGTTAGCATTTGCATGGCCAATCCATAATAAGCATCCGCAAAGCTAAAATCACGCTGACCGGATTTATAGTCCACCACTCCTAAATAATTACCCTTATCCGTTGCTAGTTGATCAATCCGATCAATCTTTCCACGAACACGAACTTGTTTATTATGTGGTAATTTAAACTCGAGCGCTGCCAACCCTGTTTGATCTTGTATTTGACCGAACAGAACCTCCGTTTTAGTTGGTTGCATCGGCGTATACTGACTTTGCTGGTACAAAGCTTCGCCCATTTGGCGAACAGTAGCACTGAGCTGTTTTCCAATATATTTCATTCTGGCAGAGCTAGATAAAATCATGAACTGGGGCGCTTGACTGACGTTTTCAACGACTTGATTAATCAAATCATCCAGCTGATTTTGGCTTAAATCTTTCATCGATATATCTAATTGACGAACGCGTTTAACCAGTGCGTCGAGCGTAGCATGAAAGAACTCCCCTGTATTAGCTGGTGACAATTCGAACATATCACGTTCCTTCAGTTGAAGTCCGAATTTTAGAAAGTAAGCATATTCATTTTCATAGAATTCTTCTAACTTAGACACGGAAGTATTAATTGTATCGCCATACAAACCAGTGACAATTTCTGGCTTCAATTTAACCGGAACATTATGATAATCCAAGCTTCGCAACACTACTGCTAACTTAGCACTGCTTTCTGGTAACTGGACTAATTGTTGGTAAATGAAACGCCAGATTAACGGTAATTTACGATGTTGATCCATTGCCTGTCGACCAATTTGAACTAATGAACCAATCGTTGCATTTGGTGCGCTCACAAATGGAGCTACCTTGTCATCATCAATACTTGGTATCTGCTGATAATTTTGCGCCTGCAAGGTAAAAAAGTTTTTAATCGCCGCAATATATGGTGATATCTGAATTTCTTGCCCTTGATCATTTAATTGCGGGTACGATAAATACAGTCGCTGACAGCTGCTCATGAAACCTAAGTAATTAATAAATGGTTCATTTGCAAGCTGTTCCATGCTATCGGCCGACAAATACTGTTCATCATTTAAATAGCCTTGCAGACTAAGCTTATCTTGATCAGATAATAATCCCCGTTCACTAGGAACATCTGGCATCACCAGGTCCGTGGCGCCAATCATAAATGTAACTTTTCGTTGATTACTTTGCACAATTCCCGTTTCAGAAACCATTACCTGATCAAGTGTCGACGGAATTTGCGAATAAGTGGCTGCACTAAACCCAGCTTGTAAAATCGTTTGAAAATCGTCTGGATTAAACGGACGGGCGCCCAATATTGCAACATACTCATCTAGTAGATCACAAAAGGTCTGCCAAACCTGCTCGGGTTGCGCCGCCTGGTCCAAATCCCCTCGTTCAATTTGCCGATCTCGCCAAGCGATTAATTGCTGTTCGACTCCTTGTTGAACCAAAAATTGATACAAAATCGTCGCTGCATCTTGCCCAGTTTGCGCATTATCTAATGCAGCAAAAAAAGGAGGCAAAGTTTCTTTGATGTAATGCCGAATTATATTTATTTGCCGAGTATCTTCTGTAATTTTATCAGTTTGAAGTCCTAAATCCGATTCTTTAAACCGATAATACTGCCAATCAGATGACTGCAACCAATCATCACCATGTAATCCTGTCTTTAATAACCAATTTTCGGTTATTGCAAGAGCCTGCCTAAACTGCGCAATCGAGGAAGCCATGCCGTCTACTTGTGGAATTAATAACTCTGTTTTTAACAAGCGCATCAAATCAGAGTATCGATAATAATGCTGTTTAACTGCAAATAATGCATTTAGTAACTCCACCAATGGGTGGTCATCCATGGCACGTTCATGATCATTAAAGACCGGAATATTATATTGTCTAAAAACAGGTTCTAATGCCGTAGCATAACCGTCTAGGTGTCTAGTCAATACCAAAAAATCACGGTACCGATATTTACCAGTAGATACAAGCTGCCTAATTTGTCGCGCTGTTTGTTGTAATTCCGTTAACCGATTATCGGCGGTAAACAATTGTAAATTAGCAGGGTGGGACAATTTAGGGACCTCAATTTGGGCCATTTTAGCATCCGCAATTAAAAAACGATCCAATTGTTCTAACTCGGAAGCCACGCGACTCTGCTTAGCATATTGATCGAGCATGATATTAACTTGATGCTGTTTAGCCTGTTGATATAGCCGGTGATACAAATTCCCAGCCTCATAAAATAAATCACTAGGATCTGGGGTTTGCTTAGGGTATGGCTTATCCAGCGTCAGTGCAATCAACACTGAGTTTGCATTACAAATTAGAGCCGACACGATTTGCTGCTCACTGGCCGTAAATTGCGAAAATCGATCCAAATAAAAGTGGGCGTGACTAAAATCCTGTTCTTCTAAATATTGGGCAAGTTGCGCATAAATTTCTGAATTTCCTAAGTATTGACCATTAACTGCTTGTTCATAGGCAGTGTACACTAACACTAAATCATGTAATTTAGCGTTCAAGTCACTGCTCGTTTGCCTCATTTGTTGCGCTAAATTAGCTAGATCAGTTGCACTAATTCGAGCTTGTTTCAATTCCTCTAATTGATTCGTTAATTCATTAATAAATCCCGGTTGGTTATATTCGCCGGCAAATAATCGTAATTCACCCTGGTGGTCACTGATAATTTGAAATACCAGCATGTTTAATCCTGTGGCCGATAGACGCGGAGCTTGATATGCTGCCGTATTTTTCAATAAATACCAAGCTAGCCGACTAAACGAAAAGACCTGCAACTTAGTCTGTGCATAACTAGTTTGTGTATCGCCATTTTGACGTTTAGCAAGTTCATCCAAGACGTTAATTTCAGATTCAAACTTAATATGGTTGGGAACTAAATAATAAAATTGATCATCAGGATATTTCGCCATATCAGCAGCCAACTGATCCAATAAGTTAATTTGATGATCCTTCGCAGCCGTTCCTAAAATAAATCCTAAACTCATTACGGACCTCCAAAAATAGAGTGCGAGCCAAGGCGCCTAGATGTCGTAGGCTAAGCCGCTAATGACGTTTAATAAATCGTTCTTTGATTTATTGAGCGTCATTAGCGGCTTAGCCCTAGACATCTGCCTGGGTGAGCACATTTCAAATAATAACCCAATACTCAAATTATATCACGAACCAGCCCACCAATTAGCCACCCGTACCACATAATAATTTTGACGTTTTAATTTGGTTGCGGTAGGCTAAGAAAGCACGAAAAATTGAATATTGAGCAAAGGAAGGAATTTGTTATGAATTCTAAGACTAGTTTTTTTGGCATCCAAAGCATTGCCGATTTGGCAAAGGTAGCGGTTGTTGCTGCACTCTACGTCGTTGTTACGATAGTCTTGGCACCCTTTAGCTTCGGCGCATATCAATTGCGATTGTCAGAAACGTTCAATCATCTGGCGTTATTTAACAAACGATATGTTTTATCCGTAACGCTAGGCGTGGCCATTGCTAATATCACCTCACCACTAGGCATTATTGATATTGTTTGGGGTAGTTTTCAAACATTAGTAATGTTAATGTTGATTCGTTTTTTAACTAAGCACGTGTCTAATCTGATCATCAAAATGATCATTGCAATTCTAGTTACTACATTTATGATGTGGATGATTGCATTAGAACTCGCTTGGGTTGGCAACGCCGCTTTTTGGCCTACTTTTTGGGCTGCCTGGCTATCAACTGGTATTGGTGAATTACTATCCATGACCGTCGGTGCAATTTTAGTATACTTTTTGAATAAAGCGGTTGACCTACGAAAGTAGCGTGTTCGCAAGTACGTTGAAGCATTGTAGTGTAACCCCAAAAGATGCTGCGTGCATAGGTATTTTTAGCCTATGCACGCAGCATCTTTTTGTGGTTATACGAAAAATCCTGTACTTGCGGACACGCTTACTCAATCAAAATGATGGTAATTCATTGCTGCTTAATTTATTAATTCAAATGTTCAAGCGCATATTCCTTGCGGCCTCCCGGCTTCGGAATTTGGTCACCCATCATAATATTAAACCCGCCATCGACTGGAATCTGAGCTCCGTTGATGTAGTCTGACCGATCACTAGCAAGAAATAATACCGTGTTTGCAATGTCTTGGACACTTCCGATTCGCTTGTTGGCAGTTAATTTTTTACGTCCATTTTCAACTTGCGGGTCAGAGTAAAAGCTCATTGACATTGGTGTTTTAACTAAACACGGCATAATCACGTTACTGCGAATCCCAAATTCACCCCATTCAGCAGCGAGCTGTTTTGATAACATATTAACGCCGGCCTTACTGGTACTGTATGCACCACTATACGTTTCCGGTGACTGTGACGCCACTGTTGAAATATGAATCATCGTACCACTCTTTTGTTTCATCATCACTTGGCCAAATTTTTGAGCCATTAAAAAGTAGCCATTCAAGTTGATGTTTAATACTTGTTGCCATGTTTGATAGTCTAACTTCTCAAGTGGTGCAAATTTCAAAATGCCTATACCGGTGCGAAAGCAATTGCCACTAAAGTACAGGTCCCATTTTATCAAGATTATCACCAAATGATGGACGAGATTAAACCGGATGGGGTCATTATTGTTACTCCCAATAATCTGCATCTTCCGATTGCACGCGAAGTAGTCAAGCGTGGCATTCCCACCTTAGTTGAAAAACCAATTTCGGATGACTTAGCAGATGCTGAAAAGTTTGTTCAAGAAATTGCCGCCACCAAAGTACCAGTTTTGGTTGGTCAGCATCGGCGCTATAATCCATTTGTAAATAAGGCCAGTTAACCGTGGCATCATTTCACTATATGATTTACAAAAATGACAGTTATTTCGATGTTGCTTGGCGGCGAAAAAAAGGGGCCGGCCCTATTCTGGTCAACCTGGTCCATGATGTTGATTTATTGCGCTATTTGATTGGTGAAATTGATTCAGTTCAAGGCATGCAATCATCAACTGCTCGCGGATTTGAAACTGAAGATTCGGCGGTTGTCAATGTGTGCTTTAAATCCGGTGCCTTAGCTTCCATGACCATTTCTGATGCGACTGTGGCACCGTGGAACTGGGAGGCCACTGCCCGCGAAGATCCTCAATATCGACCTTTTGATGCCGATGCCTATTATATTGGCGGTACTAAGGGCTCGTTATCGCTTCCTCGTTTGCATAAATTTAGTTATAGCGGTGATCCGTCTTGGCATAAGCCGCTCCAGTTAGATGTTCCAGCGGTTGATCCGACCCTACCTCACAAAATGCAATTAAAACACTTCATTAAAGTAATCCGTGGTGAAGCAGCCCCAATTGTTACACCAGCTGATAACGTTAAAACACTGAAAGCTTTGATGGCCATTAAACAGGCCGCTGAAACTGGTGTCTTAGTTCGGCTCGAAAATTAGCGAGTGGGAAAAAAGCCGGTTAGCTCCCAGCTATGTAACCCCCACAAATGGATATTTTAGATTTGAATATTTATTTGTGGGACTTTACATGCCTGGGAGCTTTTTGCGCACGTTTTGACCATTCGATTAGTCAAAAAAAGACTGAAGCAAAATAGCCTTTGCCTAGTCTCTAAATTTATCTACTTCAATTGTTTTTTAATGTTATTAATCGTTACCATACTAGTGTCATCAAACTTAATCTGCGCCGCGGGTAAGCCCGTGCCAATTCCAATTGATAATTCACCCGCAGCATTAATAGCCGTAATCCCGGCACTCGAATCTTCCAAGCCGGCGACATTTTTGGGGCTTAAATGCATTATTTCAGCCGCTTTGATAAATATTTCCGGGTCAGGCTTGCCAGCAGTTAGTGTCTCCGGATCGACCGTGCCCACAAAATAATCCGTCAATTGTAATTGTTTCAAAATCGTAGGAGCATTTTTGGAGGCCGAGGCCACTGACATCAGGTACCCATCTGTCTTTAGTTCATTTAAAAAAACAGCAATGCCCGGCAAAATATCATGCGGTGTTAAGGTTTTAATTAACTGCAGATAATTTTCATTTTTAGCCGCCGCCAATTGCTCCTTTTGTGCCAGTGAGTACTCATGCTCATGACCGCCAGCTTTTAGGATCATTTCCAGTGAATCCATTCGGCTAACACCCTTTAAATTGTCGGCTAGTTGCGCTGTCCATGGTGAACCGACCTTATCTGCCGTTTGGTGCCAGGCCTGCCCGTGAAATTTGGCCGTATCTGCAATCACGCCATCTAAATCAAAAGCAAACCCCTTAATATCGTTAAATTGCATTTTTTAATCTCCCTTAATCCCAAAATCACAGGGTAATTAGAGACTGGCAAAAACTATCTTGCCGCAGTCTCCTTTTTTGACTAATCAAATATAGTGACCAAAATGTGCTCAAAAAGCCAGTTTCCCATGTAAGCTAACTGCTTTTTGCCCACTTTCATTTTTATTTGGTTAGTTTAACTTGATCACCCGCCAAATCAATTGTTAAGGGTTCTCCTGACAAAAGACTAATTTGGGTGCCATTTTGATCAACTTTAACTTTAATGATGCGACCTCTAAATAGTTGTCTGAATTGATATGAATCCCATTTCTGCGGTAAAAATGGTGCAAAATGCAGCTGACCATCACGAACCCGCATCCCGGCAAATCCTTGCACAATCGCCAACCAACCACCAGTCATTGAAGTAATGTGGAGCCCATCATCAGTGTCGTTGTTGTAGTTGTCTAAATCTAACCGTGAAGTGCGTTCATACATTTCAACGGCTTGTTTTTCATATTTTAAATCGGCCGCCAACACAGAATGAATTGCTGCCGAAAGGCTGGATTCGTGAACAGTTAATGGTTCATAAAAATCAAAGTTGCGCTTCTTTTGCTCTGGTGTAAAGTCATCAATAAAATCCCAAACGCCTTGTAACACATCGCCCTGCTTAATATATGGTGAGCGTAAAATCTTATCCCATGACCAATGTTGATTGATCGGTAGTTCATCTGCCGGAATTGAGCTGACTGGCTCAATATCTTTATCCAAAAAGCCATCGTGTTGGACAAAAATACCTAGTTCTTTATCTTCCGGCAAATACATCCGATCAACAATATCTTGCCATTGTTGTTTTTCCTGCTCAGTAACTTGTAACTTGGCTGCAACAGCTGGCGTTACTTTGGCCACGGTGGCCAAAGTATATTTGAGTGTCCATTGAGCCAAATAGTTTGTGTACCAATTATTATCCACATTGTTTTCATATTCATCTGGTCCTGTAACACCATGAATCATATATTTATGATTTCGTTTGGAAAAATGAACCCGATCAGCCCAAAAACGAGACATTTCTGTTAAGACCCGACTACCTTCATTTAGCACATAGGATTCATCTCCGGTATAGCGAGTGTAATTATAAATAGCAAAAGCAATATCACCATTGCGATGGATTTCTTCAAACGTGATCTCCCATTCATTATGCGATTCAATCCCATCAAAAGTCACCATCGGGTAAAGCGCACCCTTCAATCCTTGTTCCCGTGCATTATGAAAAGCCCCGTCCAACTGTTGATAGCGATACATTAACAAATTTCGGGTCACTGATGGATCTGTGATACCTAAATAAACTGGTACCGCAAAGGCCTCAGTATCCCAGTAAGTGGCTCCGCCGTATTTCTCACCTGTAAAGCCTTTGGGTCCAATATTTAGACGAGAATCTTCGCCATAATAAGTAGAGAATAGTTGAAATAAATTAAACCGAATACCCTGTTGTGCCGCATCATCACCGTTAATTTGCACATCCGACTTTTCCCACCGTGCGGCCCACACATTCCGATGGGCTGCAAACAGTTGGTCATAGGATTCTTGGGCAACTTGTTGACTGAGCTTAACCATTTGTTGTTCTAGCTCAGCCTGACTAGCATAGTCACGCGAAGTAACAATGATCGTTCGTTTTTCAAATACCGTATGAGCCCCAGCAGCTAATTGGCCTTTGAAATCATTGACTGCTTTGGTATCAGTTTGTTCATGCTGCACTGCATCAAGGTCCGTCTTAACGGTTGCTTGTGTGCCCACAGTGAATCGAGGGGTTCCGAAATTGTTTTCCTTGGTAATTGCCACTACTGTCGCTTGCTGTTGATCCGCGTTTGTGGTTAAAACATTCCAAAACGTTTCATCATAATTAGCATCTTCATTAACTACGTTAGCATCAACTGCCGAGGCTATTTCAATCGTGGCCGCTGTATCGCCAATGTTGTTAGCCGTAATACGCTGGACGACAAGCTCTTTTTGGGCCGCACTGATAAACCGTTCAAAGACCAGTTGGACGGTAGCATCATTTTTATGCACGGTCACTGTTCTAGTCAGGACGGATTGTTGCATGTCTAAATCGAGCTTAAAGTCACTGATTTGATCGTGCGCCAGATCAACCGATTCACCGTTAATTTTAATATCGGTGGCCATAAAATTGATTGCATTAATTACCTTACCAAAGTATTTTGGATAACCATTCTTCCACCAACCAACTCTAGTTTTATCTGGAAACCAGACACCGCCTAAATAAATCCCCGGCAGTGTATCACCAGTATATTGTTCTTCAAAGAACCCGCGCATCCCTAAATTACCATTACCTAAACTAGTCATTGATTCTTGCAGCCGTTTATTGGCTGGATTCCAGTCAGTCGTCGTAACATGCCATGGCCGAACATCAAATATTCTTTTCATTAGCTTAAACTCCTTATTCACCGTAAGTTTCTGTAATTCCATTAACTGCTATGGCCCCAATTGCCATCAAAATCCCGGCCAATAAAATCATTCCTGGCATGGAAGAACCCATTAATGGGAATAGGGCAAAGCTAGCGACGGATGCAACAATTTGTGGGAGACAGATACTCCCGTTAAACAAACCTAGATAAGTTCCAATATTAGATCCTGACAAAGCATTCGTTAAGATTGTAAATGGGAACGTCATCATGGCCGCCCACGAAATTCCAATCAAAATAAATGAAACTAACAACCACCATTGGTTATGCACAAAGAACACTGAAATAAATCCAAGCGCCCCCAGTACTAAACTGATGGTATAGGCTGGTTTATGCTTATCATTAGGAACTCGTGAAAGTACATATGACCATGCCACTGCGGCTAAAGCATACAACCCGGACAAAATTCCGAACCAGTTACCAGCCTCTTGATAAGCCGCGCTGGAGGCATCAATTGTTTGCCAGACGTTTTTGGCAATGGCGCCCGCACCGTAAGTCCATAAGTACTGAAAACCCATCCAGCAAAAAAACTGCACAATCGTAATGGTCCAAAAAACCTTTGGCGCATCCTTTAATAATGTGAAAATATTGACTTTATCATGTACACTTTCTTCCTTGATGCCATGATAGGCAGCGTATTGAGCTGGATCATACTCATCAACTTTGAAGACCGTAAACAAACTGCAAACAATTAAAATAACCGCCCCGGCATAAAATGAAACCACTACCGATGGTGGTACTGTTCCTTTAGGCGCAGTATTGGCAATTCCCAGAATCGTTAAGAGATACGGAAAGATACAAGCTAACACGGAACCACTATTTGATAATAAACTTTGAATTGAATAGGCAAATCCTTTTTGCTCTTCGTTAACCATGTCCCCGACCATCATTTTGAAGGGCTGCATGGCGACATTAGAAGATAAATCCATAAATAAAATCGTGACTGCGCCAAAAACCAGTGCCGTAACTGAACCAAAACCAAAGCCAAAGCTACCGGCATTAGGCAATAATGCCATCACAATTACCGCAACCACTGAACCCACAATCAGATACGGTAATCGACGTCCGATTTTGGGCAGCCAAGTTCGGTCCGAATAATAACCGACTAATGGTTGAACTACGAGACCTGCCAACGGTGGCAAAATAAAGAAAAAACCTAATTTGTTCGGATCGGCCCCTAACGTTTGAAAAATACGACCCATGTTTGAACTTTGTAGCGAAAAAGCCATTTGAACACCGAAAAACCCAAAGTTCATCATCCAAATGGTGGACATTGATAGTCTGGGCAGTGTATGCGCCTTGTCCCTATTTTGTGTTTGTTCCATTTCCATCCTTATTCACACCTCTCACTAAGTACAAAGCAACAACTGTTTGCAACATTCGGTTAACTGAATAGGGATATTATAAAGCGCTTCCACAATTTGTGCAACCGGTTGCACAAATTTATTTTCAATTTTAGCCATTAAAAACGACGTAACAGCTATCGTTAAGCCATCCGTCGTTTTTAATTAATTTTGTATTCAATTATTTTCTGTGACTGTTGTTCAAACAATAACTCTGCGGCACCTGATCCTAATTTTTTTGGTAACATGTCAACTGTCGCAATTTTCCGCCCTAATAAATTGATCAACGAACTGCGGTTAAAACAAATTGCCGGGACTTCATTTTGCGGCCGAATGGTTTGCCAGGCCCGATAAAAACTAATAAACCCTAAATCATCAGTACTAATTACTGCATCAATTTGCTGGTTGGCAGCTAAAAAACGAGCCAACGACTGTGACAGGTTGACTTTAGGCAGTTCAAAAATAATGGGGGTAAAGCCATTTTGCCGCATACTGGTTTCATAACCCTGCCGGCGATTAACTTCATATTGCCAGCCATACTCAGATTGAACAAATAGCGGATCTTTAACCGCAAAATTTTGAATCAAATAATCAGTAGCGGCCTGCCCGGCAGCTACATTATTATTATCAACAAACCGATCTGCAGATCCGCTTTCCGGCTGACCAATTACCACAAAATTTAACTGCTGTTGGCGTAAATACTTGGTAACTAGGTCATTACTATCAGTATACAGGACTACAAATGATTTTATTTTGGCCTGCTGCACCATTGATTTCACATTTTGTAATAATTTTTTATCGGTAGCCCCCATTGCCACCGACAAAACGAAGTTGTGTAACAATAATTCATCATTAATGCCGCGGAGCATATCAATATAAAATGGATTATCCTGCGAATCTTCGGCAGCTGGCGGAAAAATCACCCCGACCACATTCGCCTTGCCCAACGTTAAATTTTTGGCGTTATAGTTAGGCAAATAACCGAGTTCATCAGCAATTTTCTTAATTTTAACTTTAGTGGCCGCACTAATCCGCGTATTATTATTTAAAGCCCGTGAGGCGGTTGAAACCGACACCCCGGCTTTTTTGGCCACATCCCTAATTTTAATCATGTTGCACCTCCCACCGCTTTAGAGTTCAGCCCGCACCTAATCACAAAATTGGTGATAATAACCGTGAGAAGGTTTGTTTAAAGCGTAACCACAACGACTGCTGGGCAAATCTTTCCGGTGTCATTACCTTGCTTAAACGAACATCTTGCATATAAATTTGTTCTAATTGATCGGCCACCTTATGATCATAAACAAACGTGTTAATTTCAAAATTTAATTTGAAACTCCGAAAATCCATATTAGCCGAACCAACCGATGACATTTTGCCATCTACAACCATGGTTTTGGCATGCATAAAACCGTTTCGATAGAAATAAATTGTAATTCCCTCATCAGCCAATTGACGAGCATAATACTGAGAGGCCCGGTAGACAAATGCATGGTCCGGCATATTAGGAATCATAATTCTAACATCGACTCCTGACATTGCGGCCACCCGCAGAGCATCCAAAACACTATCATCTGGAATCAAGTACGGTGATTGGATCCAAATTCTGTCACGAGCTGAATTAATTAATTTCAGGTAGCCCAATTTAATTTGCTGTAAGTCGGAATCAGGTCCACTTGAAACAATTTGCAAACTAGTCTCACCCTTAACATGGTTGACTGGAAAATACGGTTTATATGCTGTAATTTTATTTTTATCGGTAGCATTCCAATCACGAATAAATCGTTGTTGCAGTGAAAATACCCCGCCACCCACAATCCGCAGATGTGTATCCCGCCAATTACCAAATTTAGGATCTCGACCCAAATACTGATCGCCAATATTAAATCCACCAACATACCCAATTCGACCATCGATGACAACAATTTTACGGTGGTCACGAAAGTTAAGACGAAAATCAAATAGGTTTGAATGGGTTCTTAGGAATGGTTCTGCTGAACCGCCATTAGCACGAAGCTGGTCAAAAAACTTACGCTTAGTTCCCATTGAACCCCATGAATCGTAAATTACCCGAACTTCAATGCCAGATTTAGCTTTTCTTTCCAGTAAATGGAGTACTTCATTACCGATCTTATCGGCATAAAATGTATAAAATTCAATGTGAATACTGTGCGTTGCCCGTTCAATATCTTGTAGCATGTCATGAAATAACTCATTGCCACTCGTAAAAATTTTTAACCGGTTCTTACGAGTCAAAAAGGCGTTATCTGAATTTTGAAATAATGTCACCATCGCCTTAGCAGTGGTCGTAATTTGGTCAGCATATGTGCTATTCATATTACCAATTTCACGTTTTTGTGCTTCTAATGCCTCACTTAGTTCCAATTCAGTTTGTGCTTGAATTAGATCTAACCGTTTATGCGGTAGCTTTCGTCCCAAAAAGGCATACGCGATAAACCCAACTACCGGAACCAATACCAACACTAATAGCCACGCCCACGTTGCGGCAATATCTCTTTTTTCACGAAAGACGGTAAACACAGCCCCAATTGCGTTGACGACGATGATCCAGTAAGAAATAGTTCGAATTAGTTCCCAGCTAATTAACATATCGTACTCCTCAATTTAGTTTCTATTAAATCCCTACACCACTGATTTTAGCATATCTTTTGGTCTGTGCTTAATTGAGTGTATAATCAATGCAACTTCAAACAAAGGATTGGTGAATAAAAATGCCCTTTTATCTACCCATTGGAATTGGCCAAATTCATGCTTTTCGTGTGTTATTGCGTGAAAATCCAGGCTTGGCCATCATTATTTTGCTTCTGCTGATCGCATTAGCATATTATTTGAATAGTCGTCGCTAGTTGGTACTAGTTCCATCCGCATAGTTGAGGGTGACATCATCTTCAATATTAAAAATATAAATATTAAAACTAATTCGTTTATCCTCCACAGACTCGGCCATCATATGAACTCCCCGCGCCAGCAATTCCTGATTTCGAAAAATTGGTTCAACCTGATACCGAACATGATGATTCGTATCCTTGATATAGTCAGCAATTTCATTTTCATAATTTTCCATCCCAGGTGAGTTCAGGCTAGCCGTTCCTGTCATTAAATTTTTCATGTTATTATTTTGCCCTGTCAACTGGTAACCAATCAAATGACTGCGATTATATAACCAAACGGTTTGTCCATCTGAATGAACCTGTTTATTATGCCATCCGGTTGGATCTACATATAGCGGATCACGCTCCGCCTTTGGCATTAAGTCTTGCCCTAACATTGCGTTGGCTGCCCCGACACGATTTAGCTGATCTAAATCATGATATTTTTGCCAACTCCCATGAGCAATGCTTAAATCACTTTGACTAAATGTCGGTTTATTCTGATTAACTTTAATAATTTGATGACCAGAATACTTTAAGTTTGCTAATTGTTTAGTAGAAACGCTCTGACTACTCGTGTTATCAGTTGTCGTATGATTATTGGTTGGTGTATTAATCTGCAGATACCCACCCACTGCAACAATCATCACCGCAATCAAAGTACTAATCAGCGAAATTTTTTGTTTTCTCTTCCTTCGGCGTTTTGCCACTTTTATTTACCCCCATCGATTAAAGCAGTGTAACTATTGTACCAGATTAATGCGAACTGTTGTTCTAAAAAAGACAACAAAAAAAGCTTCGTTTTGATAGCTGGTTACTACCGCGAAGCTTAACTTAATTATTTGATACTATGGGATGTTGCTATGTGTAGAAATTGTACTTCATTAAAACTATGTGTTTTATGTGTGTGGTGAGAAATTGAAACTATGTGTTTGGTTAATGCCCACAAATTTAAAATTTTAATCTGACTAATGTCAGAAATGTCCGATTTCATCGCCACCACCTCTCTTTATTATTTGAACAAAAAAACGCCCTACCAAATACTTCCTAGCGGAAAATACTTGATAGGACGGGAAACACCGTGTTACCACCTAAATTCGTTTAATTATCACTAATTAAACCTCAAAACGTACAAATATACGCAGGCACTGTAATGGATGCATCCAATTTACTTTACTAACAACTGCTTTCAAGTAATCACTCAAGGATGATATTTACCTAACTGTTGTCGACTCCATCTCACCATACTGGAGCTCTCTTGCGAAAACAACTAAGTTACTTTTTCCTCTCAACGTGTTTCATTTTTCTCATTCAAATTTAATTATGTTGTAATCATAATATCATTTTACCTACTTGTCAATGGTTTCAATTAATTTAATTTAAAATAAAATTATGACGTTTAGGTAATATTAATAGTTTCTAATTGTTTTTATAAATAGATTCGCAAATTTATTGCTTTTACTTCACATATTTTTCACACGGCCACGGTATTATAAAAACATACCAATTAAACCTCTTTCATTTACTCCTCCAAAGTAATGTAAAGAATAGCTGTTTCCCGACAGCTAACATAATCCTACTCCTTCAAAAGCCGACTAGTTGAAAAGCTAATCGGCTTTTGTCTATCTCATTTGGAGTGTATAATACAATTGTAGTTTAATAATTTCGTAAAAATAATGTAAAATGTCTTTTCCTTTCACTTGCTTTGATATTATTGTAGCTGCATGTCAGCTAACGCTTTTGCCATACTTATCTATTTTGAGGTGATTTTTTGAACGATCAAGAACCAAATACACGGATGGCTCGTTATGATGAGAAAGAACCTAGCAAAAAAAGCAACCGTCTTTTTCAAAAACGTAATCGAAACCAAAAGAAACCTAATAAACCTAAAAAACCCCGTAAAAAACGACGGTGGTTTCGGATTATTTTATTTGCTTTACTGGGCCTTTTACTAGTTATGATTATTGTTTTTGCAATTAAGCAACGTAACCCGGTCAACACACAAGATACTGATACTACAGTTTCAACTACTAGCAGTAGTTCTCATAAGAAGAAACACAAGTCCTCATCAAGCTCTTCATCAGAAAGTACAACGAACTATCAAGAACAGTACAGTAGTTCTTCATATAGCTATACAGCACCATCAAGTTCCTCAACAGTTCCGCAAAGTTCATCTTCATCTGTATCCTCGAGTTCATCGTATTCAGCACCAGAAAATAATAATTCACCAAGTTCAAGTAATACGCAACCATCTTCTGTCACTCCTACTCAATAACTAAAATGACCTCTATCTAATTTTAGATAGAGGTGTTTTTATTAGTAATTGTTTCACGTGAAACAAACGAAACTTTTCAATTTTTATCACTTTTCAATCATTAATCTGCTATGATAATACCAATATTACTGGAGGCCTAAACAATGGATAACTTTTTTACCATCTTAGGTGGCATGGGCTCATTAGCAACCGAAAGTTTCGTTCGTTTACTCAATGAGCGGACACCAAGTAGCAGTGATCAAGACTATTTAGATTATTTAGTGGTTAATCATGCGACCATTCCCGATCGCTCTTCTTATATAATGGACCACAGCCAAACAAATCCATTACCATCCTTGCTAGCCGATATTAAACAGCAAAGTAAGTTAAATCCCTCTTTTTTTGTCCTAACCTGTAATTCCGCGCATTATTTTTATCCACAAATGCAGAATGCAACATCTATCCCAATGTTGCATATGCCCAAATTAGCTGTGGAGCAAATTAAGGTAATTGCGCCTACCGCTCACCGTGTTGGTATTTTAGGAACTCCTGGATCGATTAACAATGGAATTTATGACGGTCTCCTAACTAATAATGGTTATGAACCAGTTAAGCCGACGCCATCAATTTTAGCTGCAACAGAAAAATTGATTTTTACCGATATTAAACAAAACGGACACGTAAATGCCGCACATTTTCATGCTTTATTAGCCCAAATGCAAACTGAGTTAAATTGTGATGTTATCATTCTTGGCTGTACTGAATTATCATTAGCCCAGGAAAAAGCGCCCGACCATCCCTATCATGTAATTGATGCCCAATCAATTTTAGCCGATAAAACAGTGTCACTTGGATTGAAATTGCAAAAAGGTGCGGGGAAAAATGTTAGGATTTCATAGACTTAATTATCCTTGTTGAGAAATTTGAGTGTTTTTATTATGTTGCTTTTTTGTGGCTGAAATGTGTTCGCAGCCGCAGAAGTTTCCGTGTAACAATAAAATAAGCCACATCCTTCAAGAAACGAAAGATGCGGCTTATTTTATTGTTACACTACAACTTCTATGCACGGCGGTTCACACTCTTAATCAAAGAACTCATTCCATTGCTTATTTACATTATCTCGCTTGGTCTTATTGGTATTCCAGAACGGTACCTTAACCACACCGAGAATCTTCTTTTTTGGCACGAATCCCCAGTAGCGCCCATCATTAGAAACACTCCGGTGATCACCAAGAACAAAATACTCTCCCTTAGGAACCTTCGTTGCTCCAAGATGTTTTGGCCATCGGTTCGTCTGTGAAATGCTAGCCATCGTCCAGTTACCAGTACCAGTTGAACGCTCAGAACTACTAATATAGTCTTGATTAACCTTCTTACCATTAACATACAGGTTGCCATTATTTGCAGAAACCGTATCACCTGGTTTACCAATTACCCGCTTCACGTAATCAGTCTTAACAGCAGCTTGCGGATCAACTCCATTTGCATCAAACACTACCACGCTACCACGGCGAATTTTAGACTGTTTAAATACCAAAACACGTTCATTATTTTCTAGATTAGGTTGCATTGATGGACCATCAACACGTACCAATTGGAACACAAAATCCTTAATTAGTAGTGCTACCAGAAGGCCGATAACGATCGGCACAATCCAGCTAAAAATCTCTTTTAATGCTTTCATTCAATAAATCCCCACTTAATTTGATTTACGCACTTAATTTCTTAAATGTAATTGTAATACATCTTGTCAGATAAGCAAATTAAAAATCTCAGTGCCCTCATCAAAAATAGTAAACAGCACACTAGCATAAACAAAACCTGTTTGTTTATCCCATTAGTTCAGGATATCGCCATTCAACATAAACTTGATGCCAAACCATAAAGGTTAACACCGTCCAAATTTTACGAGCATTATTTTGTTTGTTTGCTCGGTGATCTTGCAACAATCGCCGTACATAATCTTTATTAATATATTCGTCTACTTGCGCCTCATTAATGATATTAACGGCCCAATCGTAGAGCTCATTTTTTAGCCAATATTTAATTGGCACTGGAAATCCTAATTTACGACGATACAGCACATTAGCTGGCGTAAAACTTTCCGCTGCCTTCCGAAGAATATACTTGGTAGTTTTATTAGCCACTTTGAGACTGGCAGGAATTTCACGTGCAACTCGGAAAACCTCTTTATCAATAAATGGTGTCCGTAATTCCAAACTAGCAGCCATTGTCGTTCTGTCAGCATTTAATAATAAATCTCCGACTAACCAAGTATGCACATCAATATCTTCCATTCGACTAATAGGATCAAGTCCACGGTTAGCTAAATAATATGGCTTCGTTATTGTAGTGTACGGGTGGTTTGGATCGAAATGTTTTAATAATTGTTGCTTTTCTGTTTCATTAAATATCTTCGCGTTTCCAACAAACCGTTGTTCAAGGGGGGTCGTTCCGCGCTCAAGAAAACTCTTACCTTTCATACCAGTTGGTAAGTGCAAAGCTAAGTGATGCAACGCACCATTTACCGGACGCGGGAAGCTGCTAAACATTTTTAATGAATTAGGTTCGTTATAAATATTATAACCACCAAACAACTCGTCAGCCCCTTCACCGGTTAATGCTACCTTACAGTCTTTACGCGCTAGCTGCGCCAAGAAAAACTGTGGCACAGCGGCCGGATCTGCCAACGGATCGTCCATATGATACATAAATCGGGGGAATTGTTGACTAAATTCCTCTGGTGTAATTATCTTACTAATATTTTCAACATCTAAGCGCTGGGCTGTTTCCTTCGCAACGTCAATTTCACTATAACCAGTTCGTTCAAATCCAACTGAAAATGTTTTAATTTTAGGACTCAGTTGACGTGCTAACGCCACAATAATTGATGAATCGACTCCACCTGAAAGAAAAGATCCCACCGTTACATCTGCTCGCATATGTTTTTCAACACTATCGCGTAACGCATCTGCAACTTTATCTGCTAGTAACCGTTCATTCGTAACTTTGTGGGGCGTAAAGCTCGGTTCAAAGTAACGCTTAATTTGCATTTCTTGCCCCGGTTTCTTAATAAAATAATGGCCAGCACGAAGCCGATTAATATCTGGACTCATTGTATGCGGATCTGGCACATATTGAAATGTCATGTAATCTTGCAATGCTTGATCACTAATTTTTTGATCATTTAAAATTTTAACAATTGATTTTTTCTCTGACGCAAAATAGATGTTATCATCTTGAATTGCGTAGTGCAGTGGCTTAATACCAAAGTGATCACGGGCACCATAAACTTCGTGTGTTTGTGTATCCCAGACAACAAAGGCAAACATTCCCCTTAAAAACTTGGCGCTTGCCTCACCATATTTTTTATACATCCCTAAAATGACTTCGGTATCACTATCAGTTTTAAATTGATAGCCGTCAGTCCGCAATTCTTGCCGTAATTCTAGGTAATTATAAATTTCACCATTAAAAACAATCCAATACCGTTCCTGATCATAAGACAATGGTTGACTCCCATGAGCCAAATCAATGATACTTAGGCGTCTAAAACCAGCCGTAATATCGTCGTTTTCAAAGTAACCTTCATCATCTGGTCCACGATGAGTAATCACTTGATTCATTGTCTTAATATCTTGTAATGATGCTCCTTCATTGTTTGTTTGATGAATTGCACCAACAAATCCACACATTAAATTTCCTCCCAAATACAAAACCAACCTACAAAAGTTAACGTTCTCCCGAATGCCGTTAACTTAAACGAATAATTTACAAACACGTATTATAATATTTTTTCATCAATTTGTCATGAAAGATAAATGAGAGGAGTAGCCCTTTATTCCCTAATCTAACAATGATAAAATGAAGCTTAATCGTCAGGTATAAAATTTACCTGACAACATTCTAACTGGAGATGAAAATATGAAGGCCACTGAATTAGCAGAAATCCTTCAAACAAATCACGAGGATAAACAAAAACTGCAAGGACTTGAATTTACAGATTTAACTCAAGACACTCGTAAGATCACGCCCGGATGTTGTTTTGTTGCCATCAAAGGATTAAATTTTGACGGCCACGAACACGTCCAAGAAGCGGCCGATGCAGGTGCAAAGTTAATCATTGTACAGCGCCCGGTTGAGGTTACCGGTACAGTGACTGTCATTACTGTTCCCGATACTTATAAAGCACTAGCACAAATTAGTGCTCGTTTTTTTGACGATCCTAGCGCTGCTATGACTATGTTTGGCGTTACTGGAACCAATGGTAAAACTACAATTACTCATTTAATCAGTAAAATTTTAGATGACCATGGTAGTACTACTGGTATTATCGGTACCATGTACAATAAAATTGGTAAACAAAAACTACCAACTATTAATACCACGCCAGATCCACATACCACTCAAAAATTGCTACGTGAGATGGCTGACCAAGGAGTTATGGAATGTGCCATGGAGGTTTCTTCAATCGCATTGGTTCAAGGTCGCGCTTGGGGCGTTGATTTTGATACCGCTGTTTTTACTAACCTAACTGAAGATCACCTAGACTATCACAAAACAGTTGAAAACTATTTTGATGCTAAAGCACTTTTGTTCTCACAGCTAGGCAATAGCTATCATAGAAATCAAAAGCCAAAAACAGCTGTGATTAATATTGATGATCCATATGGTCGTCGTTTAATTGAAAAAACAGCTGCCAACGTTCTAACTTACGGCACTCATGGCCAGGGTATTTTACAAGCTAAAAATATTAAAGTTACCAGTCATGGAACTAAATTTGATTTACAAATTTATGGTCAAACTTATCCGGTTCATTTACAGTTAATGGGTGATTTTAACGTTTACAACGCCTTAGCTGCATTTGGAGCAACTTACGAACACGGCTTAACACCTGAAGAAATCATTAAATCACTTGAAACAGTAAAAGGGGTCCGTGGTCGGTTCCAAGTCGTTCCAAACGACCAAGATGTGACGGTTATTGTAGATTATGCACATACACCAGATGGTTTAAAAAATGTCCTCAATACAATTAATGCATTCGCAGATAAACGCGTCTTCTGCGTTGTTGGTTGTGGTGGCGACCGTGAAACCGAAAAACGTCCTATAATGGCTAAAATTGCGGTTAATAACGCAACAGATGCCGTCTTTACATCTGATAATCCACGAACAGAAGATCCTGAATCAATTCTTGATGAAATGGTTGCTGATCTATCTACTAAGGATTACACACGTAATTCAGACCGTCGCGAGGCAATTTATTTCGCATTAACTCAGGCACAGCCAGGAGATGTTGTCTTGATTGCTGGTAAAGGTCACGAAGATTATCAAATCATCGGTACTACTAAACACCATTTTGATGACGTTGAAGTCGTTAATGACTTTTTTAATGAACAAAAATAGTTTTTTAAATTTAGGAGCAAACTATAGATGACAAACTTTTGGAAAAACTACCGCGGAACTATTTTATTGTTGATTGGACTTATCTTGGGCGGCTTAGCTGGAGTTATTTGGGGCACAAAAGTTAATGTTGTTAAACCATTTGGAGACCTATTTTTAAATCTAATGTATATGATTTTGATCCCATTAGTATTTTTTAGTATCTCCTCAGCGATTGCTAACATGACAGAAATGAAACGGCTAGGTAAAATTTTGGTCACAACCCTGATCGTTTTTTTATGTACTGCATTAATTGCTGCGATTTTAGGTTATTTAGCCGTCGTGATTTTTCGCCCAATCAATAGTGTCGATATGGCTAGTATTCAACACATGATGGGTCATGTTAAAGGTGACGGTGCCAGCAATACCTCGGGATTGGAACGACTGGTTCAAACTTTTACAGTTGACGATTTTAATAAAATATTATCCAAAAATAATATGCTATCGTTAATCGTAGTGGCTATTTTTACAGGTATCGCAACATCAACGTCAGGAAAAGCAGCTGAACCGTTTGCCAAAGTTTTGGCAGCTGGTAATGTTGTTACAATGAAAATTGTTGAATATATCATGTACTATGCCCCGATTGGATTAGGCTGCTTTTTTGCCACCGTCATTGGTAATTTAGGATCTGAAATGGTAACCACTTACTTGCGAACTTGGATTGTTTACTTGGGCTTTGCTGCTTTCTATTTCTTTATCGTAATGAGTGGCTATGCATTTGTTGCCGGTGGTCGCAATGGATTCAGGATTTTTTGGAAAAACATCGGTGCTCCTGCAATTACTGCAATTGCTACCAGTTCTTCTGCCGCTTCAATTCCTGTTAACCTTGAATATACCAAAAAAATGGGTGTGACACCTGATATTGCAGAAACTGTAATTCCACTAGGAGCTAATACCCATAAAGACGGATCCGTTGTGGGCGGAATTTTAAAAGCTACCTTTTTGTTTGTTTTATTTGGTCGTAATATTACAACCCCTGAAAATGCACTACTAATTATCGCTGTTGGTTTCTTAGTTGGGGTAGTAATGAGCGCCATTCCGGGCGGTGGTTTTGTGGCTGAAACTGTTATTATTACAGTCTTTGGTTTTCCTATGACTGCTTTGCCATTAATTTTGATTATCAGTGAAATCATTGATATTCCAGCTACCTTGCTCAATTCATCAAGTAACACAACTGCTGGGATGTTAGTTACCCGGTTTGTAGAGGGTAAAAATTGGCTAAATAATTATTTAACAGCTCATTAATGATTTCCGGAAAAAAGGAGATAATAAAATGAAATATCGTACTTTAGGCAAAACCAATTATCAGGTTAGTGAAGTTTCATTAGGCACGTGGCAGTTAGGTTCTAAATGGGGCGATCCGTTTGATGAACAAGATGCAATGCAAACTTTGGAAGAAGCGTATCAAGCTGGTGTTAATTTCTTTGATACAGCTGATATTTATCAAGATGGTAATAGTGAACAGGCAATTGGCAAGTTTCTAGCTACCCATCCCGATCGTCATATTTATGTCTCCACCAAATGTGGCCGAGGATTGGAACCACACGCCGTCAGCAATTATTCTAAAGAAAACATTGAAGCCTTTGTTAATCATTCACTCAAAAACTTAGGTACAGAAAGTTTAGATTTAATTTTATTACACTGCCCACCAACTGATGTCTATTATAAAAAAGAAGTTTTTGATACTTTGGATGCCCTCAAAGCTGCAGGAAAGATTAAACATTATGGTGTTAGCGTTGAACGGATCGAAGAAGCGATTAAGGCTTTAGATTATGATATCTCGGCTGTCGAAATTATTTTCAATATTTTTCGGCAAAAACCAGCCGATCTATTCTTTAAATTAGCCAAGCAACATAATATTGGTACAATTATTCGCGTTCCGCTTGCTAGTGGTTTATTGACTGGTAAATATACGCTAAACACAAAGTTTGGAAAAAATGATCACCGCACCTTTAATCGTCATGGTGAAGCATTTGACAAAGGTGAGACCTTTGCTGGCGTCGATTACGAAACAGGCGTCAAGGCAGCTAACCAATTAAAAGAAAAACTTGGCTCTGATAATTTAGCGCAGACAGCACTCCGTTGGATTCTAATGTTTAGTGAAGTATCAACAATCATCCCTGGAGCAAGTAATGCTAAACAAATCGCATCAAATACTGGTGCAGCCGAATTACCAGCTTTGAGCAATGAACAGATGGGAATCTGCAAAGATATTTATCAGCAGTACTTTGAACCTGTTGTTAAGTATGAATGGTAGAAAATAGAGTGTCTAACCATGAGTTTAGTCATTAGTGATATTATAGGGAACAATAGTTGCTTGCTCATAATTTGAGTGATCGACCGTTGTTCTTTTTTACGCTACGTAAATAATTAGACACGTTTTAGCAATCGAATTTAAGCTAAGTGATATACTTATCGAAATGAACCCAAAAGAAGGCTTGAAAAATGGAATTTAACGAAGCATTAATGCGCCGCCACGCGATTAGATCATATACTGATCAGCCCGTCTCAATCAAAGACCTCAAAGCCATTGTTGCTCAGGCCCAAAAGAGTCCGTCGTGGGTTGATTCACAACCGTGGAAGGTCTACATTGCCACCGGTAAAACAGTTAAAAAGTTAGCACAACAACAAGCGGATCTTGAGAATCAAGGAGTTGCCAGTCATTCAGAAATTCCAACACGTCATCGTAAAGATTGGGCTCAAATGCCGCGTGAAAATATGGCTATCAATTCGAAACGAAAAGCTGATTGGGCAACAGAGCACAATGATGACTACGATCATTACCAAAAATATCTTTACAATGCCCCTGCAGTTATCTATTTAACAATTGCGAAAAATTCACCAGATTGGTCAAAATTTGATTTAGGAATGTTTGCATCTACTCTGATGCTGAGCGCTTCGGCAAAAGAAATCGATTCAATTCCATCTTATGCACTAGTAAAATATCCAGAATTAGAACGCGCCGCCTTGGACATTCCTGAAGATGAAACAATCTTTATTGGAATTGCTCTAGGGTATCAATCAGATTCGCTTTTAAATCAATACCGGTCGCAACGTTCTAAGCTAGACGATATTTTAGTTATCAAAGATTAGGCGTTGCTTCTCACTCTTTGATGTTTTCATGTAATATTCAATTTTAATCTTATCTAAATCACGATATGAGCTAGTCTTATTGATTAACAATGCTCACAGCCACAGAAGTTTCCATGTAACTAACAATAAAATCCCGCATATCCTTCAAAAAACTAAGGATATGCGGGATTTTATTGTTACATTCAGACTTCTAATCGCGGCTGTTCACACTCTAACTAATTTTAGCGATTCGTCCTTGTTGAATATAAACACTTAAAATCGCAATGTCAGCTGGATTAACACCACTAATTCGTGAAGCCTGTGCAATTGTTTCCGGTTGAATCTTCTTCAACTTTTGGTGTGCTTCGGTTGCTAAACCATCAATGGCATCATAATCAATTTGGTCAGGAATTTTTTTTGCTTCCATCTTCTTTAATCGTTCCACTTTTTGTTCAGCTTTTTTAATGTACCCCTCGTACTTAACCTGAACCTCAATTTGTTCGATAATTCGATGATCTAAGGAAACTTCTGGTGCTGGGATAAACTTCAATAGATCTGCATAAGTAACTTGTGGTCGTCGCAAAAATTCAATTGCTAAAATACCATCTTGCAGGGGTTTTTCTCCTCGTGCTGCAACAAACGCGTTTACATCATCAGTTGGCTTAATGCGCACATTGGCCAGCCGGTTCTCTTCGTTTGCAATCGCTTCTTTTTTAGCTTCAAATCGAGCTAATCGTTCGTCGCTAATTAAACCAAGCTCATGGCCTTTTTCAGTTAAACGTAAATCGGCATTGTCATGACGCAAAATCAAACGATACTCGGCCCGGCTGGTTAATAATCGATATGGTTCATTGGTACCCTTGGTAACCAAATCATCAATCATGACACCAATGTAAGCATCTGAACGTTTCAGCGTAAATTGACCCCGATCTAGCGCCCGCAAACCTGCATTGATTCCAGCAATAATTCCCTGACCAGCGGCTTCCTCATAGCCTGATGTTCCGTTTGTTTGCCCCGCAGTATAAAGATTTTTAACTAGCTTAGTTTCTAGGGTTGGTCGTAATTGATATGGTGCTACGACATCGTACTCAATTGCATATCCTGGACGCATCATTTCGGCGTTTTCGAGGCCTTTAATTGAGTGAATAATCTTCTGTTGGATTTCCTCTGGTAATGATGTTGAGAGCCCTTGTAGGTACCATTCTTCCGTATCTCGGCCTTCTGGCTCTAAGAACAATTGATGTCGTGGCTTATCCGCAAAGCGGACAACCTTATCTTCAATAGATGGACAGTATCGTGGGCCTACGCCTTCAATCGTACCTGAAAACATTGGTGCCCGATCTAAATTAGCACGAATCAATTCATGAGTAGTCTCATTGGTGTAAGTCAACCAACAAGATAACTGATCCTTTAACAGTAAGTAATTGCTGTCAGGAGTTTCAAAACTAAAATGATTGGGCTCTTCATCCCCGGGTTGTTCCTCTGTTTCATCGTAATTGATTGTTGTTCCATCAACACGAGGTGGTGTTCCCGTCTTAAAGCGTTCCAATTCGAATCCTAATTGTTCCAAATTTTCAGATAACTTCATGGCCGGTTTAGAGTTATTAGGACCAGAAGAATACTGGAGTTCACCGATAATAATTTTACCGCGTGCGGCAGTTCCTACTGTTAAAACAACACTTTTGGCGGAATAATGAGCCCCAGTGTTTGTAATGACACCTTTACAAACCCCATCTTCAACAATTAGTGAATCAACTGTTGCTTGCCGTAGTGTTAGATTGGGTTCACGTTCAAGCGTCCGCTTCATTTCAGTATGATAAGCATATTTATCTGCCTGCGCTCTTAGTGCGCGGACAGCAGGACCCTTACCAGTATTAAGCATCCGCATTTGAACGTAAGTTTTATCAATATTGCGACCCATTTCACCACCTAAGGCATCAATTTCCCGAACCACAATTCCCTTAGCCGGTCCACCAACTGATGGATTACAGGGCATAAAAGCAACCATATCCAAACTGATAGTCACTAATAACGTTTTATTGCCCATTCTAGCAGCTGCTAGCGCCGCTTCACTACCCGCATGACCAGCACCGACAACGATGACATCATAATCATTTCCTTTGTAAGGTAAAGCTTGATCCATTTTCATTCTCCTCTAACGTTAACTAGTTTACTTTCCTAAACAAAACTGACTAAATAGTTGATCTAGTAACTCATCTTGGTAGCTATCGCCGGTAATCTCTCCCAGTAAATCCCAACAACGAGTCATGTCAATTTGAACTAAATCAACAGGCATCCCTGCCGCAATTCCCGTTTGAACATCCTTGAGCGCATCACTCGCTTGGTGTAGCAAACCAATATGACGAGCATTAGTTACCATTACACTACCTTGATTACTTTCAATACCTTCATTGAAAAATAGATGACTAATTTTTTTAGCTAATTCGTCCATCCCAGCATTTTGTAAAATTGAAGTTTCGATAATTTCATCGGCGTTCACAAACTCGGTCAATTCATCCCGACTTAATTTTTTAGGTAAATCTGTTTTATTCAAAATAATAATTCGTTTTGTATCAGCCGTATCAGCCAATAACTCACGATCTTCTTTGGTTAAAGCTTCACTACTGTCCAATAATAATAAAACTAAATCAGCCGTTCCAATTGCTTTACGACTACGTTGAACTCCAATTTTTTCAATTTGGTCCGTTGTCTGGCGAATACCGGCCGTATCAATTAATTTGAGGGGGACACCATTTACATTAACGTATTCTTCAATTACATCACGAGTCGTACCAGCAATGTTGGTGACAATAGCTTTATCTTCGTGCAACAGGCGGTTAAGCAAACTGGACTTTCCTACGTTTGGTCGACCAATAATTGCAGTCGCTAAACCTTCTCGTAATACTTTTCCTTGCTTAGCAGTACTCAATAATTGCTTGATCTGCTGCTGTAGCTCTGTTGCTTTTTCCTGCAATAGTTTCGTAGTCATCGTTTCTACAGCATCATATTCCGGATAATCGATATTAACCTCAACTTGTGCCAACACATCCAAAATATCTTGCCGTAAGCTTTTGATCAAACGTGACAAGTCACCATCTAATTGGTTTAACGCTACTTTCATGGAACGATCCGTTTTAGCACGAATTAAATCCATCACGGCTTCCGCTTGTGATAAATCAATGCGACCATTCAAAAAGGCTCGCTTAGTAAATTCACCTGGTTCGGCCATCCTTGCACCATTACTCAAAACTAGCTGCAAAATTTTATTGGTCGCTACTAGCCCACCATGGCAGTTAATCTCGATTACATCTTCACGTGTATAGGTCTTTGGCGCTAACATGACGGACACCATGACTTCATCGACCTCTTTATCTGTCTCAGGATCAATAATCCGACCATAATTAATAGTGTGGCTAGCAACTTTTGCTAAGTCACGACCGTGATAAACACGCGCAGCAACTGTCAAGGCCTGGTCACCACTAATTCGAATAATCGAAATACCACCTTCACCAACTGGAGTTGAAATAGCTGCAATTGTATCAAACTCTGTCTGTTCCACGAGTTAAACTCCCTTCAATCTGAATTTCACTGCTAATAATTAATAGCAATAAAAAAAGCGCCACTCCACGCCCACAATTTGGGTCGCGGTCAAAGCACTTTCACTACTTTACCAATATTAATTTATTATAATCGTGACTATTCTAAAATGGATCGCTTAGATTGTCAATCATTACATCTCGCTAGCTGGAGCGACTACCAAACTACGACGCGGTTCATCTCCTTGCGAATAGGTCCGGACAAACTTGTTTTCACTTAACGCTTGGTGGACTTGTTTTCGCTCTAATGCTGGCATGGGGTCTAAATAAACCGCTTTTCCGGTTGCCACGGCTTCAGTCGCCGCTTGCTTGGCCACACCAACCAATACTTCCTCACGGCGCTTACGATAGTTGTCAGTATCTAAAATCACGTTCGTATGTTGCACACCATGTTGATTCAAAAAAACAACAGCCATCGTTTGCAACGAATTGATGGTTAACCCGTGATGACCAATTAATAACCCTTGTTTTTCAGTTGTCAGATTAATTTTAATTAATTGATGTTCAATCGTTAATTTAGGTTCAATTTCAATTTGCATCACATTTAAAATATCAGTTAAGTAATCAACCAAACGTTGTGCTGCCTGTTCTAACTTAAGTTGATTCTTTGCTTGGCGTTGCTTAATCTCAGCCGGGCTCAGGTCAAGTTCAACGTCATCATCTATTGCCTCTTGGTGTTCATCCACACCACCTAAGTTATCGAATTTACTCTCTTTGGCAATTTCATTAGATAACTCTGGATGCAAAAAAGCACCACCTGTATGCTGTGGTAAAATCGATTTAACTTCCACCTCGGCTTCTTGTTTGTTAATTCCCAAGAACCCCTTTTTGGCATCTTTAACAATTGTGATGTTAGCTTCGTTACGAGTTAAATGAAGTGTTTTTAATCCATTTTCAATTGCTTGTGCTGCCGTTTCTCCTGTGAAAATAGCCATTGTGGCTCCTCCTAAAACTAAGTACCATCATTTTTACTAATTTATTTAATCAATAATAATTTCATCGCTGATTATATCATTTATCATTCAGTTTAACCTACAGTTAAATTAAAAAATGCTAAACTCTCATCGGAGGCTAGCATTTTTTAATGAACATTTAACTTAAGAAGACTTTATTTATCTTCGTCTACTTTTACGTGCATTTCGTTTCGCCTTTTCAATTGCTTTACGACGTGCTTTTTCAGCTGCTTCTTTTTCAGCCCGCTCACGATTAATTTTAAATGGATTTTGAATCACAAATGTTTGGCCCACTTGAAAGGCATTCGTAACCACCCAATATAGTGAGATCGCTGATGAAATGTTCATTGCCATGAAGAAAATCATAATTGGCATAATCCATGTCATTGCTGTGGTCATACTATTTTTTTCTGGCTGAGACGCCATTGATAACCATGAACTAAAGAAGGTAAAGACGGCAGCTAAAATAGGTAAAATAAAGTACGGATCGCGATGACCTAACTCTAACCATAAAAATGATCCGCCCCGCAGCACATCTGTCCGCCAAATAGCTTGGTACAGAGCATAGATAACTGGCAATTGCACAATCAACGGTAGCATTGACGCAAACGGATTAACCCCGGCATCAGAATAAAGCTTCCGTTGCTCTTCTTGCAGTTTGCGGACTGTTTCCATATCCTTAGATGAATACTTTTTCTGCAGTGCCTTTAACTTAGGTTGTAATTCCTGTGTCTTACGCATTGCCCGTGTTTGGTAGATCATCAATGGTAAAATCACGATTCGAACAATAATGGTAAAGATAATAATTCCCATTCCATACCCACCAAAGGTATGTGCCAACCAAATAATAGCTCGCGAGAAATTATAAACGATGCCTTTATCCCATAAACCAGTACTTTGGCTATTAATTGGTTTATTGGAACAGGCAGCTAAAAACAATCCTAAAGACAAAATACTAGCAATGGTCAAATATTTTTTTAAGTGCTTTTTCACGCTTCGTTCCTCACTTTAATGCTCATCTTCGATTAGATGAGCTAACTTCAATACATGCATTAAATGTTGTTTTGTTTCCGCCATGGTCATCTGATCAGCTGACGGTCTGGCAATTACCAAAAAATCATAATTTGGCTTAATCTGTTCTTTTAGCTCTAACACTGTTTGGCGAATTCGCCGTTTAACCCAGTTACGATGAACAGCATTTCCAATTTTTTTTCCAACCGAAATCCCAATTCGAAAATGCTTTTGACCTGGTTTTTCCATTGTATACACAATGAATTTACGGTTAGCCACCGAGTTGTGGGTCTCAAAGACTCGCTGAAACTCGCTTTCTTTTTTAACCCGATATGACTTTCTCATAGTTACAATCTCCAAAATTAGCCCTATAGATATGAAAAAAGGGATTGCGACAAATCTAGTTTGTCACGACCCCTATGCAGATAATACTTTTCTGCCTTTTTGACGTCTCCGTGCTAATACACTACGGCCGTTACTTGTACTCATGCGTTTACGGAAACCGTGAACACGTGCGCGATGCCGCTTTTTTGGTTGAAATGTGCGCTTCATATTTTAGCACCTCCTAAAACAATTAGTTTGATTTTTATTAATCGAAAAGGTGATCTTTCCAAAGAATACCCACCAATCTTAGCACATTTAAAAGTGATAATAAACACCTAAAATAAATAAATAAATTTTGAGTTATCCACAATTACTTTGAAATAATCCACAGCGTTGTTTCTTTTCGTAAATTAATTTTGAGTTATCCACTGCTTTTTCCCTAGATTAATCACAAATAAACACCCTGTCGAAGAAGTTATCCACAACTATGTATAAAACAGTGGATAACTAATAAGGCCCTTGGTATCACCGACTTTTATTTCCACAAAAAATTGTGGATAACCAAGCAAAATCACGTCAGTAACAGCTTATCCACACATTGGTGGATAATTTCCACACAGCGTTGTGCAATATTACAATTAAATTTCAACAACCCTGTGGAAAACTTTTTAACGACATGCTAAACTATTTTACGTAGTTTTATTTAGGAGGAGTTATTGTGACTGATTTAGAAACACTCTGGGATACAATTAAAGAATCGTTTAAGAATGATGTTTCCAGCGTAACCTATGAAAATTTAATTGAACCAGCTAAAGCAATTTCATTAGCTAATGATCAATTAACCATTGAGTTACCAACACCATTTCATAAAGATTATTGGCGCGATTCATTAACTGATAAATTCCGCCTTTACGCCTTTGAAGCAACATCATCAAAAATCGAACCGCGCTTCATCATCGAAGCACAAGAATCAACGGCCCCCTCCACACCTGAAAACAAACCTTCTTTTAAGGTTAATACGGCGCTTAATCCTCGCTATACTTTCGATACATTTGTGATTGGCAAGGGTAACCAAATGGCCCATGCAGCTGCCCTAGTTGTTTCAGAAGAACCCGGTAAAATGTACAATCCACTCTTCTTTTATGGTGGTGTTGGCTTGGGTAAAACCCATTTGATGCATGCGATCGGTAACAAAATGACACTAACCAATAGTGAAACACGCGTTAAATATGTAACCAGCGAAGCCTTTACCAATGATTTTATCAATGCAATTCAAACTGGAACCCAAGAACAGTTTCGGCAAGAATACCGAAACTTAGATTTGTTATTAGTTGATGACATTCAATTTTTCGCTGATAAGGAGGGAACTCAAGAAGAATTCTTCCATACTTTTAATGCGCTATATGAGGAAAACAAACAGATCGTATTAACCTCTGATCGTTTGCCTAATGAAATCCCTAAACTGCAAGATCGCCTTGTTTCCCGGTTTAAATGGGGATTGTCAGTTGATATCACCCCTCCCGACCTAGAGACTCGAATTGCAATTTTGCGTAGTAAAGCTCAGGCCGACCAGATTGATATACCAAATGACACACTAACCTATATCGCAGGCCAAATTGACTCAAACGTCCGTGAACTCGAAGGTGCACTGTCACGGGTACAGGCTTATTCACACTTAAATAAAGCAATCATTACTACCAGCCTTGCTTCGGACGCACTTAAAGGTTTGAAGTTATCTGGCACCAGTGCTCTAACAATTCCATTAATCCAGGAAAAAGTTGCTGGTTATTACCACATCTCTCAAACAGATTTGAAGGGCAAAAAAAGAGTCAAACAAATTGTTGTTCCCCGCCAAATCGCGATGTACCTGTCTCGCGAGCTAACCGATAACTCACTACCAAAAATTGGTGCTGAGTTCGGTGGCAAGGATCATACAACCGTTTTACATTCAATTGATAAAATTGAAGAAATGCTCCAATCCGATCATAATTTGCAAGAGGATGTCCAAAACCTTAAAATGGAACTAAAGCCATAGCTGTGGAAAACTTTAAAAATAACTAGATAGTTATCCACAGGTAATGCACAGGGTAGATTTGTGTCTTACTCGGGCGGCCCGTTATTATCAACAGTATTAACAGGCCCTACTACTACGACTTTATTATTTATTAATTAAATTAAAACCAAATTCAACCTTCAAGGAGCAACGAACATGAAATTTACGATTAATCGAGCAACCTTCACCGCTAAGTTAAACGATGTCTTACGAGCAATCTCATCTAAAACAACAATTCCTATTTTGACAGGATTAAAGATTGACGTTAGTGATGCTGAAGTAACACTGGCCGGTAGCGATGCTGATATTACAATTCAAACTGTTTTACCAGTTAGCAACGAAAGTTTTAATTTAACAATTGAACAAACTGGCTCAATTGTGTTACCAGCACGCTTTTTTAGCGAAATTATCAAAAAGTTGCCAGATAAGTCGGTCACGATTGAAGTTAGTGATGGTTTTCAAACTCAAATCACATCAGGATCTGCTGCATTTACAATTAATGGACAAGATGCCAATAATTATCCGCACTTACCAGAAATAGAGACCACGGATGGTGTTCAATTAGCAGGAGACGTTTTACGCGAAATTATTAGTCAAACTGTTTTAGCTGTTTCAACGCAGGAAAGTCGGCCAATTTTAACTGGAATTCACCTAGTTTTAGCTGAAAGTCAATTAACGGCAGTTGCTACTGATAGTCATCGATTAGCACAACGAAAAATCGGATTACCACAGCCCGTACAACAAAACTATGACATTATCATTCCGGGAAAAAGTTTAACCGAATTATCTCGCATGATTAGTGATAATCAAGATGCTGTTGAACTAAGAATTGCAGAAAACCAAGTTCTATTTGTCTTAGGTGATACAATGTTTTATTCGCGATTACTAGAAGGTAATTACCCTGAAACGAGTCGTTTAATTCCTGAAACTGAAGATACTGCAATTGAATTAAATGCAGCTAATTTTTTGGCCGCAATTGATCGAGCATCATTGTTATCACATGAGAGTCGCAATAATGTTGTTAAATTATCGGTTACTTCTGCCGATAAATTGGCTAAGATTACTGGGAATTCTCCAGATGTGGGAAATGTTGAAGAAGCGATCACAACTAGTGAAATGACTGGGGCGGATTTAGAAATTTCATTTAACCCTGACTACATGAAAGATGCATTGCGTTCATTTGGTCAAAGTGAAATCAAGCTTTCATTTACAACTGCATTACGTCCATTTACCTTGGTGCCAACAGAAAATGCTGAGAACTTTATTCAATTAATTACGCCAGTTAGAACATATTAAGAGCCAAAATAATGAACGCCTTTTGCATTTAAAAAAGGGCGCTCTTTTTTTTCACTTTTTTGAGGGTGTTTTTAAATGTATAAATTAACAGTAACCACGTTAAAATTTAATTTTAGCGATTTTTCTTTATTTTGGTAAAAGATACCAAGAAACATTAAATGGCCTAAAATCGTTAAAATAAGCGATATTTATTTGTTTTTCACCTGTTATAACGGTATAATGGATAGGTAAATATAAAGTAGGTGATGAAGTGCAGGAACCCCAAATTGTTAAAATCGACCGTCCATTTATTACGCTAGGACAATTACTAAAAGAGCAATCAATTATTGCCTCTGGTGGTGCAGCTAAATGGTTCTTAAGTGAAAACGAAGTAATCATTAATGGTGAGATTGATCAACGGCGTGGTAGAAAATTATATGCCGGTGATCGAGTTCAAATTACCGATATTGGAACGTTTGTCATTCAAAATGAGTAGGCAGTTTAAATGATTTTAAAAGAACTTCAGCTACATAATTTTCGTAATTATGATGATTTAAGGGTGACATTTTCCCCGGGTGTCAATATTTTAATTGGTGAAAATGCACAGGGAAAAACTAACTTGCTTGAAGCCGTTTATGTACTAGCATTAACTAGAAGTCATCGCACAGCTAATGATCGAGAACTGATTAATTGGCAAGCCCATGAAGCATCGCTTAGTGGTCGAATCGAAAAACAGGGTGGCACGGTTCCCTTAGAATTAGTTTTTAGCGCTAAGGGAAAAAAGGCTAAAGTAAATCATTTGGAACAGGCTCGGTTATCCCAATATGTGGGACAACTAAACGTTATCTTATTTGCGCCAGAAGACCTAGCTATTGTTAAAGGTGCCCCGGCAATGCGACGACATTTTATGGATTTGGAATTTGGTCAGATGAGTAATAAATACTTGTATGATTCGGGCCAGTATCGCGCAATTTTGAAGCAACGAAATCAGTATCTAAAGCAGTTGCAAACAAAGCAACAACACGATCGGGTACTACTCCAAGTGCTATCAGATCAGTTGGCAGCATATGGGGCAGAAATCATTGTAGCGCGAGCGACTTTTTTAAAAAAGCTAGAAAAATGGGCGCAAGCTGTCCATGAGACTGTTTCACAAAAAAAAGAAGAATTAACATTTCAATATGTTAATCAGGTTAAACTTGATGAGAATATCAGCGTTGATGACATTTATCACCAACTATTAGATTTATATTTAACAAATGAAACTAAAGAAATCGAACAGGGGAGTACTTTGTATGGTCCTCAGCGTGACGATTTAAAATTTCTAATTAATAACAAAAATGTTCAAACATATGGTTCACAAGGACAACAACGAACAACTGCTCTATCGGTTAAGTTGGCTGAGATTGATTTAATGAAAGAGCAAACCGGCGAATATCCAATTCTTTTATTGGACGATGTGTTATCAGAATTAGATGATGAGCGCCAAACGCACTTATTAACGGCAATTCAAGATAAGGTTCAGACTTTTCTGACGACGACCAGTCTAAGTGGAATTGCACAACAACTAATTCATACGCCAACTATTTTTAATATTGACCATGGAACATTATTAAAGGAGGAGCCATAGTGAGCGATCAAAAAGAAACTAAAGCAGAACGTGCAAGGGAATATGATGCTAGCCAAATCCAGGTACTTGAAGGACTAGAAGCTGTTAGAAAACGTCCCGGAATGTATATTGGAACGACTGCATCTCAAGGACTACACCATTTGGTATGGGAAATTGTCGATAATGGAATTGACGAAGCTTTAACAGGGTTCAGTGACGAGATTACGGTTACTGTTGAAAAGGATAACAGCATTACAGTTACTGATAATGGTCGTGGGATTCCAGTTGACATTCAAGCTAAAACAGGTAAGCCAGCGCTGGAAACTGTTTTTACGATTTTACATGCCGGTGGTAAGTTTGGCGGCGGTGGATATAAAGTTTCTGGTGGGTTACATGGGGTTGGTGCTTCAGTTGTTAATGCACTGTCAACCGAATTAGATGCCCGTGTTATTCGAAATGGAAAAGTATATTACATTGACTTTGAACGTGGCCATGTTAAAACACCAATGAAAGTTATCGATGAAAAACATGAATTGGATCATGGAACGATCGTACATTTCTTGCCAGATCCAGATATTTTTCAAGAAACAACCACGTATGATATTAAAATTTTAACAACTCGGATTCGCGAATTGGCTTTCCTAAATAAGGGACTTAAGATCACAATTACCGATAAGCGACCAGAGACACCAACTAGTGAGACTTTCCATTATGAAGGTGGAATCCGTCATTATGTTGAATATTTGAATGAAAATAAAGATGTTTTATTTGATCCACCAGTATATGTTGAGGGTGAAGAAAAAGGGATCACGGTAGAAGTATCATTGCAGTATACCGATGATTACCACAGTAATTTGATGACCTTTACTAACAACATCCACACATATGAGGGTGGAACGCATGAAACTGGGTTTAAAACAGCTTTAACCCGGGTCATTAACGATTATGGTCGTAAAAATGGCTTCCTAAAACAAAACGAAGACGCACTATCAGGTGATGACGTGCGTGAAGGATTAACGGCTGTCGTTTCAATTAAACATCCCGATCCACAGTTTGAAGGTCAAACTAAAACTAAGTTAGGCAACTCAGATGCGAGAACAGCGACTGACCATCTATTTTCAGAAACGTTTAATCGGTTTATGATGGAAAATCCAGACGTTGCCCACAAGATTGTCGACAAAGGAATTTTAGCTTCAAAAGCTCGAGTTGCCGCTAAACGGGCACGTGAAGTGACCCGTAAAAAGAGTGGGCTTGAAATTAGTAATTTGCCCGGTAAGTTGGCTGATAATACTAGTAAAGATCCTGAAATCTCAGAACTATTTATTGTCGAGGGTGATTCTGCCGGTGGTTCGGCCAAACAAGGTCGCTCACGACTTACACAAGCAATCTTACCAATTCGTGGTAAAATTTTGAACGTCGAAAAAGCCAGTTTAGATAAGATTCTGGCTAATGAAGAAATTAGGTCATTATTTACCGCAATGGGAACTGGTTTTGGGAATGAATTTGATATTTCTAAGGCTAATTATCATAAGTTGATCATTATGACAGATGCCGACGTCGATGGAGCTCATATTAGAACATTGCTGTTAACCCTGTTCTATCGATTCATGCGTCCAATTGTTGATGCTGGATACGTGTATATCGCGCAACCACCACTGTATCAAGTACGTCAAGGTAAATATATGCGATACATTGACTCTGATGAAGAACTAGAGCAAGTGATGGGTTCATTACAACCCTCTCCTAAGCCTGTTATTCAACGATACAAAGGACTTGGTGAAATGGATGCAGAACAACTGTGGGAAACAACCATGGATCCAGATAAGCGCCGATTGTTGCGGGTTGAATCAGAAGATGCAATTGAAGCTGATAAAGTATTTTCAATGTTGATGGGTGATAAAGTATTACCACGACGCGAATTTATTGAAGAAAATGCAGTTTATGTCCAAAACTTAGACCTATAAACGAAACGATGAATTAAAAAGGGGGAAAAACTGTGGCTGAACAAGATTTACCAAGTCGAATTACTAATGTCAATTTGTCTGGCGAAATGCGGACGTCGTTTTTAGACTACGCAATGAGTGTAATTGTGTCACGAGCATTGCCAGATGTTCGTGATGGATTGAAACCCGTTCATCGTCGAATTTTATATGGGATGAGTGAATTAGGTGTGACACCTGATAAGCCGTATAAAAAATCGGCCAGAATTGTTGGAGACGTCATGGGGAAGTTTCATCCGCATGGTGATTCTGCAATTTATGAATCAATGGTTCGAATGGCGCAAGATTTTAGCTATCGGTATATGTTAGTTGATGGCCATGGTAACTTCGGTTCTGTTGATGGTGACGGCGCTGCCGCAATGCGGTATACAGAAGCTCGAATGAGTAAGATTGCCGTTGAAATGTTACGGGATATCAATAAAGATACGGTTAATTTTACCGAAAATTATGATGGGACTGAAAAAGAACCAAGTGTATTACCAGCTCGTTTTCCTAACTTGCTAGTTAATGGTGCATCTGGGATTGCAGTGGGAATGGCCACAAACATTCCGACGCATAATTTAGCTGAAGTAATCAGTGCAATTCATATTTTGATGGATAATCCAGAAGCAACGACTGCTGATTTAATGGAGGCAGTTCCAGGTCCTGATTTTCCAACAGGTGGAATCGTGTTGGGTAAATCTGGTATTCGAAAAGCATACGAAACCGGCCGTGGGACAATTATTGTCCGAGCTAAAGTTGATATTGAAGAACAAAAAAACGGTAAACAGCGGATTGTTGCTACCGAAATTCCTTATATGGTTAACAAAGCAAAATTAATTGAACGAATTGCTGATTTGGCTCGTGATAAGCGGATCGAAGGAATTACAGATGTTAATGATGAGTCTGACCGTGAAGGAATGCGAATTGTTATTGATGTTCGACGAGATGCTAGTGCCGAAGTTATTTTAAATAATCTTTATAAAATGACTTTGCTTCAAACGTCATTTAGTTTCAATATGTTAGCTATCGTTAAGGGCACTCCTAAAGTACTGGGCTTGAAACAGATTTTGCAGTACTACTTGGAACACCAAGAAGAAGTGGTTCGTCGTCGGACAGAATTTGAGTTGAAAAAGGCGCAAGCCCGAGCTCATATTTTAGAAGGATTACGAATTGCACTTGATCATATCGATGCGATCATTAATACAATTCGCAGTTCACAAACTAGTGAAATTGCTAAGAGCCAGTTGATGGAAAACTATAGTCTATCTGACCGTCAGGCTCAGGCTATTTTAGATATGCGATTAGTTCGATTAACTGGTTTGGAACGCGAAAAGGTTGAAGATGAGTATCAAAAATTGATGGAATCGATTGCTGATTTCAAAGATATTTTGCAGCATACAGAAAGAATTCATCAGATTATCTATGATGAATTATTGGAAATTCAATCGAAATTTGGTGACAAACGTCGCACGGAACTTCAAGTCGGCGATGTTACCAACTTAGAAGATGAAGATCTGATTGAAGAAGAAAATGTGATTGTGTCATTAACCCATAACGGCTACATTAAACGACTCGCTGTTGATGAGTTTAAAGCGCAACATCGTGGTGGTCGTGGTGTCCAAGGAATGGGTGTGCATGATGATGATTTCATCGAGCAACTAATATCAACATCTACCCATGATCGATTGCTATTCTTTACGAGTGCAGGTAAAGTTTACTCGATGAAGGGGTATGAAGTACCAGAGTATGGTCGTTCGGCGAAGGGAATTCCGGTTATTAACTTACTCGGAATTGAAGCAGACGAAAAGATTTCTGCTGTTATCAATGTTTCACATGAAACAAATGACCACGATAAATTTCTTTTCTTCACAACTTTGCACGGCACGGTTAAACGGACACCGGTAGCAGCATTTGAGAACATCCGGAGTAATGGTTTAAAAGCTATTACTTTAAAAGAAAATGATCAATTAATGGGTGTTTCAATTATTGAAGAATCTCAAAAAATGATTATTGGAACTCATTTAGGCTATGCAGTCAGTTTTAAAGGTGCCGATGTTCGATCAATGGGTCGCTCAGCTAGCGGAGTTCGTGGAATTAGATTACGAGACAACGATTTCGTTATTGGTGTTGATTTATTAACCGATGACAGCAATGTCTTTGTGATTAGTGAACGAGGCTTTGGTAAGCAAACGCCTGCCACCGAATACCCAATTAAGGGACGTGGTGGTAAAGGAATTAAAACTGCTAATGTGACTGAGAAGAATGGTCCATTAGTTGGCTTGGCTACTGTTACTGGCGATGAGGACATCATGTTGGTAACCGATAAAGGTGTGATTATTCGCTTCGGAATTGAAACTGTTTCGCAAACTGGACGAGCAACATTGGGTGTTCATTTAATTAAAATGGATGATGAAACGCATGTTGCTACAATGACTAAGGTTGATAAGGAAGAGGATTCAGAAGATGAAAAATCAGCTTCTGATGATAATTCTGATACAGCACAAGTAAGTACAGATCAAAATGAAACACATGAATAAATAAATGAAAATCCTAATGGCGAGCGTATGTATTATATGTATCGCAATTTAGGATTTTTATTTTGTGTCCTTGTTTTATCAGTGCTATCGTGTTATAATTTTTGCTTGTGAGTACACGTGAAAACGTCTGCTTTCCTTGCTCTTTTTAAATGGAAAAGGGCCAAAGTCCATAAGGAGGTGTAACAGTTCATGGAACCAACACGTTATGAAATTACGTACATTATTCGTCCTGATATCGACGAAGCTGCTAAGACAGCGCTTGTTGAACGTTTCGACAAGATCGTATCAGACAATGGTGCTACAATCGTTGATTCAAAAGACTGGTCTACTCGTCGATTTGCTTACGAAATTGGTGACTACAATGAAGGTACTTACCATATCATTAATGTCACAGCAAACGATGATGTAGCGCTAAATGAATTTGATCGTTTAGCTAAGTTTAGTGACGATATCTTACGTCACATGATTGTTAAGCGCGAAGCTTAATAATCATAAATATTGAAAGGAGCATTAGTCTATGATTAATCGTACAATACTTGTTGGACGCTTAACTAGAGATCCTGAGTTGCGATACACAACTAGCGGAGCTGCTGTAGCAACATTTACTGTTGCTGTTAATCGACAGTTCACTAATCAACAGGGTGAACGAGAAGCTGATTTTATCAGTTGCGTCATTTGGCGTAAAGCTGCTGAAAATTTTGCTAACTTCACTCATAAGGGTTCTTTGGTTGGGGTTGATGGTCGGATTCAAACCAGAAATTACGAAAATCAACAGGGTCAACGTGTCTATGTAACGGAAGTGGTAGTTGAAAACTTCTCATTGCTGGAAACGAAAGCTCAGAGTCAAAGTCATAACAATGGCGCACCAAGCTTTGACAATAATCAACCAGCCAATGCTCCTCAATCATCATCAGTAAATGATAATCCATTTGGAAATGCTGATAATAATGCCAATGCGGCTAGTGGTAATGCAAATAATAATGCCAATGACCCATTTGCGAATAACGGCGAACCAATTGACATTTCCGATGATGATTTACCGTTCTAAAGTAACTGCCAGAGGAGGGAAATTCAATGGCTCAACAAAGAAGAGGCGGACATCGTCGCCGCAAGGTTGACTTTATTGCCGCAAACCATATTGAATACATCGATTATAAAGATACTGACTTATTGAAGCGGTTTGTTTCTGAACGCGGTAAGATTTTACCACGTCGTGTTAGCGGAACAAGTGCTAAAAACCAACGTCGCTTAACAATCGCAATCAAACGTGCTCGAATTATGGGTCTGCTACCATTCGTTGCAGAGGACTAATTTGAACTAGTATGATTGAGTAAATATGACCCAATTACCCACAATCGTGGTGTAGTTGGGTCTTTTTGATATTAACTGCGGATTTTTTTATAATATTGTTCTAAACCGAGATACACTTTTTAAACTATGAGAGTGTGATAAAATGTAACTATTGGTATTTATGACGCTACAAAGAATATGGGAGACTATTATGAATCGTTTTTTTGAACGTGAAAATTTACCCTTTTTTCTGCGAAATGCTAGTATTCGTTGGGTAACGCTCTTTATGTTTGCTGTATCTGCACTAGGAATTATATTTACTTTTATGACTAGTTGGGTATTAGGCATTATAATGCTCGTTTTAGTCATCGTAGGATTATATTTTGTTTTAAATCTATTAAAAAGGATTGTTTCTGATACAAACGAATATATTTCTGATTTATCTTACCGGATAAAACGTGGTGAACAAGAGGCATTAATTCAAATGCCAGTTGGAATGATTGTGTTTGATGAAAAGCAAGAGATTGAATGGATCAATCCATATATGGTTACATATTTTGAAAATGAAGTCGTCGGTAAAAAATTAGTAGATGTTGACGAACAGCTTGCTAAATTGATTGAAGATAATCAAGATGCAACAAAGCCAGTTACGGTTGAATGGATGCAACACCGTTTTTCATTATTAGTCCAACCAAACTTTCGTGTGGTTTATTTAATGGATGTGACGCACTACGCCAAGATTGACGAGCGGTATCAAAATGAGAAGGTAATTTTAGGAAATATTTATTTAGATAACTATGCTGAAATCACACAGGGAATGTCTGATTCTGAAGTTTCTAATCTCCATAACTATGTAACTTCTGAAATTGGTGATTGGGCCCAAAAGTATGGCTTATTTATGAAAGTTATCGATGATGATGACTACTTAATTTTAGGCCATCAAATAACGCTAGAAAATATTGAAAAAAATAAGTTTAGTATTTTAGATGTTATTCGTGAAAATACATCAAAGCAAAATTCACCTGTGACGCTTAGTGTGGGTGTGGCCTACGGCGATTCTGACCTTAATAAGTTAGCTGATTTAGCACAAAGTAATTTGGATTTGGCACTAGGACGGGGTGGTGACCAGGTTGTGGTGAAGGCTGATGGTCAACAAGCTCGTTTCTATGGTGGTAAAACCAATCCAATGGAAAAACGGACACGTGTGCGTGCGCGGATGATTAGTCAGGCGCTTCAAGAATTAATGAATGAGTCAGATCAAATATTTGTGCAAGGACATCGGATTCCAGATATGGATTCATTAGGTGCTTGTCTGGGAATTAGGCGGATTGCGAAAATGAACGGGCAAGATTGCTGGATTGTGTTAGATCAAGCTCATTTACATTCTGATATTAATCGTTTATTAACTGAAATTGATGGCTACCAAGATATTAAAGATCATATCATCACGGTTGAAGAGGCAGAAGAAAAAGCTACCACGAAGAGTTTACTGGTGATGGTCGATCACTCCAAGCCTACTATTTCAATGTCTGAACAACTATATAATAAATTACAAAATCGTGTTATGATTATTGATCATCACCGCCGCGGGGAGGAATTTCCAGAAAATCCAATTCTGGTTTATATTGAACCCTATGCTTCATCGACATGTGAGCTAATTACTGAAATGTTCGAGTATCAACCACGTGAAGGTGAACCGATTAATAAAATTGAAGCAACAGCAATGTTAACTGGAATTCAAGTAGACACGAAGTCGTTTACCTTACGCGTGGGGACAAGAACTTTTGATGCAGCCAGTTACTTGCGTTCTGCAGGTGCTGATGGTATTTTGATTCAGAAGTTCATGAAAGAAAATGTCGATAGTTACTTGCAAAGAAATCATCTAATTGCTACAGTTACTTTCATTGATGATAAAATGGCATTATGCGCCGGTGAAGACGATCAGGTATATGATTCTGTAACAACAGCCCAAACGGCTGATTCTTTGTTGCAAATGGCTGGTGTTGATGCTTCGTTTGTCATTACACTGCGTGATGATGGTACAGTTGGTATCTCCGCGCGATCAATTGGTGATTTTAATGTTCAGGTAATTATGGAGCAGTTAGGTGGCGGTGGTCATTTATCGAATGCGGCTACCCAAATTAAAGATAAAACTGTATCAGAAGTTAAGGAACAGTTGATTGAATTACTAGAAAGTGATGCAAATAACGAAGAAAAACAAGATGAGGAGTGATCACGGATGAAGGTTATTTTCTTAGAAGATGTAAAAGGTCGTGGTAAACGCGGTGAAGTTAAAGAGGTTCCTGATGGTTATGCTCAAAATTTTTTAATTAAAAAGGGTAAGGCCAAGGCTGCTACCAACTCTGCGATGAGTGCGCTTAAGGGGCAGCAGCGCGCAGAACAGAAAAAAGAAGCTGAATTATTGGCCGATGCTCAAGCAATTAAAGAAAGACTGGAAAAAGATGAGACAGTGGTTGAATTGACGGCTAAAGCGGGGACAGATGGTCGTTTGTTTGGTTCAATTCCAAGCAAGCAAATTGCGCAGGCACTGTCAGCTCAGTATCAAATCAAATTAGATAAACGTAAAATTGAACTAGCAGAACCAATCCGGGCACTAGGATATAGCAATGTGCCAGTTAAGTTATTCCCACAGGTTACAGCCACCATCAGAGTGCATGTAGCTGAAAAATAAGTAAAAAAGGACGAAGCCAACATGAATAATGATGTTTTAAGTGACCAAACACCACCCCAAAACATCGAAGCTGAAAAAGCAGTTTTAGGAGCTGCTTTTTTGAGCGGGGATGCGTTGGTGGAGGCCATGGAATATGTACAACCCGAGGATTTTTATCGGCGGGCACATCAAATTATTTTTCAAAAAATGGTCGATTTAAACGACCAAGATAAACCAATTGATGCATTAACGATGCGTGAACAACTGGATAAAACAAACCAATTGGAAGATATTGGTGGGTTTAGCTACATTGTTGAGCTGGCCGAAGCGGTACCCACGGCAGCAAATGTTATTTACTATGCTAAAATTGTGCAAGAAAAGTCAGTTCTTCGAAAGCTGATTTCTACGGCAACTGATATTGTTACTAGAAGTTATACGGGCGAAGAGGAAGTTCCTGATCTGCTTGACGAGGCAGAGCGATCAATTCTAAATGTTGCAGAAACTAGGAATCAAGATGGCTTCAAGGAAATTAAGGATGTTTTAAAGGAAGCTTTTGAAGAAATTGATCGCTTATCGCAAAATGATTCAGATGTGACTGGCTTATCTACTGGGTACCCGCAGCTGGACAAGATGACGACCGGGTTACATGAAGACGAATTAGTTATTTTAGCTGCTCGACCTGCAGTTGGTAAAACAGCATTTGCACTTAATATAGCGCAAAATGTTGGAACACAAACTGATAAAACGGTTGCTATTTTTAGTCTGGAAATGAGTGCGCAGTCATTGGTCAACCGGATGCTTTGTGCTGAAGGTAGTATCGATGCCAATCATTTAAGGACTGGACAATTAAGCGAAGAAGAATGGCGTAATCTCGTGGTTGCAATGGGTAGTTTATCCAAGACCAGTATCTACATTGATGATACTGCAGGAATTAAGATCGCTGAGATTAGGGCTAAATGTCGTCGTTTAGCGAAAGAACAAGGTAATTTAGGCTTAATTGTGATTGATTATCTGCAATTAATTGAAGGTACGAACCGTGAAAATCGGCAACAAGAAGTTTCTGATATTTCACGGCAATTAAAAAAGCTGGCAAAAGAACTAAATGTGCCTGTCATTGCCTTGTCGCAACTCTCTAGAGGAGTGGAACAACGACAAGATAAACGTCCAGTTCTTTCGGATATTCGTGAGTCTGGTTCGATCGAACAAGATGCTGATATTGTTGGTTTCTTGTATCGTGATGATTATTATGAACGTGATAATGACGATGATGATAGCCCCCAAGACCCGCGTGACAATGATGAAAACGTCGGTGAGGTTGAAGTCATTATTGAAAAAAACCGAAGCGGTCCACGTGGAACGGTTAAGTTGTTATTTGTGAAGTCATATAATAAATTCTCGTCAATTGCGTATGTCCCGGGAAATGATTAATTAAATAGTAAAAAAAAGTGCCCTGATTCTTTTTGAGTCAGGGTTCCTTTAATGGAGCGGTAGTGTGGAGGTGGCCCATGCGGCAAGAAATTAGGTTACGTTGGCTGGTGACAGGTTCCTTTTTGAGTAGCGTTGGAACAAGTTTTATTTGGCCGCTCACAACGATTTATTTACACAACGAATTACATCAGTCGTTAACTGTGATTGGTTTTGTTTTACTGTTATATTCAGGTACCAATGTTGTGGGTAGTTATTTGAGTGGTAGTTTATTTGATCGTTATAATCCCCGTTTATTAATAATAGGTGGTTTATTAGTGGATATGGCAGCGATGATTGTGTTGATTTTTATTAATCATTGGCCTGCTTATCCTATTTTGTTGGGAATTGTCGGTTTTTTTAATGGTTGGCTCACAACCCTAATTAATTCATTAGGAACGTTAATTCACAGTAGAGATGGGCGATATGTTTTTAATATGCTGTACTTTGCGGCAAATTTAGGAATCGTTTTGGGAACTTCGATTGTTGGGTTTGTTTATCACGGTAGTGTTTCGGTAATGTTTGCTTTAACAACCATTTTATATGCTTTTTATTTTGTAGTGGCAGTCCGTTTCTACCATGTTGATACCAGCCAGATTATGAAGAAAAAGGGAAAACAAGCGCAGTCGATTAAACTTAGTCGACCAAACGCAACAATTATGTGGACTTTTTTTATTTCCCTGGGAATAATTTGGATTATGTATGAGCAATGGGTTAGTAATTTATCTGTCTATGTTACTGATATGGGGATTCCGATGACTCTATATAGTTTATTATGGACAATCAATGCTGGTTTAATTGTTGTTTTGCAGATTATCATTAATTGGTTAGCCCATTATCTAAAGAATATCTATTTGCAAGTATATCTAGGGATTTTATTTTGTGCCCTGTCCTTTGTGATTTTATTATTTGCCCATAATTATGCTGCATTTGTTGCGGCAATGGTGGTGTTAACGATTGGTGAAGCAACTGCATTTCCAACAATGCCGGCAATTGTCAATGATTTATCGCCACTAGAAGCTAAGGGAAAGTATCAAGGGTTAATGAATGCTTTTTCTTCTGCCGGAAAAGCGCTAGGTCCCCTTTTTGGTGGAATGATTATTGAAGGATTTTCATACAGGATTCTTTTCGTGGTTTGTTCGCTGTCAATTGTTGCAGTTGGAATAATTGTGGTTACAATTGTTAGCTTGCAAGGCAATAAAGCTCATTATTTTAAATAGTTTAGTGTAGAGGTGTCGACTAGAGATGTTTATTTATGAATATGAACATGAGTATGGCGAGGACCGTTTTGGCATGGTAGGAAGATCAGTTGATCCCTTTCAAGAGAATATGGAGTTAAATGTTGAGTGTCAAAATTGTCAGAATAATTCCATGGTAATCGCTGAAAGAAATGTGATGGCTGCAAATAATGATGGTTCACCATGTTATCAAATCGTGCTAATGTGTCCACAATGTCGCAAATGTGATGAATTTCTGGTTAATCAAGATAAAGAAGGTGTGATTGGCAAGACAAAGCATTCACACGTTCAAATTTCTCGATCAATGATTTTTAACCAATAATCTAATTATTTTAACAGTCCTTTAAATCGCTACTAAGCATTTTATTATGCCTTGGGCGGTTTTTTTATTATGCTGAAAGTATGAATACAAACAAGCTAAAATTACTAAAAATAATTGAACAAGATAATTGCTTATTTTTAGTAAGTGTACTATTGTAAACGTGTTCAATTTAACAGCTAATTTAAGGAGGATGTTTCAATATGACAACAAAAATTAATGCCGCAGATGCGATGATCAAAGTTTTAGAGGATTGGAAGATTGATCATATTTTTGGTCTACCTGGTGGTTCATTTGATTCAACGATGAATGCATTATTTAACCGTCAGAATACCATGAACTATATTCAAGTACGTCATGAAGAAACGGGCGCTATCGCAGCATCGGGCGAAGCAAAACTTACCGGTAAGATTGGTGTTACATTTGGTTCTGCGGGTCCAGGAGCTGTTCATCTATTAAATGGATTGTATGATGCTAAGCATGATCACGCTCCTGTTTTAGCACTAGTGGGACAAGTTGGAACAGATTTTATGAATACCGAGTATTTTCAAGAACTTAATGAAAACCCAATCTTTGCAGATGTGGCTGTATATAATCGTACAGTGATGACTGCAGATCAATTACCAGCAGTGGTCGATCAAGCTATTTCACAGGCCTATGAGCACTCTGGCGTAGCGGTAGTGACACTGCCTAAAGATCTTGGTTGGGCACAAATAGATGATAATTATGTTTCGAATGCCGGTAACTATGCTGTCACCAACAGCTATCAATTACCAGATCAAGACGCAGTAAAACGAGCTGTCGATATCTTAGCAAATGCTAAAAAGCCACTAATTTATTTTGGTTTAGGTGCTAAAATGGCCGCTAAGGAACTTAAACAGCTGTCTGATCAATTAAAGATTCCTTTGATGTCATCTGCACTAGCAAAGGGAGTTATCGCTGATAGTGATCCCGCTTATATGGGGAGTGCTGGTCGAGTAGCAACTAAACCAGGAGTTGAAGCTGCAAGATCAGCTGATGCAATCCTATTTATCGGTAGTAATTTTCCTTTTGCGCCATATTTCTTTAGTGCAGATGCCAAGTTCATTCAAGTTGATGTTAAGCCGACTAATATTGGTAAGCGTCATCACGTTGATGTTGGAATCTTGGCTGATGCTAAGACAACTTTAGCGGCAATGGTAGCAAAGACAACCGCCGCAGATAAGCGACCGTTTTATGATGCCATGTTAGCCAATAAGAAGAATTGGATTGAGTGGCTGGCCAAATTTGTTGATGAAGACAAACAGCCACTAAATGTTGATTCAGTTTTTGATCAAATTAATCGGATTGCAAGCGATGATGCAATTTTTGCATTAGATGTAGGAAACGTTACGATTGATGGTGTACGTTTGTTGAGAATGAAACCGACCCAAAAGATTACAACATCTGGATGGTATGCAACGATGGGGTACGCCTTACCAACTGCCATTGGAGCACAGGTTTCATACCCTAATCGGCAGGTATTTTCAATTAGTGGTGATGGTGGTTATACGATGGTGATGCACGATATTTTGACGCAAGTTAAGTATCAGCAACCAATTATTAATGTTGTGCTCACCAATAAATCATTAGGTTTTATCGAAGCTGAACAAGATGACACGCAGCAACCGCATTCTGGCGTTGATTTGATTGATGCACAATTTGGTGATGCAGCTACTGCGTTAGGAGCGCAAGGTTTTGAAGTCAGGACATTAGATGAGTTAAAACACGCCTTTGATGAAGCTAAAAATGCGACGGGGCCGGTTGTAATTGATGTTAAAATTGCCAATGACCGACCATTACCTGTTGAACAATTGGTACTGGAAAAAGATGAGCAGCACTCTCAAGCTGACGTAGATGCATTTGTTAAACAATATCGGGCCGATGGATTAATCCCAATCAATCAGCTGTTACATCAATATAATGTTGAGTGAGGTGCAATTATGAAAACATTTGGTTATCAAACATTTGGTGGTCCGGAAGTTTTTGAGGAATTTACGAATGCAGAGCCACAAATTACAAAAGACACTCAGGTCATCATAGAAACATTGGCAGTTGGTTTGAATAATTTTGAACGAAGCCAACGGGCCGGTGAATTTGGTGGTGATAAGTTTCCAATTATTCCAGGACGAGATGTTGTTGGCAAAATTATTGCGGTTGGCAAAGCAGTTGATAATTTTGCACCTGGCGAGGTTGTAATTGCGCATGCTGGACCAGCGTATGCAACTAAAGTGAAAACAACGGCCAAAAGATTGGTTAAAAAGCCAGATAGTGTTTCTGTTTCAAAAGCTGTAACCATTATTACCCCGGGAATTACAGCATATAATGCAGTTTCATATTTTACCCAGGTACAGGCCGGTGATACTGTCATAGTAAATGGTGCAACTGGTGGTGTGGGTTCGATTGTAGTTCAAGTTGCTAAAAAATTAGGTGCTCACGTGATTGGAATAGGATCTTCTAAAAATGAAACTCTGATGAAAGAACTGGGCGTTGATGAAGTTGGGCTCTATGATCAAGAAAACATTAATGAAAAATTTGCTAATCAGGCTGATATTGTTATTAATGCGGCCTTGGATGGGAAGAATCCATCTTTGATAAGTGATGTGATAAAAGATGGTGGTAGTGCGGCGTCTGTGGGCGATGCTACCGACTTATCGAATAAGCCAAACGTCAAATTTGAGCATATCCGGCCGATTGATGCTGAGCATGATCAGATTGCGTTGCAAAAACTGGCTGAAATGCTAGAAGATGGCTCACTAACTGTTAAGGTATTTAAAGAGCTACCATTAACTTTAACTGGGGTAGTAGAGGGTCATCAATTATTGGAACAGCGCCATGCGCCAGGAAGAGTAGTGTTAGTTAAGTAAAAACGTAATATGCAAATAAATTGTTTGGTATAAACCTCTTGTGGTGGTCAACAAAGTCAATTTGATTTTATTGACCACCACAAGAGGTTTTTATGTAATTAGGTTAGTGATTACCAGCTAATAATGTTCCATGTGAAACATCAAAATTGACTATATTGGATGTTTTTATAGTTATGTGATATATTTTGACGACTATCATGTATGTTCTAACATGGTATTTTTTGGGTAAATGAAAAACCCGCAACCACGGTGGATTTACACTGCGTGATTACGGGTTAATTATGATTAATGGGCAGTCAGGGGATCGAACCCTGGACCCACGGATTAAGAGTCCGTTGCTCTGCCAGCTGAGCTAACTGCCCATAATTAATCGACTTAAGTATACTATCATAAATTCGAAAGCTTAGTCAATACTGTTTGCATTAAAAATTGATAAATGAGAATAGTTTAATCTTGCTTTAAAGGGCAATCTTATTCGATAATAGTGATGTGGTATAATATACCTGTTTGAATTAAAAGAAAAATAAGAATAGTTAAGTATTTAAATAGATAAAACTGCAGTTGCAGGAGGAATTCGCTAATGAAAAAAGTTTTAGTTGTTGATGATGAAAAACCAATTTCAGATATTATCAAATTTAACCTGTCTAAAGAAGGTTATGAAGTCGTTGTCGCTTACGATGGTGAAGAAGCACTTGAAAAAGTTGAAGATGAGAAGCCAGATCTAATTATTTTAGATTTGATGTTACCTAAAGTGGACGGCTTAGAAGTTGCCAAGCGAGTTCGTGCCAACCGTACAACACCAATTATTATGGTAACTGCCAAAGATTCTGAATTAGATAAAGTTTTGGGGCTGGAGCTGGGTGCTGATGACTATGTAACTAAGCCGTTCTCAAATCGTGAATTAGTTGCGCGAGTTAAAGCAAACTTGCGCCGCCAAGAAACAGTGGAGACAACCGCGCCAGATGAAAATGCTGATATTGAAGTCGGCGATTTAACAATTCATCCAGATGCTTATACCGTCTCCAAACGAGGCGACAATATTGATTTAACTCATCGTGAATTTGAGTTACTACATTATTTAGCACAACATATCGGTCAAGTAATGACTCGAGAACATTTGTTACAAACAGTTTGGGGATACGATTATTTTGGCGATGTTCGAACGGTTGATGTGACAGTTCGTCGGTTACGCGAAAAGATTGAAGATAATGCCAGTCATCCATCGTGGCTAATCACTCGACGTGGCGTTGGTTATTATTTGAACAATCCTGAAAATGATTAGGAGTACGCAAGCATTTGAATAGCAAGATTAAATTCTTTCAATCGATCCATTTTAAAATCGCTCTGGTATTCGCGCTGATGCTATTAATCACGCTCGAAGTCGTTGGGGCGGTTTTTGTGCGTCAATTGGAACACCAAAATTTGAACACTTTTAAGCAACAAATTGAGCTGCCTTCATATGTTGATAACTCATTATCAACTCAATTAACGCGCTCCAGTACTAAAAAAGCGAATAAAGAAATTCGCCAAATTTTGTCGGACGTTAATAATGCCAATATTACTGAAATTCGGGTAATTGATAACAAAGGTGTTGTTCGCGGTAGTAGTGATGCTAATGATCAGTCAATTGTTGGCCAAAAAACGACTGATGAAAATGTAAAAAATGCCATTTATAATAATCGCTCATACAGTGAAAATACTTACGATAACGGTAATCACAATCGTTACTATATTTCAGTCGTACCATTATTAAACTCATCAAGTAGCAACAATAATGTTGTGGGTGTACTCTACATGCGTGCTAGCCTAGAAGGTGTGTACGCTAATATCAACAATATTACATTGATTTACTTATCGGCAGCATTAATTGCTATTATCTTGGGACTATTAATGGCGATTGTTATTTCCCGGGCAATAACTCGGCCGATTGATGAGATGAAAAAACAGACGATTCGAATAGCCCGCGGTGATTTTACCGGCCAGGTGCATGTTTATGGTAATGATGAGCTGGGCCAACTAGCCGGAGCTGTTAATAATTTATCTGTGCGGGTGGAAGAAGCACAAGACTCAACTGAAGCAGAACGCCGACGACTTGATGGAGTTCTGACTCATATGTCTGATGGTGTGCTTGCTACAGATCGTCGTGGTAACGTCACAATTATTAATGAAACTGCGGCAGATTTACTGTCTACTACTGAAGAAGATGTTCAGAATAAATCTATTCTGGATGTATTGGATATTCGTAAAGACTATACGATTCGTGAACTTTTAGATAATCAAGATGAGATTATTCTTGATTTTTCGCATGGTGATCATGAATTAATTTTGCATGCTTACTTTTCTCTAATTCAGCGAGAATCTGGTTTTATTAGTGGATTGGTTTGTGTGTTGCATGATATTACTGAACAACAAAAAGTTGATCGTGATCGTAAACAGTTTGTTTCGAATGTGTCACATGAATTACGGACACCGCTAACTAGTGTTCGTAGCTATGTTGAGGCACTTTCTGATGGTGCTTGGCAAGATCCGGAAGTTGCTCCTAGCTTTTTGAAGGTGGTTCAGGATGAAACGGAACGCATGATTCGGATGATTAATGATTTGTTAAGCCTCTCAAGAATGGATTCAGGGACGGCGAAACTTAATTTAGAATATGTGAACTTGAATGAATTATTTAACTATATTCTAAATCGGTTTGATATGATTCTTAAAAACGATGATCATCCGGCTAAAAAATACACGATCGATCGGTTATTTACCAAAAAGGATCTTTGGGTTGAAATTGACACTGATAAGTTTACCCAAGTAGTCGATAATTTGATGAATAACGCGGTCAAGTATTCGCCAGATGGAAGTGTAATCACTGCTCGATTACTAGAGACCCACAACCATGTTATTATGAGTGTTTCTGACCAGGGATTGGGAATCCCGCGGGCAGATCTCCCCCATATCTTTGATCGTTTCTACCGAGTTGATAAAGCACGTTCTCGCAAACAAGGTGGAACTGGACTAGGCCTAGCAATCTCGAAAGAAGTGATTGGATTGTTAGGTGGTCAAATTTGGGTTGATAGTGTTGAAGGTAAAGGATCCACATTTTATATCTCGCTACCTTACGTACCTTATGAAGGGGATGAATGGGAAGATGATTCGGAGAATTCGTGATAACTGGTTACCAATTTTACTGACAATTGCGGTTTTAATTAGTTTAGTTTTATCATGGTTCATCTGGACTAATCCCGCAAGATATGAACGTGGCCGTGAAACTGATACTAGTAGTCAGAGTCAATTGGCTAGTAAGTCGATTTCTGATATTTTTTTACCAACACAGGTGATTAAAACAAATCAGAAAGGCTCACAGTATTTATTACATGCAAAAAAAGTCAACTTAGTACTTTCGTTAAAGCAAAAGTTAAATAATTGGAAACTGGGTAACATAAGTAGATTAACAAGCCAAGATCAGGGGCAGTATAAAAAATATTTGATGCAAAAAAATACAATTGCATTAAATTACCCGAGTCAGGTGTCAACAACGATTTTTAATAAAACTTTTGGTCAGTCGATTAATAAACACCAGTTAAAACAATTTAACCGGATTATCATTCCATTGAAGAATACTAACAATATTTATTTGTTAAGTGACAAGAATATGGCAGTTTATCGGGTCCATGTGTCCAAACACCCGCAGATAAGTAAAATTAAGCAGTTAGTTAATAGTAAAACTGAACAATATAGTGTTCGAGAACAACTAATTAATAACCGGTTTATGCTGACTTATCCTAAAAGTATTTCTATGCCCAGCTATAGCTATTTGATGAATAAACAAAGTGCTAACAGCTTTATGACAACACTACTTAACTCTGTGAGCTCTTCAGCTGTGACCGTTCATAAAAAGGATCATGTGACTACGTATGCCAATGGTTCTAATAAACGCATGCTGGTTAATACCAAAAATGGCACGGTTAGTTATGAAAATTTTGGTAGTTCAACTAAGGGTGCCAATACGATCAATGGGTTGTTAACAAAGAGTTTTCAGCAATTAAGTGGAATTGGCGTCCCATTGGAGAACATTCGGTATGATCACTCAAACCTGAATCAGAGAAAAGTAATTTATCGGGGTTATGTTGAAAGCTTTCCAATTTTTAACCAGACAGAGTATGGTGCGATTCAGATTAAATATTTAAAGAGTGGCGAGCAAAAATTCTTTTTCTCTTTGTATAGTTTACAAGTGCCAGTTCCCAATGGGGCTAAACGAGTAGAATTACCATCAACTAAATCAATGTTGAATCAGTTAGGTCAAGCTGGGATTAAAACAAATAAAATTAAAAATATTCGCTTGGCTTATGAATGGCAGACAAATAAGGATTCAAGTATGGTAATTGATTTGAAACCAACATATTATGTTTATTACCAAGGTAAATGGAAAAATTATGCAACTTTGATTAATCAATAGGAGGGAGGCGCTAACGCGTGGATTTTCGGCGAATTCAATGGATTTTTTTAGTTGCATTTATTGCGATTGATATCTTTTTGTTTGTTTCGTTTGCATCGAATAATCAGTTTACGGTTACGAGTAAAAATAGTAGTCGTGAGGCAACGATTTTGAAGGAAATGAAAGATGATTCTATCACTGTTGATGACTTGTCGTCATCTCGTGGTGCTGGGTATTATATTTCTAGCGATGGTAGTGGTATTTTGGGGACTAAAACAGGTCAGTTACGTAATCAAAATGTGCGTTATACTGATAATGAACTAACAAGTTCGTTTGAAAATCAGATTGCAATTGATCGCGACGCTCCCCAAAAAGTGTTGAATAAAGTGGTAGCCAATCAAAACCGAGTGTTATTCGGCAGTCATTATGTTTATGATGAGCAGTTAACTAAACAAGATGATGACGCAATTGTATATGTCCAAAAAGGTCCTGGCGAAAAGGTCCTCTCAACTGATGGTGAAATTCGGTTTCGAGTTAACGCCAAGAATCAGGTAACGGGATACACGCAAACCTATTTACATGCGATTAAAACATTACGTGAAAAAGAGGCCACGATTAGTCAGAAAAAGGCTGTAATTTGGTTGTATCAACACAATGAAATTTCGAATAATTCCAAGATTAAGTGGGCTAAACTGGGCTATACTAAGTTATTGTCACTAAAAGGGAATACTGTCTATATCCCAACATGGGTCATTAATATCCAGACAAAAAATACTGGTGGCAGTCAAACGAAACGAATCAATGCCTTTACCGGAACATTAATCAAGTCAAATACGAACCTGACCAGCGATGGCTCAAGTAGTCAGTAATGAGGAGTAAAAAATTTGTTAGAAAATGATCAGCTTAAATATAGTGTTTTAGCCAGTGGCAGTACTGGCAATGTTACATATTTAGAGACACCAGAGCATAAGATATTAATTGATGCTGGATTAAGTGGCAAAAAAATTAATGATTTGATGCATCAAATTAATCGCGATTTAAGTGATGTTGATTCATTGTTCGTAACGCATGAACATAGTGATCATATCCGAGGTGTCGGTGTGCTAGCTCGTAAGTACGGACTAGATGTGTATGCTAATGAGGGAACCTGGGATGCAATGGCCAATAAAATTGGTAAGGTCCCTGTGGAACAAAAGCATCTATTTGCGCCAGGTAAGATTCTTGACTTAGGTGATATGGATGTTGAGAGCTTTTCGGTTTCACACGATGCTGCTCAGCCACAATTCTATCAAGTACATCACGATGGTAAGGTATTTTGTGTTTTGACTGATACAGGTTATGTGTCAGAACGAGTGGCAAAAACGATTGGTGATGCTGATGCCTACCTAATGGAATGTAACCACGATATGGAAATGCTACGAATGGGATCATATTCATGGCCACTAAAACAACGAATTTTAGGCGACGAGGGTCATTTATCAAATGAGGATGGCGCCAATGCAATGATGGCTGTGATTGGTCGAAAAACAAAGGAAATCTATTTAGGTCACCGAAGTCAGGAAAATAATATGCGCTCACTAGCACACCTGACAGTTGCCACAATGCTGAAAGAGCATGATTTAGGCGTGGAACATGATTTTCACTTACATGACACAGAGCCGGATGCGCCCACAAAATTATCGATCCTATAATTGTTTAAATAATTTATGCAATTTACTTCACACATTATTCACACTTAATTTGTATGCTGTTCCATGTGAAACACTGTTAAGGGGGGATGGCTTTTAGCCGATAAAATGGATAATAACAATAATCAGCAGGTTGATCCAAAACCAAAGAAAAAATTAAATTCGTGGTGGAAAGTTGCTGTCATTGCGCTGGTAGCTGGGTTAATTGGCGGTGGCGTTGCATACGGTGCTGGCGATCTAATCAGTAACGGGTTTAGCACTACTACTTCTTCAGTACCGACGGGATCAAGTAAATCGGGCGGGACAAAAGTTAATCAGAGTAATGTTAAAGGTACTAGCCAATCAACTAAAGCTTTTAAACAAGTCAAAGCTTCGGTTGTCTCAGTAATTAATCTGCAAGCCCAGTCTAGCAGTAGTGATTCAATCACTGGAATTTTCGGGCAAAGTAGTAGTAGCTCCAGTTCGTCATCTGACAGCTCGTTAGAAGCTGCTAGTGAAGGATCAGGGGTTATTTATAAGAAGGATGGCAATACTGCTTATATCGTTACTAACAATCACGTGGTGTCAGGTTCTTCTAAACTAGAAGTGATTTTGAGCAGCGGGAAAAAGTTAGATGCCAAAATTGTGGGAACAGATGCGACTACCGATCTAGCAGTTTTGAAAATTAACTCAGCTGATGTTACTACAGTGGCAAGTTTTGGAAATTCTAATCAAATTGAAGCTGGTCAAAGTGTATTAGCAATTGGATCTCCACTAGGATCCGACTATGCGACGTCCGTTACTGAGGGAATTATTTCAGCTAAGAAACGAACAGTACAGGTGCAAGATAATTCTGGTAACACAACGGCGAATGCTAGTGTTATCCAAACGGATGCTGCGATTAACCCTGGTAACTCGGGTGGTCCATTAATTAATTTAGCTGGCCAGGTTGTTGGGATTAATTCAATGAAGTTGTCTTCAGATGATGAGGGGACTAGCGTTGAAGGAATGGGATTCTCGATTCCAAGTAATGAGGTTGTGAGTGTTATTAATCAGCTGGTCAAAAACGGCAAGATCACTCGTCCGGCGTTAGGTATTGAGCTTGTTTCATTAGAGAATGTTTCGGCCGCACAACAAAAGTCAATTCTGAAGTTACCTGCTAACATTACAAAGGGAATTGTGGTGATGAAGACATTATCTCCGTCAGCTGCTGGTAATGCCGGATTGAAGAAATACGATGTCATTACAGAGCTTGATGGCACTAAGGTTACTGATGAAGCGAAGCTAAAAGAGGTCTTATATAAACACAAAATTGGGGATTCGGTTTCAGTTAAATATTACCGTGATGGAAAACTTAAGTCAGCGACGATTAAGTTGACAGAAAATACGTCCTCATTGAATAGTGAAAGTAGTAGTGAATAAAGATTGGAATGAATAACTAATATTTGATTGTTTGGGGATGCGGCAGTGATGATTGTCGCATTCTTTTTTTGGGTTAAAGTTCGTAATTATCTGATTTAATCAACTTTTAGACATATAAATTAGGTGATAAATGAAAAAGACGAACGACAAATATATTTATTGGAGTAAAATACGCGAAAACTGGTTAAAAGTCATTAAATTTACCGAACAAAACAAACTAAAAAAAATGAAGTAGTTCAGTAGCCAGTTTGCAAGTAAAATTTTTTAGAAAATAATCTGTGGAAAACTATGTGGAAACTTTCTGGTATAATTATTAAGAAATTATAAAGCCCAGTATAATAACTGTTATAACAGTTTCAAAAGTTATCCACAGGACGGAGGTTTACTTGTTGATAACTTGATGTTCGTATTAATGTAACAACGCTGAGCGTTGATTTAGCAACGTTCTAAAGTAGCTACTACGAACGAATGTTTCTGTGTAAAACTGTGGATAAATATTTTTAAAATAAAACGAAGTCAATAGGCTTTAAAAACTTTTTGAAGAAAGTTTGACGAATAAAAAGTTTTACCTGTGGATAACTTTGTGGAAAACTTGTTGAAAGGTGCCTAGTTATGAACATAAAAATAATTGGTGTGGGAAAACTAAAAGAAAAGTATTTCAAAGCAGGAATTGCAGAATATGCAAAACGATTAGGTCGATTTTGTAAATTCGAAATTATCGAGGTTCCCGACGAAAAAGCCCCGGAGTCACTGAGTCAGGCTGAAATGGATGATGTGATGGGTAAAGAAGGCCAGCGGATTTTGAGTAAGATAAAAGACCGCGAGTACGTATTTGCACTAGCGATCAAGGGAAAGGAGCGTTCATCAGAGGAATTTGCGGCCGAAATACAGCAGTTAACGACTTATGGCCATTCTGATATTACATTCGTGATTGGCGGCTCTCTGGGGCTGTCACAAGACGTAATACGACGTTCTGATGCCCAGATATCATTTGGCAGGTTTACGTTGCCACATCAATTGATGCGATTAGTGCTGACAGAGCAAATTTATCGAGCATTTATGATTAATGAGGGCAGTCCGTATCATAAGTAAAGCAGGTTTATCTACAATAAAGAATGGGCACTGAGATAATGATAGTTTCATCTCAGTGCCCGTTATAAACAATATTATTTTCTATTTTTATATAAACTAACTAGCCGTTCTCGTAAAGCATCGTCATAAGCGGTTAAATATAAACCGTACTTACCACGCTTCATTAACACATTCAACACGTTAGCAATGAACTCCTTATACTCGTCTTGAGTAAATTGAATATCTTTACGTTTTTTGAAAATTTCTTTGTGGGAATATTTTTCGGGAATAATGGTCATGGTGTCTGTCTTTTCATCATAGCCAAACGATGGTCCGATAATCATTCCCACATAATTTAAATCAAAGCCTTGTAATGTATAAATAGTTCCCACTTGGGTAATTGAACCTTCACGTTTAGCCCAGTGAGTACGTTGAGGATCCCACTCATCCCAGGGTAAGCTAAACGTATCCATTTCGACATTGTGGCGGCCATCAATTCGTGGAAAACCAGAAGTTGCGACAACGCGACTCATGCCAACTTCTTTGTTCCGTTTTTTGATATTTTCGAATAATTCACCAGCGGTATCAAACACTTTAAAAACAAAATCGCTGTTATCTGGAAAATGTTTCATGGGTTTTTGGGCAGTTAGATCATCCATCCATGCAGCTTGTTCATCGCTTGCAGCCATTCGGTATTGAAAATTCATATCAAAAGATTTGTGCGGGTGCTTACCGATTGTTTTAGTGAGTAAGTCTTTGTCCCAATACATTTTTGACTGGAAAACTTGGTCAAAATCGTACACAACTACCACGACTTTGGCCAAATTCATTAAGTCCGTTAATTGATTTTGGCCACGATAATGAGCATAAGGTTCTGATTTAGAATATAATAGATGCGCTTCATCTACAAAAATTACATCATAGTTCTTATGGTTTTTTTGCGCATAGTTAATCAACGAGGTTGGCCGACGAATCGAATTGACTTTCATATTCGGAATTGATTCTGCAAGATCTTGATAAGCTTTATACAATTCTGGATGGTTGACCACTAAAGATGTTTTGTAACGTTTGTCGGTCATATATTGACGGACTAGCTCCATCAAAACAACTGATTTTCCAGTTCCTGCTGCCCCTTGAATGATAGCAACTGAATGTTGATCACTGTTGAGACCTTGTTTAATGTAAGTATTAATATCTGTAATCACGCTTTTTTGTTCATTGGAAAGATCATCGACAAAAAATTGTTCTTTTAAAATTTCGTTCATTGTTATAACCTCTAATTTATTAGTCATTCTAGCATATCACAGTTGATGTGCTATGTTCTATACATAACTATATTACTAAGTTCAATGAAAGAGGGTACAAAATATGAAGTGGGTAAGCTTTGAAAATGGAACTACGATTGGCCAAACTGGTTCTGAAGGTGATGAGATTATTTATGATGAAATATTACCTAATACTGCACGAATAACTTTAGAACAAGGATCTGTAGTCTCAATTACTTGTGGAATATTTGGTACATTGGTAAATACTACTTTTGCCTCTAGCTTAGATGAGGGTAAAAAGAAGTATGATGCTATGAAATTAGCAATCGAGAATGCTCCTAATGATGATAGTTTAATGGAATGGTGTGATTGGTTTGTGAATAAATTTTAAAAATTTATTTCGGTTATGCTTATTGGGAGATGGAGCAATCTGAAATAATAGGATATTTTTAGGTGTAACTGAGAATAATCACCTATTATTTATTTGATAAAAGTGATAAATACGCAAATAAAATAAACACCTGGAAAAATAACCAGGTGTTCATTTTAATATCTTATTATATAATTATCGTTTATTCTTATTCGGCCAAAGTAAACAACTTGCACTATGAAGAATCATTCCTGTAAACATCATATACATTGCAAAGTCCATATGCATATTGAGCATACCAACCAGACCAATAAGATAGATTAGTAATTCAATTAAGTGAATTATTCGCATAGTTTGCCTCTAATCAACGCGTTCGATTTTACCAACAGCAATTGGCAGGGTAACATGAGCATCAAAGTCAGCTACCATTCCGGCAACTGTGTCTGGCAGTTTTAGGCTTTGTGGCACACCATGAATGTAAATCACACGTTTGTCTAATTGAAGCTCTTTACTGCCAAAAGCTGATTCAAAGTTTGCCTGTAATGTTTTCAATGGGACGACTTTGGTGTAGAAGAAGTGTCCGTTACCGTCTGATACTGGATAACGATCATGAGGGATATCCATATTTTCAGGTGCATCATCAAATGGAACCATGGTGGTGCCAGAGACGGGTTCAGTTTCCATCAAGTCAACAAAGCCATCGTGATTGACATCTTCTGCGGCTGTGGCGATATCAGCAGGTTTGTCATCTGGAAAACCATGAAAATGTTCCCAATGTTCAGTATTGGCTGGTGTATCAAACATTTCGATTGTGATGGTTAATTGATCACTGTCCTCCTCAAAGGTGGCTGTACCATGGGCGCTTGTACCGATCTTGTTATCGTTTAATGGAACAATATCTGCTTTATATTTAGTCAAAATGAAAATTCCTCCTTCAATTAATTACACTTAGTGTATACTTAAATAAAATTAAGTAAATTGATATATGTCAATTTTTGGGAGATTAGTAATGGAAAATCATTCTGCATTTGAATGTGTTCGCTCTGCACCAATATTTGTCGGGTTGGATGATGAAACAATTAATAAGTTGACGACAATTTCAACACATCAAGAAAATATTCCTGCTGGAACTACCCTTTATTCCGCTGGGTCTGATGTGGATCGGTTGCTGGTAGTCGATCAGGGACGCATAAAAATTTATCGCTTAGATGAAGATGGCCAAGAACAAATCCTTTATTTCTTGGACAAACACGCCGTTGATAGTGAAGCTGCGTTATTTACCGATTCAACGCACCAAAACTTTGCTGAGACGGTGGAAGATTCATTAGTTTGTTCCATTCGCAAATCTGATTTTCATGAATTGCTAAGTAAAACACCTTCATTAGCCGTTAGCATTATCAACGCGTTTGGTGACCGATTGACTGATCTAGAGAATCGTAGTGCGCGATATGGTACTCTTACAGCTCATGATCGATTAGCGCAGTATCTGGAAGATACTGCCGGTAGAGTCGGTAGTCGATATTTTAGACTGCCTCTGAGCAAGCGTGATTTGGCTAATTGGTTGAGTATCACACCAGAAACATTAAGTCGGCAGTTTACTAAATTAATTCAAGAGGATATGATCTCAATGTCAGGAAGAATGATTCAGCTGTTGTAATTTATCGGGGCAATAACATGTGAGTTTCAAGGAGAAATAATGTTTCACATGAAACTTTTGGGTCTAAAGATATAACTGTAGTAAAAGGAGTAGGGAAATAATGAAACACATTGTAACAGGAGTTGTTGCCCATGTTGATGCTGGTAAAACGACGCTATCAGAAGCATTACTCTATCGATCTGGTGAATTACGCCAATTGGGACGGGTTGATAATGGAGACGCATTTTTAGACACAGATAAACTGGAGAAAAAACGTGGGATTACGATTTTTTCGCATCAAGCTAAGCTCCAATATAATGATATTGAGTTGACGTTGCTTGATACACCGGGACACGTGGATTTTGCAACTCAAACGGAACAAGTTTTGAGTGTGCTGGATTATGCTATTTTAGTAATTTCTGGCACCGATGGAGTTCAAGGATATACCAGAACTTTATGGCGCTTATTGGAACGGTATCATGTGCCTACTTTTATTTTTGTGAATAAGGTGGATGCCAATGGTGTTGATAAAAAACAGATTATTGATCAATTACAAAGTGTTCTCTCCCCAGGGTGTATTGTATTTAAAACTGAAGAGACCAGCAATGATGATATTCCAACAGAAACGTATGAAGAAATTGCATTGCGAAATGACGATGTGTTAGAGCAATTTATGAACACTGGTAGCATTACCGATGATACAATTCGACAAATGATTGGCCAACGTGAAGTTTTCCCGTGTTTCTTTGGTGCAGCACTAAAACTGACTGGGATTGACTCGTTGATGAATGGATTGGAACGATGGACGAATGAGGCAAAAAAACAACCAGAGTTTGGCGCTCGGGTATTTAAAATATCACATGATGATAAGGGCGAACGGTTAACTTGGGTCCGAGTGACTGGTGATGCATTGCATTCTAAAGATGTTTTAGTAGATGATCAGAAAGCGAATCAATTACGAGTCTATAATGGTGCCAAATTTGTTATTTCCCAGGAAATTAAGGCCGGTGAGATTTGTGCGATTACAGGCCTTACTGACACTTATCCTGGTCAAGGACTGGGTAGTGAACTTGATGCTGTTACGCCAGAAATCCGTCCAGTCATTAATTATGCGCTTGATCCTAAGGGTAACGATATTCATGCTTGTTTAACAGCACTTCAACAACTTGAAGATGAAGATCCTCAGTTACATATTTCTTGGTCAAGTCATCTTCAGGAAATTCGTGTTCAGATCATGGGTGAAGTTCAATTAGAAATTATTCAGCAGATTATGTTAGAACGCTTTAAACTAACTGTTAGTTTTGGTAAAGGAAGTATTCTATATAAAGAAACAATTACGCAGGCCATTGAAGGAGTGGGCCATTTTGAGCCACTACGACACTATGCAGAGGTTCACTTACTTCTTCAGCCCGCACCGCGTGGGAGTGGATTAACGTTTGAATCTGATTGTAGTGTCGATGTATTGGGTAGTAATTGGCAACATCAAGTTTTGGTCAATTTGAATGCAAAGGAGCATCTTGGTGTTCTCGCGGGTGTACCAATCACTGATATGCGTATCACGCTTATTGGTGGTAAAGCAAGTATTGTCCATTCAGTTGGTGGCGACTTTAAAGAGGCAACTTGGCGGGCAGTTAGGCAAGGACTAATGATGCTTAAGAAAACTAAACACTGCCAATTGCTGGAACCTTGGTATCAGTTTCGATTAGAAGTTGGATCTGAACAGGTTGGGCGGGCCATTAATGATATTCAACGGATGCATGGTAGGTTTAATGCTCCCCAAGTGAATGCTACTGATGACATGGTAACTATCACTGGCGTTGCTCCAGTTTCACAAATGCAAAGCTATGCACAAGAGGTCCGTGCATATACGCATGGTCAAGGATTTTTGGAATGTATTATAGACGGTTATCAAGCTTGCCACAATGCTGCAGAAGTGATTGAAAGAATAAAATATGATCCAGTTGCTGATTTAGATAACACACCAGGATCAGTCTTTTGTGCCCATGGTGCAGGCTATCCTGTGCAGTGGAATGATGTTCCAAGTGCAGCGCATTGTGAATATGGGTATTCACCAGATGATTTAGTGAAAATGTCGCAATAAAGAACAATTTTCAGTTAATGAGATATTGAATACTTAACCAATCATATGAGGTCATAAATGGAAAAATTAAACTTTAATTTTACTGGTAATCCAGACAATGCCACTGCGATGGAGCGCTATATGCGAAATCGGTTTTCTTTTCTAGGCCTGAAAACACCCGAGAGAAAAAAACAGAGTAAGCCGTTACTTCAGACGAGTAAGTCTCGCGATATTACCACAATTCGCCAATGGATCGCGGAACTATATGCCCGTGATGCTCGCGAATATCAGTATATTGCCATTGAATTGGCAGATAAAAATATCAAAAAATTTCAATTGGCTGACATAATTTTTTTGCGGCAGTTTGTCACCAAAAAAAGCTGGTGGGATAGTGTTGATTCGCTACGGGCGGTCTTTGGTAAATACATTAAATTGCATCCAAATGATAAAGCGACAGTTTTTGCGTTATTTTATAAAAGTGACAATATGTGGGAACGGCGTACTTCCATTAATCTACAGTTGATGGAAAAAGAAAATACTGATACGAAAATGTTATCGGAATCGATTTTATTTGATCAGACCACGGATGAATTTTTTATTCAAAAAGCAATTGGCTGGTCTCTGCGTCAGTATGCCAAGACAAATCCTGACTGGGTGATTACGTTTTTAAACGAACATCAGCTAAGTAATTTAGCTGTGAGGGAAGCAACGAAACACCTTTGAAAATTTTAAAAATGAGTTTTATATGCATATAGATTGAGGGCGGGAAAATTTAATTATTTTCCCGCCCTCACATGTTTTACTATTCGATTTCTTGGCCAGCTGATTTTTGTGTTTCTGTTTTTGTATCTGTGACTGATTGCATTTTTCCTAAGACAGAACGAGCAATTGGGCCAACAACGATCAATTGCAGTGGTAGTGCAACGATAAAATTAAACCCCCAGGCATGTAGATAGCTGGCTAAACTTACATTATGCGCCATAATGATACCAAAAAGTGACATGCAGGTTACCATTCCGAGAACCATCATTACTGAAATAGTAATTCCAATTAAGACAACGTTTTTCTTCATGTAATCATTGATGATGTACTTGAAGGCGAGGCCTTTAGCAATTGGACCGACGATCAGCAGATCTAAAATAATCGCAACGAGCAAACCACCAGGGTATTCTGAAAGTGAATTTATGATGAATCCCTTAGTAAATCCTTGAACCAACATAACATTATAGCAAACCATCACGAAAACCATTAAGCCGGCCATGATAGCAGTAAAAACAACTTCTTCTTTTAAATTTCTTGGCATTTTATTTCTCCCTCTTTTTTTGAGCAACATTGGTTAGTATACAGGGATTGTGGGAGTTTCATAAGTTACGTTTATGTGTCATTTTTGTAAGGGCTTATATTACTTGAAATAAAAATTACATGTGAGTAGTACAATAATGCTTAGTAATAATATTTGGAATAAAGGGGTAGGCGTTGATTATGAAAATTGAAGAAGGATACATGCCATTTCGTGGCTATAAAACTTACTATCGTATTGTTGGTGAATCAAGCGCGGAAAAAGCTCCGTTATTATTGATTCACGGGGGACCGGGTTCGTCGCACAATTACTTCGAGTTAATGGATGACTATGCCGATACTGGCCGTCAACTAATTATGTATGATCAAGTTGGTTGTGGTAAATCATCACTACCAGATGATCCAGCAGTGTATGTGAAAGAAACGTGGGCAGAAGAGCTAATTGCTTTACGAAATTATCTTCACTTAGACGAAGTACATATGTTAGGCCAATCATGGGGTGGAATGCTAGAAATGTACTATTTAACTAGTTTTGATCCCCAGGGCGTTAAAAGTGTGATGATTGATGGCTCGCCAGCTTCTATCAAGCTATGGACGCAAGAACAACATCGGTTAATCTCATATTTAAGCTATGAAGATCGACAAGCGATTGCTGAAGCTGAACGGACTGGTGATTTCACGGGACCAAAGTATTTAGCGGCTAATGATCGGTATATGGAGCGCTATTGTTGGGATGATCCAGATGAAAATTCGCCAGAACCACTACGACGACCAACCAATGGGAAACGTGCAAGTTTGATTGCTGAGGGACCCAATGAGTTTACCGAAAATGGAACGATTAGTGATTTTGAGGTGACAGATCAGCTTAAAAATATTCATGTTCCTGTTCTTGTGACTAATGGGACTGATGATTTATGTACGCCATTAATCGCTAAGTCGGTTTATGATCATATTCCAGTTGCCAAATGGCACTTGTTTGCTAATAGCCGTCATTTGGCCTTATTGGATCAGCATGATGAATTTATTGATGTTCTCGATCACTGGTTAGCGGCAAACGACTAGTGCTTTTGATTAGGACTTGAAAGAGCCAGCATCGAAATTGATGTTGGCGTTTTGAATTTAATCAATAATATCAATATTATGCTCAGCATCTTTAGCAAACAGTTAACTTATATAAATTCTGCGCCAGTTACTAATGATATAATTGGATTACGGTTGGAACAATAGTTGTATTTGCGGTAGGTATTTTTATTTTCATGAAGTTACCTAATGCCGATTCTAGCGCAGAGGTCGCTGATTCTACCAGTTCTTCGTCATCTTCAAGAAGACCCACATCCTCAAGTAGTAAATCATCCAAAAACGAGAGTAGTACAGTTAGCGCATCAAAATCGGGCGACTTAACTGAGGAGCAGCAAAGTGAAGTTGAAAATCAGATGCTAAGTTGGGCTGATAGTCGCGCTAAAATAGGAAATATGACAGTTAGTGACTTTTATTTCGATCACGGAGCAGCTGGAGCCGGTGATTGGTATGCTAATAACACTGATGGTGAAATTCAGGTGCAAAATGAGGAAAACCCAGGCAAGAGTGGCTTTAAAATTCATGCGGTAGGTGGGCTATTTTTTTATACTGCCAAAGATGGAACTACTGGACGAGATGATCTAAAACCTAATGGAACTTTTTTAGTTTCTAATGATCAAGCTGCTAAGGGCGAACTACAACAGTTATTGGCTCAATATTAAATTATTTAAAGGGGTTATTGGAGACAGTTGGTAACCTAATAGGTAGAGAAAATGATGTCGCTAATCTTAATTATTTTAATTGCCCTGTTTGGTGCTTTAGTGCGAACAGTTTTTGGCTTCGGCGAAGCATTAGTAACGATGCCACTGTTGGCTCTAGTTGGGTTCAATTTGCAGGAGTCTACTGCTTTAATTGGAGCGTTAGGGTTGTTGGTAGCAATGCCGGCTACAATCAAATTTCGTGCCCATATCGATTTTGCTATTGTGTGTCGGTTGGTTATTGGATCATTATTTGGTGTCCCTGTCGGTATACTATTAATTAAAGTGATTGATACAAGTATGGTTTTACACCTATTGGGTTTGTTTTTGATTGGGTATGGTTTATATAATCTATTTAAAACTTTTCGACAACAATCAGGAAAAGCGTGGCTACGATCAAATGGCTGGGACTACTTGGCCGGGTTGATTTCTGGCGCTTTAGGAAGTGCTTATAACAGTCATGGTGTTCCGGTTGTGATTTATGGCACGCTTAAGCAGTGGTCGGTAGAGCAGTTACGTGGTATTTTACAAGCTCATTTTGTTTGCGTGGGTGTAATTGTGGTTGCAAGTCAACTTGTTTCAGGTTTTTGGACTAGTAAAGTAGTTTATTTGTTGTTAATAATTGTCCCTTTACTACTGATAGTGATCCCGTTTGGTAACTGGCTTGGTAATCATGTTTCACGTGAAACACTAGTTAAATATATTTACGTGTTGTTAATTGTTTTTGGTGGTTTGATGTTTTATCGCTAATAAATTTATTGAATCATCGATAACTTAGCTATAAATAAAATCATAATGATAAAAAAACTACTCTATTGCAGGTGCTATAGAGTAGTTTTTTGTATTCATAAAATTAATATCAGTCGTCCATCCAAGCATCGATAACCGGTGACCAGTCACCATGGTTATCATTTAATATTTTTGAATACTTTTTAGGCAGCTGCTTGGCAGCAATTTCAACCAATGGCTTATAATATTCGTCCACAAATAAATCACCAGCGGTTGCTTCTTCGCCAGCAGCAAAGGCAGTCATTGATTCGAGTAAATCAGTTCGCGGTTTGATTAAATCATCGTCAACATCATAAAAGTGAAGTTTACCTTTTACTTGAAATGGTTCGACTGGAACGGCAGTGCTCACATGCCACTGGTAATTGCCATCGCTATTTTGTTTAGCAGATACTCTATCGATATTCACGATGGCAAGGGCATAACCATGCGCAAAGTATAAGCCAAACTCGGTATCTGATGGTGTTCCAGAAGAAACTAGCAAGAATTGTTTGATTTGCTGCGGTGGTGTCCATGATCGGTACTCGATCGTTTTATTACCAAGTAAAATTTGTTCTGCGTAAGGGTTTTTAATGGACAAAGCTTTCATGCCGGGCACTCCTTTAAAGATTGTATTTTTAACTAGTAAACACTAGTGAACCAACAAAATCAACTGCAACAAAAAACTACCACAACTTAAAGATGTGGTAGTGTAAGATGTTATAGTCTTTTTCGTTTAACTGCTCGGTCGACAATCATCGAAGCGACAATTGAAACGGTAATCAAACTAACAATGACAATCAAGGAAGCAATGTTGGAGATGTGAAAGCCAAAGTGAAAGTAATGATCGGCTTCATTTAGTAACATTTTGAAACCAATAAACGCCAAAATTAGTGACAACGCATATTTGATGTAACGGAACAATGGTAAAATTCCGCCGATCGCAAAGTACAATGATCGTAATCCCATAATTGCAAAAATATTAGAAGTAACCACGATAAAGCTATTTTGGGAGACTGACAATACAGCGGGGATGGAATCAACTGCGAAGATCAAATCCGATGCCTCAATGAATAGTAGCGAAATGAAAAACTGTGTGGCAAAGGTTTTACCGTCCACTTTAACAAAAAATTTTGCGACAGTTGCATTTTCCTTGAATGGAAACAGGCGTCGAAGAGTCTTAATGATGATGTTGTTATTTAAGTCGCCGGATTCGTCTTTTTCAAACAGCATCCGAACACCGGTAATGATCAGGAACAAACCAAAGACAATCATCAACCACTTAAACTTATCAAGTAGCACGACTCCGGCAAAAATGAAGATTACTCGCATAACTAAGGCACCAAAAACGCCCCAAAATAGTAATCGGTGCTGGTACTTAAGATCAATTTTGAAAAAGTTAAATACCAAAATGAAGATGAAGATATTATCGATACTTAACGATTTTTCCAGTAAATAAGCAGTGATAAAATCGAGTGCCTGATGCCCATCGGCTATTAACCAAATGCCACCGGCAAAGGTGAATGCTAATCCAATCCAAAATGCGCTCCAAAGTAGGGATGACTTGATAGTTGGCGCTTCGTTGGTCCGGTGAAACACACCTAAATCAAGTGCTAGCATTACAATAATAAACGCAAAAAAACCAATCCAATAACCCAAACTTACTTCCAAATGGATTCCTCCTGTTTAATGTGTAAAATTAGTAGATGTCAGCAATCTGTGATTGTACTGCTTCGTGAGCCATGAATTCATCGTAACTAGTATCAGCACGGTCAACAATACCTTTAGGACCAACCTCAACAATGTGGTTAGCAATTGTTTGAATAAACTGATGATCATGACTAGTAAACACTAATGATCCCGCGAAATCAACTAGAGCGTCATTCAAACTAGTAATGCTTTCTAGATCTAAGTGATTAGTAGGGTCGTCTAATAATAGGACATTGGCTTTAATCAGCATTAGTTTTGATAAGTAGCTTCGAACTTTTTCACCACCGGACAAAACGTTAACCTGTTTCAAAACTTCTTCACCGCTGAACAACATTTTACCTAAGAAACCGCGCAAAAATGTGTTGTCGCTTTCTTCTTTGCTGGCAAATTGACGCAACCATTCTAAGATGTTCAAACGATCATCACTAAATTCAGGATTCAAATCCTTAGGCATGTATGAACGGTTTGTGGTCACTCCCCAGGTAATCGTGCCAGTGTCCGGCTCCATTGTTCCGGCAATAATTTGCATTAAAATGCTAGTAGTTGCATCCGAACGAGAAATCAGCGCCGTTTTATCGCCTGGTTGTAAAATAAAGCTAACGTTGTCTAGTACTTTTTCACCATCAATGGTTTTGCTGACATTTTCGACGCGTAACAGGTCATTGCCTAGCTCGCGTTCTGGCGTAAACTTAATGAACGGGTATTTACGTGAGCTAGGTTTAATGTCATCTAATTCAATTTTTTCTAATTGTTTTTTACGAGAAGTAGCTTGTTTTGATTTAGAGGCGTTAGCTGAAAAACGAGCTACGAATTCTTGTAATTGCTTGATTTGTTCTTCTTTTTTTGCATTTGATTGTGATCGTAACTGTTGTGCCAGTTGTGAACTTTGAATCCAAAAGTCGTAGTTACCGACAAATAGTTCAATCTTACCGAAGTCCACATCACAGATGTGAGTACAAACAGAGTTTAGAAAGTGACGGTCATGACTGACAACTAAGACGGTGTTTTCATAATCAGCCAAGAAATCTTCTAGCCAACTGATGGTTTGCGGATCCAAACCATTGGTTGGTTCGTCTAGTAATAAGACATCGGGCTTACCAAATAGTGCTTGGGCTAATAAGACCTTAATTTTTTCATTTTCAGATAAATCTTTCATCAGGCTTTGGTGTTGAGCTTCTGCAATTCCTAGTGATTGTAGTAGTTGACTTGCGTCACTTTCGGCATTCCAGCCGTCCATTTCAGCAAATTCACCTTCTAGTTCCGCAGCTTTCATCCCGTCTTCATCAGAGAAGTCTGGTTTAGCATAGAGAGCGTCTTTTTGCGTCATAACTTGATATAGTTTCGTGTAGCCTTGTAAGACTGTGTTGAGCACAGTTTGATCATCAAAGGCAAAGTGGTCTTGCTTTAAGCTACTCATACGTTCGTTTGGTCCCATCGATACGGTCCCAGATGTGGGTGTAAGCTTACCCTCTAAGATCTTTAAAAATGTTGATTTGCCAGCGCCGTTAGCACCAATGATGCCATAACAGTTACCGGGCGTAAACTTCAAATTGACGTCTTCATATAGTTTACGATCAGAAAACGACATTGACACGTTATTAACAGTTAACAAACTCTTACCTCACTTTAATTTAATTACTCATAGTTGCATGTTTTAGACCGTTCCTCCATATTAGCAGATAAGATTAAATGGAACAATGATATAGTATTGTAAGTTATATATATTATAAAAAAATTTTTTCTATGATTACTATCAGATCAAATTCATTCAGGGCCTGACGTTGAACAGCCGTGTTTATTAAGAATACTATGCGATAAATATTAAAAGAGGTTAGACAAAATTATTTTTTGCCTGACCTCTTTATCATAAGTTTTTTAAGTTGTGGTTGAACTATTTTATTGTGCTGTGTATCCACCATCAACAACGAACTCAGAGCCAGTTGCGAATTTGGACTCATCTGAAGCTAAATAGATACAAATATAAGCAATATCATTTGGTTCACCGAGATGACCCATTGGTGTTTTTGTTCGATCTGACATAGCTGCTTCGGCACCAGGGATATTATCAACTAATGGAGTTTTGATATAGCCAGGGTGAACAGTGTTAATTCTAACACCGTAGTCCTTGAGGGCACAATCAATAGCTGCTGACTTAGACATAATTCGAACGGCGCCCTTAGAAGCGTTATATGCTCCTAAGTTTGGATCACCAACAAAACCTTCAATTGATGACATATTAATAATTGAAGCACCGAGGTTCTTGTTTTTCATGCGTTGAATTGCAAGTCGGGTTCCAAAAAAGACACCGTCTAGGTTAATTGACATCAGTTTACGCCAGGTTTCGGTTGAAGTTTCTTCAATAGAACCAGTTAAACCAACACCAGCGTTGTTTACCAAAGTAGAAACGGGACCATATAACTTTTCGGTTGTATCAAAAAGTTCTGTCCATCCATCTTCATCAGAAGCATCGTGCTTCACAAAAGTAACAACATCTGGTCCGCCAATTTCTTTTGCGGCTTTTTCGCCCACATCAGCATGACGACCGGTAATAACCACTTTGGCGCCTTCTTCAACGAACTTTTGGGCCACAGCAAAGCCAATTCCAAGAGTTCCTCCAGTTACGATTGCAACTTTTCCATTTAAACGATTACTCATCTGCAAAGACCTCCCATTTATTATATGTGAAGTTTAACACAAAAGTACTATTTAGTAAATTTAGGAAATAATTCTACGCATAACGGGTCAAATCAGGAACATATTTTGCGGTGTTTCATGTGAAACATTACTATCTGTAATTTTTGCTGTAAAAAATATTTATTGATGCTAAAGTTCCTCTGGAGCAGGAATGTTAAGCTCAGCCGCAATATTTCTAATTTGGTCAGCACTGGCGTCATCAATTGTGACTCCATGAATTTTATTTTCATCATACCGCTTATATTCGCGATCACCGGGGATCATAATTTGTGTACCTGGCGTATGATCTAACTTACGAATGCGATCAAACATGCTTTCAACGTTGCTTTTTAAGACGTCTAAATCTCCAAAGAAGTCCGGGTCAATGGTCAAGAAAAATTGACTAAAGTCATGTTTACCTGTATTAGTATCAGCTGAAATTGATCCCTGAGCTAAAATACCAGTTAATAGTTCTACAACTAGTGAGTTACCAAACCCCTTGTAATTGGAGTTTTCTTCTGAATTACCACCAAGAGTTAAGACGCCACCACCGGGTTGTTCTTTGGTAAAGGCAACCTTGGAGAGAATATCTTCAGCTGCGTTAGCATCTTTCACAACGTTGCGTTGACCATCAATAGCCCATTCACCAGGAATCTGTTCTCCTTTTTTTGCGAGCACTTGAATTTTTCCGCCAGAAACAACTGAAGTAGCACCATCAAAAACAAATGGATGTGGTGCGGCAGGGAAGGTGAAGGCAAAGGCGTTTGAACCCAAAAAGGCATCCTTAGCATTAGTTGGAACAACGAGTGGGCGTGTGTTAGTGTTCGAAACACCAATTAGTCCGGCTTTGGCAGCCATTCGTGAGTAATAACCTGCAGTACCAAAATGGTTTGAGTTGCGGATAACCGCAATTGAAACGACAGATTTTTTTGTTTTTTCGATTAATTTACGCATGGCTAATGCTGATGCAATATGTCCCATATTTTGATTTGCATCAATCAATAAACTGGTGGGAGTCTCCTTTAAAATAATGGGCTTGTTAGTTGGTACAATAATGTGTTCTTTGATCATGTTAAGATACCAAGCTAACCGCTGAATACCATGAGAAGAAATTCCGCGTAAATCGGCATCGACTAAAGTATCTGCCAATAAATTACTATCTTCACTAGAAAATCCATGAGCGGTAAAAACTTGTTCCAAAAATGTTTGTTCTGTTGCAGCACTAATTTTCACGATATTTTCCTTCTTTCAAATTTAAAAGAGTCGACTTAGCCCCAGACATCTGACTAGTAACACATCTAACCAAATAAAAAATCGTCCTATACAAATATTTATTATTTGTACAAGGACGATTACGATTAGACCGTGGTGCCACCTATTTTCACAATCAAGCTGATTGCCTTAAAACTCAAATGAGTTCAACATGCTAACGGGTGTCGTTCGTGGGCATAGCGTTAACCTGCCCAATACTCCGAGTTCATCTTCACTAATTAGTACACTGTGTTATTTTCAGCGGACAAACACTCTCTAAAAGGTAAAATCAGTTACTCTTCTCATCAATATTTAATGTATACTGTTTAATGAAAATTTAGTTCAAATTGAATCACTTGTCAAGCCCTGATATGAGTGAAATAAGTTATTTACGAAGGTGAAATTAGTTATGCAAACAGCTGATGAAATTTTTGCAGCAATTCAAAAAGATCCAGCAAATAAATCATTCACGGAGCAGGGAATCCAGCCACTCTACCACATTGAGCCGAATGCTGAAATTATGATTATTAGTCAAGCTCCCAGCAACAAGGCACAGGCATCGATGACGTTTTGGAATGATCCAAGTGGAGACCGACTCCGGTCTTGGATGGGCGTTTCAAACGATGAGTTTTATCACTCTGGTAAGATTGCGGTTATGCCACTCGATTTTTATTATCCTGGTAAGGGGCTACACGGTGATTTACCACCACGTAAGGGCTTTGCTGAAAAGTGGCATGAGCCATTATTGGAACTAATGCCTCAAATAAAACTCACATTATTAATTGGCCAGTACGCGCAAAAGTATTATTTGACTAACCGGCAGAAAACACTGACGCAAACGGTGCGCCATTTTCAAGACTACCTACCTGACTATTTTCCGCTAGTACACCCATCGCCACTTAACTATGGCTGGATGAAACGTAATGAATGGTTTACAACAGATGTGATTCCTGAATTGCAGCGAAAAGTGAAATTCATTATTGATGATTAGTGGGAGCTGTTTAGATTCAGTAAAAAAGGAGTTGTGCAGACAACTCCTCTTTTGCTGATGTGATTAATTAATCAATAAGGCTACCGTCTTTGCGATACTCCTTGACGTTTGATCGTTTATTTCGGGCAATACTTTTAGCAGCAGCAACGGCCTCTTTTTTTGTGTCAAAAATGGCACTAGCTTTTTTAGCTCCTTGTGCCATTACCGCCCAACCGTTGTCGGTATATTTAACGACTTCATTGGCATCAATTAATTCTGCATTACGCTCATTGATGTCATGTTGATCATTTTTGCTAGGATTGTCTTCTTTAATAAAAGCACGTTTTTCTTGTTCACGTGCATTTTCATACCATTTTTCAGCTTGACTCATTGCAATCGGAATTGCCCGATCGTCTGGGTAACCATCTGCCAATAATGCATTCGCAATATCGATTGCCTTTTTTCGTTCTAATTGGTCCATATTTTTCATTGATACTGGGTAGTCCTTCATGTTCCATGCCATTCTTGTATCCTCCTTGACTGCTTCGTCGGTGTGATTATAAAAAGCTAGTGGTAATAAAGTTCTATCTGTAATAACAACTATACCAATCTAAAAATACTAACGAAAGTATTATGCTTATTATTAGTTATTTGAAAGAACTGTAACCTTTTTGAATCCAAGTTGTACTATGAATAGCTGCAGAAACATTTTCAAAAATTGTTGGTGCAAGGATGATGGCGAACAAAATAACCCCTAAGACTACTGTCTTTGACGAGAGTGACCGGTTGAACTGCCGCCAATTAATGGTAAATAATATTAAAATAAATAAAATAAATTTCGGTAAGTCTGCCCAGTAATTGTAAGTTTCAATGTTGATATTAAAGGCAAGTACCATAATGTATATTATGATTCCAAGAGCTAAACCACCAAAGAAGATTTTAAAAATACGACTAAGAGGTTCCTTGTTGCCAGCGGTAAGACTACTCATTAATGACAGATCACCGCGAACTAAGTCATCAATGGAAATATCGAATAAATTACTGATGGCAACAACATTTGCAAAAGTTGGCAACGCGGCACCACTCTCCCATTTTGATATTGATTGTCGTGAAATATGCAGTTTTGCAGCAAGTTCAGTTTGAGATAAACCATGTTGTTCACGATAAGTTTGAATCTGATACCCAATTTTCATCCTAATCTCCTCCTATTCGATTTTAGTATAGACAGGGAGCAATGAAAAGGGGAGCACCGAATGGTTGCAAATCAAAAAGAGAGCGAATAGACGTGGTTAAAAGTGGGTATATAACGTGAAAAATGACAAAACCAGTTTTTGCATCTGGTCTTGTCATTTTTTTTATTTATGGAACTGTTACAGCTGTGAACATAGTCTTAAATACAAAAATCAGTCATCTCATTTTGATTTCAGTCCTTGAATGGTTTCTATTAACCAGTTTGTATAACCATTCTCACGCTGAATCGCATGCTGCAAAATTAAAAAATGACCAAAATTATTTTTATCACTTTGGTTGTGAAATTTTTTCTCCATTTGCTGCTGTAAATGAATTAACTTATTTTTATGTAAGTTAAGTTGCTCTGTCAACATTGGTGCTAAGCGTGGATCGTTGTTTTTACGGATGAAATACAATTTCAAAATGAATTCATCCTTGGTGGCAGACAAAGCAGGAGTTGGTTCACCAATCCATTGGTTGAGTTCTTTGGCCCCTTGATCAGTAATTGAATAGACTTTTTTTTCGAGTTTTTCTCCCGTAATAGTAAGTCGATGACTGATTAGTTGATCGTCTTCAAGTCGTTTTAGTAAAGGATAAATTTGGCTGTGGTTGGCTGACCAGAACTCACCAATATCAGAATCGAAAGCTTTTGTGATGTCATAGCCGGTTAGTTCCTTTTCACTTAATAGTCCGAGAATAATAAATTTTAGTTTATTTCGTTGTGCCATTGCTGAACTCCTTGACAATTTGATGAGACCAGTATAACATGATCAAGTATTATAAAACATGTAAATAAATACATGTATAAAATTAAAGGAGACGTTAAACAATGACAGAAAAAACTTTCGCAACACTTGATGACTTTTTGGGAACTCATTTTATTTACACTTATGATAATGGTTGGGAATACGAATGGTATGCTAAAAACGGTCATACGGTTGATTATCGAATTCATGGTGGAATGGTTGCTGGTCGTTGGGTGACAGATCAAGAGGCAGACATTGTGATGTTAACAGCTGGTGTTTACAAGATTTCATGGACAGAACCAACTGGCACAGATGTTGCATTGGACTTTTTACCAAACGAAAAGAAGCTTCACGGCACAATCTTTTTCCCTAAGTGGGTTGAGGAACATCCAGAAATCACGGTGACATATCAAAATGAGCACATTGCTCTCATGGAAGAATCGCGTGAGAAGTACGAAACATATCCTAAATTGGTAGTGCCGGAGTTTGCCAACATTACTTATATGGGCGCTGCTGGTCGAAATAATGAAGATGTCATTAGTGAAGCACCTTATGAAGGGATGCCAGATGATATTCGCAATGGTCGTTACTTTGACGACCAATATCGACGGATTAATAAATAAGCTTTGATATAAAACACTTTCGAAAAAACTCGAAGGTGTTTTTTTTACATAAATTAATTTGCAAAACTTGATTTGAATCAAGTTCAAATATCAGCATCGCTATTATGATAGTGACAGTTAATCAGAAACCTGCAACTCCTGATCAAAGTTGTTAACTGGTTTTGTTAGTTTAAGCAAACAATAATACAAGGAGTGAAAAAAATGAAATTTCAAAAATTTATTCAGGATCATAATACTCAAATTACATTAATTACAGCGATTTTAATTGTAGCAGGGTTCTTCAGTAAATATTTCCTGGGAAATGTGGTGGGCTACGATATTATTTTAGCAATAGCTTCTGTTATCGCAGCTGTACCAATTATGATGCACGCATATCAGGCGTTGAAGGTTAAAGTCGTTAGTATTGAATTATTAGTCAGCATTGCCGTTATCGGTGCATTCATCATTGGTGAATATAACGAATCTGCAATTGTTACTTTTCTATTCTTATTTGGTAGTTATCTTGAAGAGCGGACATTGGCCAAGACTCGTCAATCAATTAAGTCACTAACTGAAATGGCGCCAACAACTGCCACGATTGTGCAAGATGATGGGACAACCGAAGAAGTGGATGTTGACGATGTTGATGAAGGCGACATTGTCTTAGTTAAAACAGGAGGTTCCATTCCGGTTGATGGCAAAGTTATTGAAGGTCACGGTTACACAGATGAATCAGTTGTGACTGGTGAATCACGTGAAGTTGGTAAGCAGGTTAAAGATGATGTTTTCTCTGGCACAATGCTTAGTGATGGGTATTTAAAGATTGAAGCTACTAAGGTTGGTGATGATACAACATTTGCTAAGATCATTGAATTAGTCGAAGACGCCCAGGATACAAAATCGCATGCCGAGAAATTTATCGATCGGTTTTCACAGTACTACACACCAGCTGTCCTCATCATTGCATTACTAGTATTTATCTTTTCGCGTGATTTTAAGTTAGCGATCACAGTCTTAGTACTTGGTTGCCCTGGTGCTTTGGTTATCGGTGCTCCTGTATCAAATGTGGCTGGAATTGGTAACGGTGCTAAGCGCGGAATTTTAGTTAAGGGTGGCGAAGCAATGGACACCTTCTCTAAAATTGATACTTTTGTCTTTGATAAAACGGGAACTTTAACTAAGGGAAATACATCCGTTTCAGCTGTTAAGAACTATGGTGGAGATCTAGCTAAGACTTTTGCACTAACTGCTAAAGTTGAAAGTCTATCAGATCATCCATTAGGACGGGCAATTGTTGATTATGCAGATACTAAAGCTTACGAGTTTAAAAACTTGGCTGTAGAAGATAATCAAACAGTTAAGGGTCAAGGAATGATTGCACAGATCGATAATCATGAAATCTTGGCTGGTAACCATAAGTTGATGCGCGCACATGAAGTTAAAATGACTGATCAACAAATTAAAGACTTAGATGAATTACAAGCTACTGGCAGTTCAGTTGTGGTTATTGCAGTTGATGGCAAGGTTGATTTGATTGTGGCTATTTCTGATATTATTCGCCCAGAAGTAGCCGAACAATTACAGTCATTACGTGACAAAGGTGCCAAACATTTAGTTATGTTAACAGGTGACAATAAAGCGACAGCAGACTATGTTGCTCAGCAAGTTGGAATTGATGAAGTTCATGCTGAATTAATGCCGGAACAAAAGGTCGAGTTTGTTAAAAAATTCCAACAAGATGGGCGTAACGTTGCATTTGTTGGTGACGGAATTAACGATAGTCCATCCATTGCCACTGCCAATATCGGAATTGCAATGGGAAGTGGAACAGATGTTGCTATTGAAACATCTGATGTTGTTTTAATGCAATCGAGTTTTGAAGCGCTGGTTCATGCCTATGGTTTAGCTAAGAAGACAGTTTTGAACACAAAAGAAAACATCACCATTGCGATTGGGGTGGTAGCCTTCTTATTGATTGGATTAATTGCTGGGTTTATTTACATGGCCAGTGGGATGTTTGTCCATGAAGCAAGTATCTTGGTAGTTATCTTTAATGCAATGCGACTGATTCGATACGGTAAGGCACCACAAGTAGCAAAACCACAACAGGTAACACCTGCGATGAAGTAAGCAGAATTAATTTCGGGTTTTATGGTGGGGTTTTCCGCACTTAATAGTTAGATGTTCTTGAACTTTTTCTGATTGAGGGGTGCACCGGTATGCGCATCCATTGTATTTACGGCTTTTGTCGTATTATGGTTGTCAAAAATATAACAGTATTAAGAGATGAAAAAAGATTATAAAAAAGATGGTAAAACTTGATTTGAATCAAGTTTTTAAAACATGATTCTCAGTAGAATAAAGACAATCAAAGAAAGATAGTTTCACAAAGGAGGAACTAATTATGACAAAACGAGCAATTTTACAACTAGAAGCACTTACTTGCCCATCATGTATGACTAAAATTGAACATGCGGTTGCTCATCAAGATGGTGTTGAGAAAGTTAAGGTACTGTTTAATGCTAGCAAGGTTAAGGCAGAGTTTGATGATACTAAAACTAGTGCACAAGAATTAGCAGACGTAGTGGAAAAGCTGGGTTATTCAGTAGACAAAGTTAAAGAAAAAGAACTAGCTAAGGAGGCTTAATTAATGACTAATGTAGACACACAATACGAGGCAGAATTAAAACAGGCAGATTTAGATCATCACAAACCAACTGCAGGAGCGATGACCGGCCATATTTTATCCAACTTACTTATTAATAACGTTAAGCTACACCAAACACGTTGGTATTTAAAAGGCATTCAGTCACTACAATTAAAGCCTGTATATGATAAATTGATTGAGCAAGGCCGTAATGAATTTGACCAGTTAGCTGGAGTATTGTTAGATGAGAATGAATTACCACCTTCGACTGTGGCGGAATACGTTAAGTATTCGATGTTAGAAGAAAACGGTCGGAACAAGTATTTAACAACTGAAGAATTAGTTGATATTACTGTTCACGACTTTGCGACTCAAAACATGTTTATCGACCGAGCAATCGTATTAGCACAAAAAGAAACTCGGCCAGCAATGGCAGCATTCTTAACTGCATTACGTGGGCATAACAATCATACAATTCAAACTTTGCAAGCCGTACTTGGCAAGCAAGCGTGGGATGGATTGACCGAAGAAGACGATGACGACGAAGAATAAATAGTATTATTTAATCTAAAATTTGAATAACAAACAAGCGGGTAAATTTACGCAAGTAAATTGTGGGCACCTGCTTTTTTTGTTTCACGCGAAACTAAAAAACTGCTTAAAATAATTTTATTTTAAGCAGTTTTTTAGAGGGAATTATTTTGTATAATCAATGTGTTTTGTTTCAGGAGTTACCGCAAGGGCAATAAATGAAACTACAGCCATAATACCGAGGTAAAGACCCACTGTCTTCAATCCCCAGTTAGCAGCTAACCAAGTGGCGATTGTTGGAGCAAATGCGGCCCCAACGATTGCTGATAAATTATAGGCTAAAGCTGAACCCGAGTAGCGTACTTTAGTAGAGAACAGTTCAGGCAATACGGCTCCGATTGGGCCGTAAACCAATCCCATCAAGAAAAAGCCGATGAATAGGAACGCACAGGCCCCAGGAACATTGTGTTGCCCCATTAAAAAGTAAGGGAAAACAACTGAAAAAACAGCGATAGCAGCAGTTGAACTCATTAGTAATTTCTTGCGACCCCAACGATCAGCTAGATAGGATGAACCCAAGATAACAGCGGCAAACATCACGATGGCGGACATTAAGAGGAGCAAGAATTCACGATTACTAAAGCCTAAATTAGTTGTCGCAAAGGTCAGTGACCAAGTAGATAGTGTAAAGAAAAATGTGTATGAAACGGCCACGATGAACGTACCTTTTAGAATTTGTCTCCAGCTAGTTTTGAAGACTTCTTTAAGTGGTGACTTAGTCACGTTTTCCTCGGTTTGGGCCATTCTGAATAATGGTGTTTCTTGTAATCTCTTACGAACCCATAAACCAATGAAAACCATCACAGCTGAAGCCAAGAACGGAATTCTCCAGCCAAAGCTCACCATTTGTGCAGGCGTCAAAAAGGATTCTAGGACGAAAAATAATCCATTACATAAAAAGAACCCGAGTGGTGCACCCAGCTCTGGGAATGAACCGTAAAGTGCACGTTTGTTTTCAGGTGCATTTTCAGTTGCAACCAACACGGCACCTGACCATTCGCCACCAAGACCAATTCCTTGAACGAAGCGACAAAGACATAAGAGTAAAATTGAGGCCATTCCAATTGTTTCGAAGCTAGGTAGAAATCCAATTAAAACAGTAGAACCACCCATTAAAATTAGTGAGACCACCAATGTTTTTTTACGGCCAATTTTGTCACCAAAGTGCCCAAAAATAAATGATCCTAGTGGGCGGGCAACAAAGGCAACCCCAAATGTAAGTAAACTAAGTAAAATGGCAATTGTTGGGGTTAGAGATGGGAAAAACACTTTCGGGAAATATGTAGCCGCAGCAGTTCCATAAGCGTAGAAGTCAAAAAATTCAACCGCAGTTCCGATCATTGATGCAAAAATGACTGTTTTGATAGGGTCACGTTCAATTGATTGTGATTTGTTCGTTTGTAAAGCTTCTGTAGTTGTTTCCATGGTATATTCACTTCCTGTTCTATGTATTTGATCGAACTAAAAATCTTAGAAATCCTATTCCTCCTTGCCGAAAAATAAATAAAAAGCCAAGAGCGATGAACACCCTTGGCTTTAGCCAACGCTGCTCGCGAATCAGCGCGAGCAACAAATTAAATTGTCACTCACGCTAAATAATAATAATTTCGACTCGAACGTTGACTGTCATATTTATTTACTCCTCTAATAATTTGATTTTCATAGCATATCTTAGTTTAACTAATTTGTAAACACTAAAATTAAAATTTGGTTAATTTTATTGCTTTATTTTTACTCAAAGTGCTTTTAAAGTAATGAATATTAACCATAAATTTAAATGAGATATTTTCTAATTTAACGTGTTCTTTTCTTAATATAATTAACTATTTACTAAATTAAACTTAGTAATCAAAGTAATTAGTGTTTACCGAACGATTGCTATTTTCAATATGCTATAATTTGAAGAATGTTTTTTGATGCTTGTCATAGAAAGGTTGATGAACCGATGTCAGAAGCAACAACTTATTTAGCAACAGTCCGCGCCAAAATTGTTGAGCGTGATGGCGCACAACCAGAATTTTTAGAAGCTGTCGACAATTTTTTCCATACATTAACCCCAGTGTTGGAAAAACACCCAGAGTATATTAAAGCAAATTTAATTGAACGATTAACGGAGCCAGAACGTGCTTTTCAGTTTCGAGTGTCATGGGTTGATGATGCTGGCAATGTTCAAGTAAATCGTGGGTTTCGGGTTCAGTTTAATGGTGCCATTGGGCCTTACAAAGGTGGTTTACGATTCCATCCAAGTGTTAACCTTTCAATCGTTAAATTTTTAGGCTTTGAGCAAATTTTCAAAAATAGTTTAACCGGTTTACCAATTGGTGGTGGTAAAGGTGGTAGTGACTTTGATCCGAAGGGCAAATCCGATGGTGAAGTTATGCGTTTCACTCAAAGCTTTATGACCGAACTGCAAAAACACATTGGTCCAGATCTGGATGTTCCTGCTGGTGATATCGGAGTGGGTGCGCGTGAAATTGGGTTTATGTATGGTCAGTATCGCCGTTTAAACGGTTATCAAGCAGGAGTTTTAACCGGTAAAGGACTCAGCTATGGTGGTAGTTTAGCAAGAACTCAGGCAACTGGATTTGGATTACTATATTATACCGAGGCACTGTTAGCCGCTCAGGGTGAACAATTAGCGGGTAAAAAAGTTAAGATATCTGGTTCTGGAAACGTTGCTATTTATGCAGTTCAAAAAGCAACTGAATTAGGTGCCACTGTCCTAACAGTCTCTGACTCGGATGGATTCGTTTATGATCCCAATGGAATTGATTACCAACTTGTGCAACAAATTAAAGAAGTTGAGCGTGGTCGCATTAAATTGTATGCACAGCGAGTGGAAACTGCTGAATATCATGAAGGGTCAGTTTGGGACTTTGATGTGGATTATGATGTTGCTCTTCCAAGTGCAACACAAAATGAAATCGATGGCGGTAGAGCAGCTCGATTGGTACAAAATGGTGCTAAAGTGGTTGCTTCAGGTGCAAATATGCCAAGTACACCAGAAGCGGTGGAAGTCTTTAAAAAAGCGAATGTGTTATTAGGACCTGCTAAGGCAGCGAATGCTGGTGGCGTTGCTGTTTCAGCACTAGAAATGAGTCAAAACGACGAACGACTGTCTTGGACGTTCGAAGAAGTTGATCAACGATTAAAAACAATTATGCAAAATATTTTTACAGAATCTGCAACAGCTGCTGCAGAATATGGTCTCGGTAAGGATTACTTAGCTGGTGCTAATATTGCAGGATTTAAGCGTGTAGCTGATGCAATGATGGCGCAAGGCGTAATCTAAGAATCAGCAAGTCTAAAAACGGTTGGAAAATTCCAGCCGTTTTTTTGTCCCTAATTTTACGGTGTTAAGTGCGATATAATAAACGCATTACTTATTTTCGGAGGATACAAATGCAGATCAACGAACATCAACAATGGTTAACTGATTTTTATCGTCATCGTGGGTGGTATCAATTATCACCATTCATTCGACTTAACTTTATTAGCGAAGAAATAGGTGAGTTGTCGCGGGCAGTACGATCGCTTGAAATTGGTCGTGACCACCCTGGGGAGCAATCTTTAACGGAAGCTGAATTGCGCGATAATTTGATGGAAGAATTAGCTGATGCGCTAGATCAATTACTCGTTTTGGGATCGCATTATGACATTAAAGCTGCAGACTTACTCAACTATAGCGAAAAAAAGCTGCAACAAAGATATAAGGATGAAGTAAATTAAGTTTAATTGGGAGCGTACTGAATATGAATAAAAACCTCAAAGTTGAATTACCAACAGAGGTAGTTGATAAATTACATTTAGACGATGGTGATACTGTTCGATTTACAGTGAGAAATAATGGGGTGATGTTACAACCACTAGAGGAAATAACACAACGAGTATCTTTGTGGTGGTCGCTAGTGCCAACTTTTATTACAAGTATCGGTTTTTATTTGTTTTTTTTAAATCAAAAACAAACTCAAATTCCACTAGTCGGCACTACTTCGATTGCGACCGCATTAATCATTTTAGGGGTAATTACGGGGACTATCTTGTTCATTATTTTCTTTGTCAAAAGTAGAAAAAGTACCACTAATTCGACTTCACGCAATATTTACTGGCGAAATTTTCCAACCATTGTACTTTCATTTGCGTTGATTTTGTTATTGGCACTTCTTGGTATTTTTTGGGTTTTCGGCCTTATTTTTACTGGAGCTAGTTTTGATCAGTTAACCTCTACATTTATCTTTTTTATTTTTAGTAGTGTAATTAATTATTTAATGATTTTAGCTGCTCAATCGATTTCACCATTGATGTTGACGTCATTATTCATGGCGATTATCAGTAGTGGTGTTGTCATCTCAATGGCTTCCAACAGTCAACGAAGGTGGTGGCAACATAATCTTAGCTATCTTGGTACTGACTTAGCCAGCAATAGTTGGAGTTTTAACTTAACACTGATTTTTTCGGCGTTAATTATGATTGCTTTAATTGATTATTTGTTTGTTTCACTGCAAGAAGCATACCCACGAACATGGCAGTTAACAACTTTGCGGGTAATTTTAACGTTGGCCGCTGTCGATCTTGGTGGAGTGGGAGCCTTTCCGAACAATACCGCTTTTCATATTTTTCACGATCAGCTTGCCCGAATGTTAATTTATTTTATTATTATTCTGATCGTGGGAATCAAGTGGTTATTGCCCCAAGCTAATCGGGATTTTTTAATCACATCATATATTATTGGCGGGGTGTTGGTATTAACCGATATTTTATTTCAATTTGTGGGATACCTATCATTAACTGCCTTTGAATTAATCGGTTTTATTTTAGCGTTTGGGTGGATTTTACTACTATTTCAGTTGATTCAGCACCTCATCTCGGCACAGACGAGAATCTTTGAAGCAAAGATTGGTTAGGTTGTCCGTTACGTTTTTCGTTATAAGTGCTAAAATTTACAGAGAAAAGGAAGTGATGACAGTTTGGCCAAGATGCAAGACTTTAAACAACGAATGGATTTTTTAGGATTGTCGATTTTAATGAATGCTGCTGGGAATGCACTTACGATTTCGACTGACTTAGGAAGTGCTGTTTGGACTGGCTCATCAGTTAATCTGTCAAATTGGATTCACATTCCACTAGGAACAACGCTTTTTATTTATGGAATTGTCATTACGATAACTAATCAAATTATTCTGGGTCATTTTGATCGGCGCCGTTTTTTTTCCAATCTACTGTATGCATTTCCGTTTAGTTACCTTGTTTCTTTCATTACGTTATTTTGGAATTGGGTGGGCGTACCCCACTATAGCTTGATAACTAAAATTTTTCTTGATACAGTTGGGATTTTAGTGATCTCGATGGCTGTGTCAATTTATCAACGATCAAATATTTTGATGCACCCTAATGATGACTTATCATATATTCTTCGGTTTAAATTTTTACGTGGTTCAGCTATTTTAGGACAATGGGTCAGTTATGTCCCACCGATTTTAATTACCGTGGTATCAGTAATGGCAACTAGGCAATTAAAGGCAATTGGTTATGGAACAGTTTTAGCGTTAGTTGCGCAAGGTGCAATGATGAGCTGGTCTGATAAACATATTTTTCCACAATTGAAACACCATGTTGATGTCTAAATTAAATAACTTAGATTAAGCTTACCCGCTGACAATTAACGAGAAAGCTTTTTTTAGTGGCTAAATTTGATATGATTAGAATTAGGAAGTATAAGCATTGAAGTTATCAATGGATGGGAGGAAAACGATGTTAGAAATTAAGCACTTGTCAAAACAATTTGGGGATTTACAAGCGTTAAATGATGTTAGCTTTAGTGTTCAGTCTGGGCAAATTATGGGACTAATTGGACAAAACGGTGCTGGGAAGTCGACTTCATTTCATAGCATTTTGAATTTTTTGAAATATGATGGTCAGATTAGTTGGAATGATGCTCCAATTACGGAAACCGTTTTTAATGAAATTGGCTACTTACCTGAAGAACGTAGTTTAATGCCTAAATTGACTGTTGAACAGCAGATCATTTATTTAGCGCGACTAAAAGGTAAAGCGGCCAAAGAGATCAGGCCAAAAATTGATGTCTGGCTGGATAAATTTGCCGTTAAGGGGAAACGGACTGACAAGATTAAGGATTTATCGAAAGGAAATCAACAAAAAATACAGCTAATATGTACACTAATTCATCAACCGAAACTATTAATTTTGGACGAACCATTTAGCGGACTTGATCCAGTTAACGTAGATTTGTTAGAACAAGCGATTTTTGAGGCCAAAAAACAAGGAACGGCAATTATTTTTTCTAGTCATGATATGGGGAATGTTGAAACATTATGTGATCAATTAATTATGCTTAAAGCAGGTCGAGTGGTATTAAGTGGTCGAATAGAAGATGTTCGGAGCCAGTTTGGTAAGAATCATTTATTTGTTACTACAAATAGTTGGGATTACGACCGGTTGATTAAATTAGCGCACGTAACTGCAGTTGAACGACTGGCTGATCATCGATATTTACTGAAGCTGGATGACCCGGCTGTTGGTCCAGATTTATTTCAACAGTTAACCAACGGAAAATATGTTGAAGAGTTCAGTCAACAAGCACCTACATTGGATGAAATTTTTAAGTTGAAGGCAGGTGAACCAAATGCGTAAACTTTGGATTATCACGGTAGAAACTTTTCTGCGGCAAATCAAATCCTGGAGTTTCTTGGCACTTGTAATCGCACCGTTTTTGATTTTGGTATTGTCATTTGGATTAGGCTATATTAACTATAGTTCTGGCGAAAGCAGTAATAAAATCGCTGTTATTTCAGAACATTCTGCGCTTAGAAAGCAGTTTATTCAGCAAAATAAAGATGAAGTAAAAGCATCAGTCGATTCGGTAAAAGAAGCTAAAAAGGCAGTTGCAGAAAATCAAATTACAGGGTATGTTATCTTTGACACCACAGCAACAAGGGTATCAGCAACTTTTCGTGGTGGGCAAACACCTGAAGTTCAGATTAAGAATCAAGTTAATTCATTTATCGTGCAACAACAGCAGCAACTTAATCTCGCCAATGCTAAGTTGAGCCCTGACCAAGCGAAAGCACTGCAACAGCAGCCACAATACAATGAAATCGTTCATAAAAAAACTGGGCGAGCAAAAATCGCACGACTGATTTCGTTTTGGATAATGGTCGTGATGGTATATATGATCTTGATTACGTATTCGTCAATTACAGCTACTGAAATTGCTTCCGAAAAAGGCACCAAAATTATGAAAATAATATTTTCGAGCACCACTGCGGGAAAATATTTTGTCGGTAAAATTTTAGGAGTATTGTTGGTTATTTTGACTCAATTAGTGGCTTATGTAGTTGGAGGTTGGAGTAGCTATCTTGTGGCTCAACATATGTCCTTTACCAAAGGTTTTGTGAATAGTAATCAGGATTTAATTAGCCAAGTATTATCTAATTTACTCAGCATTAACTTGGTCTTTTTATTTTTAGGAGTTATTTTATATACTATCTTATCCGCCTTTAGTGGCGCACTAGTTGCTAAGGCAGAGGATGCTACTAAAGCAGCACAACCAGCGACTTACTTGGGAATGATTGCCTTTTTTGCGACTTTTCCATTTCAAAATAACGCCGATGTAATGATCGTTAAAATTATGTCATACGTTCCATTCTTTTCATCATATTTCATGCCGTTACGGATCATTGATCAAAGTGTGAATGGTTGGGAAGTAGCAATTTCACTGTTAATTTTAATTGGTAGTATTATCTTGATGGTTCAGTACATCAGTCGAATTTATGAGGGACTGATGTTGCAAACGGATGATACAAGTTTCTGGAAAAGATTTAAGCGTGGGATTAGTTATCAATAAAAGAGATTGTGATCACCCCCGTTTAGGAGTTGAAATGTAACGTGAAAATAAGCACACCATGATTCGTATTTTGAATCACGGTGTGCTTATTTTTAGATTACACTGAAATCTTTACTTAGAGATCAAAATTCATCGAAATATACGAGTAATAGCTATCATTTTTAACTAAAAACGTGCAAAAACATATTGATAGAAATATACTGAACTTATTGATTTACTTTCTGGAGGATATTTATGGATATTGTGTTAATCGGAGCGGGGCCACGTGGATTAGTGGCAGCGGAAAGAATAATTGAACGGCAAAAAAAGACAGATCAATTTGGTCAATTAACCATCACGCTGGTTGATCCATTTGGTGTGGGCGGTCGTGTGTGGCAACCCAATCAGTCACACGACTTAATTATGAATACTAACCCGGACCAAATTACGATGTTCACTGATCAAACAAGTGAAATCAACGGTCCAATTGTACCTGGATTGAATTTGTATGATTGGATCAAAACCAAAGCAGCGCAATATATTCAAGAAAATAATATTGCACAAAAAAAAGAGTTACTAAACGAAATCACAGATCTGAAGAGCAATGGGTATGCCTCACGGGGACTATTCGGTGTTTATTTGAATTGGTTTTATGAATATTTACAAACCCGTTTAATTGCTGAAATCACTTTATCAATGGTGTATGAAGAAGCAATTAAGGTTCAATCTGGAGTGAATGAAAATGAATACCTAGTTCAAACTAGTAATCATGAGCTGCATGCGGACTATGTTGTGATGGCGCTAGGACATTGTGAAAACAAACCTACTCCAGAGCAAGTTAAACTACGCCAGTTTGCTAATCAAGTTGGGATTAATTACATTTATCCAACACAGCCACAAGAGTACGATTTTGAAAACTTGGCAGCGGGTCAAACGATGATTGCTCGAGGACTCGGACTAAGCTTTTTTGATGCAGTCGCTATGTTAACCACCGGTCGTGGTGGTAAGTTTACACGTGCTAGTGCCGGTCAATTGGTTTATCATGCTTCTGGTCGAGAACCAAAAATTGTAGCAGGTTCACGCCTAGGGGTGCCACTGCGAGCCAAAGGACGTAATGAAAAAAAGAATGATGAACGAGCAACGGCTCACTTTTTTACGCCAAAATGGTTTCATGATGTTCAATTAAAAGGTGGGATTGCTGGAGAAGATTTTTTAACAATGGCCCATCATGAGGTTGAATATGTTTATTACGAAAAACTAATTCAGCAAAAATATTCACAAATGAATGTTGAGAAATTTTTAACACAATTTGCTTTGGCAACAGATCCAACCCAGGTAGTTTTGCAATCTGAGATTGATAGTGACGATTATTTTAATTGGGAAAAATTAATGAATCCCACTAAGTTTATTGGTGATAGTTCGGACCCTGAAGTAATGGCTGACTATTTACAACGAGATGCAGATGCTGCTAATGAAGGAACAAAAACAGGTCCTTTAACCTCAGCACTAGAAGTTTTTCGTGATATTCGCGACGTGTTACGGCAAATTGTTAATTATCAGCTTTTGAGTCCAGATGATTATCGCAAGGACTTTTTAGGTCAATTTAATTATGAAAACTCACATTTAGCGGTTGGACCACCAGAAATTAGAATTGAAGAGCTACGAGCATTAGTTTTAGCTGGAATTGTTAAAATACTAGGACCAGAAATGATGGTTGATACAGATGAGCACGTAGCTAAATTTGTTACTTGGTCAAAGTTAAAACCAGAGCAACGATACACAGCTGACTATTTATTGGAGGCACGGTTGCCATCTATTAAGGTCGAACAGAGTCAAAATCAGTTAATGCAGCATTTACTTGCTGATAAATTAGCACAACCACACGAATTGGTTTTAGCTGATGGTACAGAATTTAAGACTGGTGCTTTGAATGTTGATACTGTAACGCAACAGTTGATTGTAGATGGTGAAGCTAATCAACATTTGTATGTTTGGGGAATTCCAACGGAGGGTAAACAGTGGTTTACGACTGCTAGTCCACGACCATATATTAATGATGTTACGTTTCGGTCAGGGGATGCGATTGTGGATCAAATTTTTAAAAGTTTGATTTAATGGCACAAAAAAAACAGCCACCTAAGTAGTCGGTAGTGGCTGTTAAAACGCTCAGTATTAGAGCGCGGCGTGTAAACACGCAACGAACGTCTTCCGTTCGCTAAGATTTGGCACCTTCGGGAGATAGTATAACATAATTATGTTGTGAAGGTAACTGAACATTAAATAATTGTGGGATGAATTGCACTGTTTCATGTGAAACAACATCGTGACAATTAGGAGTAATGATGGAAGTAAAGCGTTTAAAATACATTAATAAGTTAGAATTAAACCAAATTATGCAGATTTGGCTGACAAGTAATTTGGAAGCCCATGACTTTATTGAGCCGTCATATTGGTCAAATGCTGTCGATGATGTTAGAACGCAAATTGCATCAGCTAATGTTTATATAGTTAAAAAAGACAATGCGATTGTTGGATTCACAGGGCTTGTTGGTAATTATATTGCGGGGATATTTGTTGCGCATAAATATCGGTGTAGTGGCATCGGTAAGGCAATTGTTATGGCATTAAAAGAGGATCACTCTGAATTAGACTTAGGAGTATTCGTCAAAAATATAGCTGCTATTAAATTTTATCAAGCTAATAATTTTACGATTATTGCAAAATCATTTGATGCTGAAACTGGTGAGCAGGAGCTCCACATGAAATGGAGTAAATAGATTAATAGTCGTCTTTGCTAATGAACTTAAAATTAAGGATTGATTATAAAAATTAAAATGGTATGATAAAAGCATATTTATTTCAAAGGAGTTTTTAATTATGGTTCAAGTATCACAAACTCAATTGAATAATTGCCGATATTACTTCCGGTTTTTCCATGTGTGATTTGTGGGAGCCGAAAGTCTTTTAGGTTGAAATAAACCGGCTGCACAGATCACGGTAATTGACTGTGTGGGCTGGGAAAGTAGTACCAATGAACCCCTTGCAGTCATGTTAAGTGACTGTGAGGGGTTTTTGTTGTTAGGTGCTAATTGATCACGGATGTATGAAGTTCAATCGCGGTTTATCTTGTATTACTTGGGTTGAACATCAATATAGTTTGATTAGTGCTTTGTTGCTGAAACGTGTCAATTCAACCAAATGGCTAGAGCTAAATTAATTAACCATTATTCGCCAAATTCGCAAACAATGATTAATTAACTTAGCTTTCGACATTTACCCGGTTGAATGAACACTCTGATTTTAGGAGGAATAGAAATGAGTCGTTTGATTGGTCGTATGAAAAAAGAAGTTGCTGCTTTAACTCCATCTGATATTTTGAAATTTAATCAAGAAATTGCTGAAATTCCAGATATCGTCAAATTAACGCTTGGGGAGCCTGATTTTAACACGCCAGACCACGTGAAACAGGCAGCAATTAAGAGTATTGAAAATAACGAAAGCCACTATACTAACTCTCGTGGTATTTTAGGATTACGTACAGCAGCTGCCAATTTTTTAAAACAAAAATATGCATTAGACTATGATCCTGAATCTCAAATTTTAGTTACTACAGGAGCGACAGAGGCAATTTACTCTTCCTTAACCGCAATTTTAAACGCTGGCGACACAGTTATTATTCCTACGCCAATTTTTCCGCTTTATATTCCAGTTACCATGTTGAATGGCGCGAAACCAATCTTTGTCGATACTTCAGATGATGGGTTCATCCTTTCGCCAGAAAAATTGGCCGCTGCAATTGAGGAAAATAAAGATACTGTTAAAGCAGTTATTCTTAATTTCCCCACAAATCCAACCGGAGTTACCTACAAAAAGGCAGATTTAGAAAAGCTAGCTGCAGTCATTGCCCAACATGATATTTTTTGCATCAGTGATGAAATTTACAGCGAGCTAACATATGATGGGACTCATGCTTCAATGGGAACAATTCTACCTGAGCAGACATTAGTGTTGAATGGAGTATCAAAGTCGCACGCAATGACTGGCTGGAGAATTGGATTGTTGTGCGGGCCGGCGGACGTGATTACTCAAATCGGTAAGGTGCACCAATTTGCAATCACATCGGCTACCACAAATGCTCAAGTAGCAGCACAAGAAGCATTTGAACATGGAATGGATGATGGTGCTAAAATGCGCGAAACATATCGTAAACGACGTGATTTATTATTAGACGGGTTAGCAAAAGCTGGTTTTACATGTGCTAGTCCTAATGGTGCCTTTTATCTGTTCGCTAAAATTCCAGCAACTTTAACCCAGGATAGTTGGAAATTCTGCTATGAACTAGCTAAAGAAGCAAAAGTTGCGGTCATTCCAGGGGCTTCTTTTGGACCTGGAGGTGAAGGGTACGTTAGACTTAGTTATGCAGCTAGCACTGAAGATTTAAATAAAGCAGTTAGCCGAATTCAAGCCTATGTTCAGCAAAAAACAGCATAAACTATTAAATGCAAGGAGAACTCTTAATGACACAAAATGTACCCATAAAATCAACCAAACCAACTAGTCGTGAAGTAATTATGAATGTCCTAAATGGATTGTCGATTGGAATTATTGTTGCACTTGTGCCTAGTGCGTTACTAAATAAGATTTTGAAGGCGATTGTGCCGATTTTTCCAGCTGCCAGTTCAGTTATGGCGCTGACAAATGCAGCGATGGTTTTGTTACCAGCGGTGAGTGCCGTTTGTGTCGGAATGCTAGCACATTTTTCACCAATTCAAACAACATCACTTTCTCTGGCTGCTGTCATGGGAGCGGGGAATTTCAAACCAGGTGCCAATGGATTTGTTGTTAGCGGCACAGGTGATGTGATTAATATTGCGATTACAATTTTAATTGGGTACTTGTTAATTCTATTATTGGGTGAACGGTTGAAAGCTTACACCATTTTGTTGATTCCGATGCTAGTGCTGGTGATTGCAGGTGGAATTGGTAGTTTGACACTGAGTCCAGTTAGTAAAATCACCCAAATCCTTGGGATTGGAATTATGCAGTTGACTAATTTACAACCGATAATTATGGGGATTTTACTTGGAATTATCTTTGCATTGTTGATTATTTCTCCAATTTCTTCTGTTGGAATTGCAGCAGCTATTAATATTCATGGCGTTGCAGCAGGATCAGCTAATTTAGGGATTGTTGCTGCCAGCTTTGCACTAGCTATCTATGGTTGGAAAGTTAATTCGGTAGGAACATCGTTGGCTCATTTTCTGGGTTCTCCTAAGATGCAGATGGCTAATATCATGTCGCGGCCAAAATTAATGATTCCAATCAGTATCAATGCCGGCATTCTGGGTGGCATCGGTGCGTTATTCAATATTCAAGGAACTGCAATGAGTGCAGGATTTGGTTTTTCTGGTTTAATTGGCCCGTTGGCAGCATTAGATGCCATGGGGGCACCGACTTTTGGTTCGGTTAGTTTAATCACGGTGTTGTTTTTGGTGCTACCAATTATAATGGGCTTACTCAGCCACTATTTGTTTGCACATAAATGGCATTTCTATGATGCAACTAATTTTCAATTGAACTATGCATAAATTTTATTTCCCAGGAAATGGAAATTGATCTACAGGCTGACTCAAAGCATTGATCAGTTTGTCGATTAAGGGGTTAACCTGGGGCCGGTAGGCTAGCACAATCTCAAAATGTGGTTGATCTTGATCTGCTAAATCGATAGCATGAACTTCTTGTTCATTGTTTAAGGCCAGTTCGCTAAGAAGACTGATACCAACATTTTCATGGACCATGCCTTTTAATACATTTATATCTGGAGTTGTATAGACAATTTGCGGTTGAAAATGATTAGCCGTAGTTAGTTGTCGAAATGCAGCTGGATGAACGAATCCTTCTTTTAATGCAATGAAGGATTCGTTTTTTAGTGCAGCAAAATTAATGGACTGTTTGTTTTTTAAAGGGTGATCCGGACTGACAATCACTTTAAAGTCGGTTCTGACAAGTGGTAATGTTTTAATATTTTTGAGTTTTAGTGGTGAAATTGCACCCAGTAAAGCCACGTCTAGTTCGCCGGTTGACAGTTTTTCTTGCAGCGTAGCGGAACCACCTTCTATGGTTTGGAGATGGGACATGATGTTTTCCTTAATAAGAACTTTTGCTAATTGGGGAAAATAATATGTGCCAATTATTGGTGGTAAGCCAAACCGAATTTTTTGTTGGCTTAACGCTAGTAGATCGGCCTTTGCGGTTGTCAATTCTTGTAAAATGTTTTGAGCATGGTCATTAAATTCTTGGCCAGCAAGCGTTAAGTCAAGTTGATGATGAGATTGGTCACGAATAAATAGCTGGACTTTGAGCTCGTTTTCCAGTCGTTTAATAGCATATGTAATGGTTGGCTGACTGATATTAAAGGCTTGAGCAGTCTTAGTATAATTCCGGTCTTTAACTAGTTGAACAAAATATTCCAAATCACGAAAATTCATGGCAACTCCAATCTTAGAGTGTTAATTCAACCGGGTAGCCCTAGAAGGCTGGTTGAATTAACACGTTTCAGCACAATAAATAATGCTAGTTCGTACGTCTAGGTTCCTCGAACGAACCAACCCATTCAAATTTATCATATAAATATATTTTATCATAACAAACTGATTTGACTATAGTTTTTCGCAAGGCTTAGACTGCTCACTGTATTCAGAAAGTGAGGAATAATCTATGAAACCAACACAAATTTTAAACGATCCATTTTTAAATAAAGGAACAGCTTTTTCAAAGGCAGAACGACAGAGCCTTCATTTGGCAGGTCTAGTTCCACCGATGATTCAAACACTCGACCAACAAGTTGCACAAACTTATGGTCAGTATCAAACAAAGCCAAGTAATCTTGAAAAACGCCTTTTTTTGATGGAAATTTTCAATACTAACCGTGTGTTGTATTACAAATTGTTCAGCCAACATGTAGCTGAATTTATGCCAATCGTATATGATCCAACGATTGCTGATACGATTGAAAACTAGTCGGAACTATTCGTTGATCCACAGTCTGCTGCCTTTTTGTCGATTGATGATCCAGATTCAATGAAAGAAACATTAATCAATGCAGCTGATGGTCGTGATATTCAACTAATCGTAGTTACTGATGCTGAAGGTATTTTAGGTATCGGTGACTGGGGGACTAATGGAGTTGATATTGCGGTTGGTAAGTTAATGGTTTATACTGCTGCCGCTGGGATTGATCCAAGTCATGTTTTACCAGTTGTATTGGACGTTGGTACCAATAACCAAACATTGTTAGACGATCCATTATACTTAGGTAATCGTCATGAGCGAGTTCGTGGAGATCAGTACTTTGAGTTTGTTGATCAATTCGTACAAAATGCTGAAGCACTATTTCCTGCAATGTACTTACACTTTGAGGATTTTGGCCGTGATAATGCCGCTAAAATTTTGCAGAAATATCAAAAAGACATTGTTACATTTAACGATGACATACAAGGTACTGGAATTATTGTCTTAGCCGGTATTTTAGGTGCTTTACAAATTTCAAAGCAAAAGTTAAGTGAGCAACGTTACCTAAGTTTTGGTGCTGGAACTGCAGGTGCTGGGATTACGGAACGAATCATGGCTGAAATGGTTGAACAAGGAATGAGCGAAGCAGAAGCAAGAACTCATTTTTATATGATTGATAAGCAAGGGATGTTATTTGATGACGATGAAACATTGACTCCTGAACAAAAACCATTCGCTCGGAAGCGTTCAGAATTTGACCATCCTGATGAATTAACGAGCTTGGCAGCTGTGGTTAAGGCCATTCACCCAACTATTTTAGTGGGAACCTCAACTCAACCAGGAACGTTTACTGAAGATATTGTTAAGGAAATGGCTGCACATACGGATCGTCCAATTATCTTCCCACTATCTAATCCAACTAAGTTAGCTGAAGCGAAGGCAGAGGATTTAATTAAATGGACTGATGGTCATGCATTAGTAGCAACGGGAATTCCAGCACCAGACGTTAACTATAATGGTGTAACCTACCAAATTGGCCAAGCCAATAATGCTTTGGTTTATCCTGGTCTTGGTTTGGGTACGTTAGCTGCTAAAGCAACTGTGTTAAATGATGAAATGATTTCAAAGGCTGCACATTCACTTGGCGGAATTGTCGATGCAAGTCAACCAGGGGCTGCAGTATTGCCACCTGTCACTAAGCTGGCTGACTTTTCACAAACAGTAGCTCAGGCAGTTGCTGCTAGTGCAATTGAGCAAGAAATTAGTCGAGTTGAAACAAATGATGCAGCTAAGGCCGTTGCTGATATTAAATGGGAACCAAAATATTCATCATTATCAGATGAATTAATTAAATAAAGGTTAGATAAGGAGTGTTATCATGACTGCTTTCATCACTTCGGTGGAGAGTGTTGTTGAGATTATTTTGGTAATTGCGCTGGGGTATTATTTGCGCCAGAAAAATAAGTTTGATGACAATTTTAAGGGTAGTATTTCGTTTTTGATTATGAACATTGCATTACCAGCTTCAATTTTTGTTTCAGTGTTGAAGTATTTAACGCGTGACAAACTAGTTGAGTTGTCTGGCGGTTTGTTATACGCATTAATTAGTTTCGCGGTAGGGTATTTAATTGCGTGGCTGTTGAGTAAATTACTACGGGTTCGACCTGGCCGTCGGGGAACATTTATTAATATGTTCGTCAATGCCAACACAATTTTTATTGGGTTACCATTGAACACTGCATTATTTGGTGTTAAGAGTATGCCGTATTTCTTGATTTACTATGTTATGAACACTGTTTCGACATGGGCGATCGGGGTATTCTTTATTTCAAATGATGATCCCACTAAAGAAAAAAGTTCAGATCAATCTTTCAATTGGCGTAAGCTGCTACCAGCACCACTACTTGGTTTCTTAGTTGCATTAGTATTTTTACTCCTCGCAATTCCGGTACCAGGCTGGATTGATTCCACCTTGAGCATGGTTGGTGGAATTGTTACACCAATGTCTTTGATCTATATTGGAATTGTGTTATCAGATGCAGGATTGAAATCAATCCACTTTGATAAAGACACAATTTGGGCATTATTGGGTCGATTCATTATTGCACCAGCAATTATGATCACCGTTATTTTAGTCAGTGGCCATGTCGGAAGTGTCATGCCATCACTAGAATCAAGTACGTTGATTATTCAGTCAGCAGCACCAGGTCTAGCAGTTTTACCAATTTTGGCGGGGCAATCGCATGGTGATGTTGAGTACGCAACCAATGTGGTAACCACTAGTACAGTATTGTTCGTAGTTGTGGTACCAATTTTAATGACGTTGGTACAATATATCTAGAGTGCGTAGCAAAGCGTTTAGTCACCGTGGTATAAGTAAATAAATCCTGTATACGCGATTAGCGTATACAGGATTTATTTACTTATACCATAGGTGACTGCTTTGCGGAGCACATTTTGTCAATAAAAATAAAACGATTAGCTAACAGATCATAACAGCCCAAAAAGATGGATGACAAAATTTATTTTTTGTCATCCATCTTTTTTGCTTAATAATAAACAGTAAACCGGTAAATTAGAAAATAGTCGGAACCATCCCGCCATCCATACGTAAAGCTTCACCAGAAAAAGCTCCAGCTAACGGACTAGCCACGAATGTGACAAATCGACCAATCTCATCTGGCTTAATCAGCCGTTGGATTTGTGACAACGGGCGATGCTTGCTCATGAAATCTTGCTCTCTTTGTGCTTGTGAAAAACCACTATCTTTATACATGGCATCAAGCATTGACTGAACACCTTCAGTCAGAGTGGATCCAGGCATGACTGTATTGACAGTCACATTTGTTCCCTTAGTCAATTTTGATAAGCTTTTGGCTAATGAAAGATTCATTGTTTTAGTCATACTGTATTGTGCCATTTCACCCGAGGGCATTAATGCTTCTTCACTAGCAATAAAGATAATGCGACCAAAGCCATGGTGAATCATTTTAGGTAGGTAAAATTTGGCGAGCCGGTTGCCGGCTAAGACGTTAGTGTCGAAAAATTTATGCCAGGTCGCATCATCAATTTGGTAGTAGTCCATTGGCTGAAAAATCCCCATGTTATTGACCAAAATATCGATATCGGCAAATTGTTTAGTTAATTGATCGACCTGATCTTCAGCAGCTAAATCATAGGCAGCGGAACAAAACTGATTATCTGGAAATTCAGTTTTGAGTTGCGCTACAACCGCATCAACGGCCTCTTTGCTGCGACCGTTAATAATGATATTGGCCCCTTCACGAGCCATTTGTATGGCAATTGCTTTACCAATCCCTTTGGTTGAGCCTGTTATGAGAGCTGTCTTATTATTTAATTGTAAATCCATTGTTAGTTACTCCTCTCAATCTAATACGCTTGTTCATATTACTATAAGCCGGATATAGGTCAAGAAAAGTATCTTTTTAACCATTCAAAATATTTAAAAGTTGCCCTCTTTAACTAAATTATGTATTGTATTGGATAGTAAACGACTAATTCAATGTTAGTCATGCAAAGGAGAATTATGATGGCAAAAATTTTTGTTGTTAAAACCACCAAGCAACCCCAAAATTAATTTCCCAGCGCTGTCAATGACTCCGCTGAGGTAAAAAGGAGTTTTACTTATGGAACAACATTGGCAAAAACAAGGTTATTTATTTTTAGCGAGTCAAAATATTTCACTATTTGGTACCATGGTTACTGGGTATGCGATAACTTGGTATATTAGTTTAACAACTAATTCGGGATTGTGGCTAGCAATGGCTACAGTTAGTACATTGTTGCCACAGATTTTAATTAGTTTAATTGGTGGGACGTGGGCAGATCGCTACTCGCGAAAATGGCTGATCATGGGAGCTGACGGATCAATTGCACTACTAACTTTGGGTCTTGCGGTTATGTGGGGCGTGGGGCTACGTTCATTGTGGTTGCTGATGCTATTTGCGGCATTACGCTCAATTGGTCAGGGAATTCAACAACCGGCGGTGAGCTCAGCCTATCCGCAATTGGTGCCAGAAAACGAATTAACCCGAATTAATGGTATCAATCAAACTTTAATGTCATTATCGACATTACTTTCACCGATGATTGGTGGTTTGATTTTAGCCAACTTTAATTTATATTGGGCGCTAATGATTGATGTGGCTACCGCTGCTATTGAACTGTTATGTATGACCAAAATTAAGCTCAAGATAGTCAAGGTGGATGAAGCAGCAGAGGCAATTAAGCAACATGAACAAGCAGTATTGACGGGGCTTAAGTATTTATTCAACAATCTAAAGTTGCGACGATTATTTACGATCAATGCGTTAGCATACTTGCTAATGACCCCAGCAACCGTATTAAGTTTACTGTTAATTCAACGAAAGTTTGGCGCCACAGTTATTAACTTAACTCTCCAAGAGATTTTATGGGCCGGTGGTTCAATTATTAGTGGACTACTAGTGGCCAAGAAAAAAGAATTTAGTAATAATGAACGAGTACTTGGAATTGCCGTTGGTGGGTTTGCCATCGCAATGGTGGCAATGGGATTCATGCCTAATATGTGGCTATATCTGATGACAATGTTTCTAGCAGGGTGGAGCTTTCCGTATATTATGACTGCCCAAGCGGTGATTATTCAAACAACCGCGGCACCTGAGTATATGGGCAGGACGTTTGCGGCGTATCAAATGATTGGTAGTTTAATGCTACTGATTGGGAGTCTTGGGCTTGGACCACTTGCTGATGTAATTTCGTTAGCGTGGATTTTTGCCATCTGTGGCGTGCTGTTATTGATTGCTACTGGCTGGTATTTGAGAGCGATATCTAAATAACAAGAGTGATAAAATTAGTCAATAATAAAGGGCTGTAGTAAAAAACAATCGTTTTTTTTACTACAGCCTTTTTTTGATTGCTTAGCCAACACTCACACTATATACTTTGAATAGGCTTTCATTTAAGGAGTAGTTATGGCAACTTTACTGTTAATTATTATTTATATTGCCTTTATTGGCTTAGGAATTCCTGATTCTTTGTTCGGTGCTGCATGGCCGGCAATTTATCACGAATTTAATTTACCGCTATCCGCAGCTAACTATGTGTCACTACTGATTTCCGGTGGGACAATTATTGCCAGTCTAATTATTGCCTGGGTAATAAATCATTTTGGCACGGATAAAGTTACAGCATTAAGTACCGGATTAACTGCAACAGCATTATTGGGATTCTCAATGTCTAGTAGTATTTGGTGGTTATGTCTATTTGCGATTCCACTGGGATTAGGCGCAGGGGCGATTGATACTGCACTGAATAATTATGTCGCGCTACACTACAAAGCAAGTCAGATGAGTTTTTTACATTGTTTTTATGGTATCGGTGTCTCACTTAGTCCGTATTTGATGGCACATGCACTGGCAAATAATAACGCTTGGCGTAATGGCTATCGGATGGCTTTTTATTTGCAACTCGGTATCACGGTCTTATTAATTGTAACGTTACCCTTGTGGCAAAAGGTTCATGCTAACCACGACCACACAATGGGGATTACAACGACATTAGGGTTTAAGGCAATAATGAAAGTTCCGGGAGTTCAATGGGTGTGGGTAATCTTTTTAGGTACCTGTGCCATTGAGTTTACTTGTGGCATCTGGGGTGCGACTTATTTAGTTAACGCTAGAACAATGGTGGCTGCTAATGCCGCTCAGGTTGTGACCCTATACTACCTGGGTATTACGATTGGTCGATTTGTTTCAGGAATTATTGCTAGTAGAGTATCTAGCTGGCGGATTATTTTTGGCGGTCAAGCAATTTTATTGGTGGGAATCATTATATTATTGTTGCCATTACCAGTTATGATGGCAGGCGCGGGGCTATTCTTAATTGGCTTTGGTAATAGCACCGTCTTTCCCAATCTAATTTTTCTGACACCGCGCAATTTTGGCGCAGATATTTCCCAATCAATTATGGGAACTCAGATGGCGGCTTCATACGTGGGGACCATGTTGATGCCGGCTTTATTTGGCTTACTAGCACAAAAGTTGGGTTCTAACACGATGCCGTATTTTATTTTAGTGATGTATTTTGTCATGATGGCGGCAACAGTAGCGCTAGTTAAAAATTTGTATGCAGATGGTAATTACAATAAATAAGTTTCACGTGAAACAAGATGCTGAAGGGGTGAGTAAAATGTTCATTGGAATCGATCTTGGTGGTACAAATATTAAAGTGGGGTTGTTTGATGATCAGTTACAACCAGTTGATGAAATTTGGCGTGCCACACAGTCTGAAACAAATTCAAAGATAGTGATTGATAATATGATTGTAGCTGTTCAGGCTTTATTGACACAAAATCAACTTCAAGCAACAGCACTGAAAGCAATTGGCATTGGTGTACCGGGGCTACTTGATATTGATACCGGAATATCTAAGTTCTCACCTAACTTCATGAATTGGCAAGATGTTCCAATCAAGCAAATTTTTGAAGACCAGTTTCACGTTCCGGTGTTCATTGATAACGATGTCCGAGTAAACTTATATGGTGAATGGCAATTTGGTGCGGGAATTGGACAACAAAACCTGTTAATGGTGACACTGGGTACAGGATTGGGCTCCGGAGTCGTGCTCGATGGACGTGTTTTATATGGCACTACTGCCAGTGCTGGTGAACTGGGCCATATGAATATGTATCGACATGGGCGACCGTGTGCTTGTGGTAGTACAGGGTGTTTGGGTCGCTATGTTTCAGCGCGGGGAATTGTTAAAACTGCGCAAGAGAAACTGAAAGATGGCGAAACGAGTATTCTGACAGATTGGACGCAAAATGATCCCAGTAAAATTACCGCTAAGATGATATCTGAAGCAGACGAGCAGCACGACCAATTAGCCCATACCGTATGGCAAGAAACCGGTGAACTACTTGGTTACGGCTTGGCAAATGCCATTAATTTATTTAATCCAGCCATGGTCATTATCGGCGGTGGGATGGCCAATGCCGGTAAACGATTGTTAACCCCAACTAAGAATGCTATTAAAGCACATGGCTTAAAGATTGCAGTCGTAGCGTGTCAAGTCGTGACGGCTAAATTAGGCGATCGTGCGGGGATGATGGGAGCAACAATAGTTGCTAAGCGCCGGTTAAAATAGACTAATAAATGAGGGCATTAGTTGAGAGCATAAATCATGCCAGTTAAAAAAGAGTTTGTTATATCAACGATTATAAATGTTGCCCTAGGCAATCATTTTGGTAGACTTTGACTATTAAGAGAACTATAATCGGGGTGAAAGCGGATTCAAAATACTTGGAGGTGCCCAAAATGACAAAAACAAAAGCAATTATGATCGGTGCGGGACTATCTAATATGGCTGCGGCTGTATATTTGATCCAAGAAGGACATTGGCATGGTGACGCAATTACGTTTTATTCGTTGGATGATCATGGATCTAACGATGGTGCGCCCACTAATACAACGACGGATGAATATTGGAATAAGAATCATCCAATTGACAATACCAAGGGCTATGTTGCTCGAGGCGGTCGAATGCTAAATTACCGAACGTATGTCGATTTAATGGATTTACTGGATCGGATTCCATCAGCGACAGAGCCGGGGATGACAGCAGCTGAGGATACCCGTGACTTTGATGCCCATCATCGGACATTTGATAAAGCGCGTCTTCTTCAAGGCGGTAAAGGAATTATTAATGGTGGGCACCTGGGATTAGATAACAAGGATCGAATGTTATTGAGTAAGTTAGTGTTAATGCCTGATTCGCAAGAAGAAAAACTCGATAATATTACGATTGCAGAGTACTTCAAAAATTCTCCGCACATTTTCCAGACAAACTTTTGGTATATGTGGGAAACAACGTTCGCATTTCGAACACGCAGTTCTGTTCAAGAATTACGGCGTTATATGCACCAAATGATCTATGAATTTACTCAAATTGAACATTTAGTTGGGGTTAACCGCACACGGTACAATCAATATGAAAGTATTATGTTGCCGTTGATCAATTACTTGAAGGATCAGGGTTGCAAGATTATCTTAAATCGCCGCGTAACAGACTGGGAATTCAAAGAAACGACCATGCAAGATGAGATTACTGTCACTGGGTTACAAATGGAAAATACTGAAACTGGTGAAACACAAACTGTACCAGTTGATGCTGATACAGCGGTATTTTTCACTAATGGTTCTATTACGGATTCAGCAACAATGGGTGATTATAATACACCAGCTCCAGAAAACATGGATTATGGCGCTGCTTCTGGACTATGGAAGAAAGCTACAGAGCATTTTTATAACTTGGGGAATCCTGATAAGTTCTTTGCAGACCGAGATGCCAGTGAGTGGGTCAGCTTTACATTGACCACAAAAAATCATTTATTATTAAATGAAATTGCACGAATTACAACGCAAGTGCCAGGAAATGCGCTGAATTCATTCATTTCAACTAAGCCAATTACTGACTTGGGTCATGAAGATGTCAATATGTCGATTGTGGTGCATCACCAGCCACACTTCACTACCCAAAAATCGAATGAGTCGGTTATCTGGGGTTATTTCTTGTATCCACGGCGGACAGGTGAATTTGTTAATAAACAGTATATTAAGATGACCGGAAAGGAAATGTTGCAGGAGTTGATTGGTCAACTGGCTAAGGTCGATCCGGGCCCCAATAATATTCAAGATAAAGCAAAGGAAATCTTTGACAGTGTGATCAACAATATTCCGGTTTACATGCCTTATGCATCGGCGTTATTTAATAATCGAGCTAAGGCAGATCGACCAGAGGTAATTCCAGCCCATTCAACGAATTTAGCGTTCACGGGTGAATTTGTGGAACAACCATACCAGATGGTCTTCACAGAACAAAGTGCCACCCGGTCGGGTGAAATTGCAGCTTTCCACTTTGCAGGAGTGCCAATGGATAAGTTAGTCAAGAATCCAAGGTTTGATAAGGATCCCAAGGTGCTGGCAAGGGCTACTAAGAAGATGTTTATGTAAGTGTGCGCAGAGAGCCTGAAAGGTGTCGAGGATTAACGTAAAATAAGGAATGGCTCACTGAACTTTGTGAGTCATTCCTTATTTTGGGTTAACCGGAAAAACATGGCTCTCGGAGCCAATCTAATCAATAAAAAATGGAGAAGTTTCAAGACGAAAAAGTCCAAAATGAAAGCGATTTATGGCACAATAGAACTAACTTAAACAAAAAGGAGATCTAACCAATGTCAGATAGATTAAAAGGTAAAGTAGCAATCATCACAGGTGGCGTAGCAGTGATTGGACTAGGAATTGCAGAATGCTATGTGCGCGAAGGTGCTAAGGTAGTGATCACTGCTAACCATAACGTGGATGGCGGTAAACAAGCAGTAGCTAAATTTGGTGACGATAATGCATTGTTTGTGCAACAAGATGTAGCTGTTGAAGCAGACTGGGATAAAGTAATCAAGGAAACCATTGCTAAGTTTGGCAAAGTGGATGTGTTAGTTAACAACGCTGGGATTGGTGGCGGCGCTCAACCAATTGAATCGATGAGTTTGGATAGCTGGAATAAGACGATGAGTATCAACCTAACTGGTAATTTCTTAGGTGTGAAGGCCGGGATCAATGCCATGAAAGAAACCAATAATGGTAATGGCTCAATTATCAACGTTTCATCTGTAGCAGGGTTAGTCGGATTACCAATGGCACCGGACTATTCAGCAACCAAGGGTGGGACCAGAATGTTTACGCATGCGGTGGCACTATCACTGGCACAACGTAAGATTAATATCCGAGTAAACTCAGTTCATCCAGGCTGGATCGATACAGATATCGTACCAAAGGAAGCGCGTGACGCTATTATCTCAACCATTCCAGTGGGCCATATGGGTGAACCGCAAGATATCGGTGAGATTTGTGTTTACTTGGGTAGCGATGAATCTAAGTATGCGAATGGTGCTGAGTTTGTGGTTGATGGCGGAGTTAGAGCTTAAAAGCAGAGTGCGGAGAGAGCCTGAAAGGTGTCGAGGATTAACGTAAAAAATGTCATGATCCACTGGTCTTTGTGGATCATGACATTTTTTGGGTTAACCGGAAACACCTGGCTCTCGGAGCCGATTTAATCATTAAAAGAAAACGCTCGTTCAAAATATTTGACCCAATCAGCCATCGGTGTTAAATTATAGCCAATCAAAAAAGGGGGTGATGCTTTGAGTATAGGAAAACATCTTAAGGCATCAGCATCCGTGAATAACGGTGAAAACTACTGATGCGATTTAAGAGAAGGGCCGGCAAAATTTAATTGCTGGTCTTTTTTTGACTTCATTTATGGTAAGTTAGTGAATAAATACATACATAAATCGTTAAGAAAAGAGGAGCTTATGGAAGCTGATAAAATGAGGGATATTTTATACGCTGGAGTTTTAGGTGATGCCTTAGGAGTACCGGTGGAATTCGAATCTAGAGGTAGTTATCATATTTCAGAAATGACAGGATTTGGCTCTTGGAATCAACCCAAAGGAACCTGGTCAGATGATACATCAATGACACTATGTTTAGTTAAAAATTTAACAGAAAATGGTGATTACAAATCATTAATGGATAAATTTGTTGCATATATGACAAAGGGTGAGTGGACCCCGGCCGGTAATATTTTTGACATCGGGAATGCATGTTCTAAGGCCATTAGAAACTATGCAGTTAACAAATTAAATCCGCTGAAATGTGGAGAAGCGTCAGAATATGGTAATGGCAATGGTGCAATTATGAGGCTTGCACCGCTAGTCTTGACATTGGAAAACGAAAACAATTTGCAGACAAGATTTAATAAATATCGTAACTATACCTCTGTTACACATCGACATCCGCGGGCGATAGTTGGTAGTTTAATCTATTTGGAAATACTGTGGAACTTACAAAAAGGGTCAAATATTAATGATGCAATTCTCAACGCTAAATTAAGCGTTGAGCAAATTGGTGATGAATATCTAGAATATCAGCATGAAATTTCATACTATTTGAGAATCTTTAGTTCTAATTTTAAAGATTTACCAATTGAAGAAGTCAAATCAACGGGGTATGTAGTCGATACGTTGGAGGCAGCTGTGTGGCTAGCATTAAAGCACAACACATATGAAAGTGCAGTTTTAGAAGCTGTTAATTTGGGTGGCGATACAGATACGATCGGATCAATCACAGGAACGATTATGGCTTTTAAAAATCAAAATGTTGTTTTACCTAATAGCTGGATGAGTGAACTCGTCAATATAAATTTTTAGAAGAAATATTTGAACCATTTATTGATAAGTATACGCACTAAGACTCAATAAATAATCTTTTCAATCTATCAATTAAATGATAATCTTAACGTTGTATAAGCACTGTTACTTATATACGGAAATAGTGTAGGAACTCACGATTATTTTTATTTGAGGAGCACGGGAATTATGGCTAGTGGATATGAATCTGAGTTACAACTAGAAAACCAATTTATGAAGAGACTGAATGCAATTGGGTACAAAACTGTTGTTATTCGTGATGAAGAAGCTTTGCTAAGCCATTTTAGAGAGCTACTAAATCAAAACAACAGCGAGAATTTAAATGGTAATCCATTAACTGATACTGAATTTCACCAAGTTTTAAACGAGATGGTGGGTTCTAGGTCTTTGTATGAAATTGCTGAATTATTGCGTGGATCTGATGTACAACCATATGGAAAAATAGTAATTCAGCGTGATGATAATTCGCAGGTCTATTTGCAATTCTTCGATGGTCATGATTGGAAAAACAATGTTTACGAGGTCACTCATCAGGTGACAATCAATGGCAAACATGAAAATAGATATGATGTAACCATTTTGATTAATGGGTTGCCAATTGTTCAGATTGAATTGAAACGCCGCGGAGTTGATTTTACTCAGGCCTTCAATCAAATAATTAGATATCGAAATGAATCATTTAGAAATTTGTTCCGGTTTGTTCAACTATTTGTGGTTTCAAATGGTGGCGATTCAAGGTATTTTGCTAATGGAGATGGCAATTTAAATTCGAAGTTCATGTTTTATTGGACAGATGAAAAAAATAATTGGTTAAATGATATTGATGCATTTACATCTTCGTTTTTTATACCTGAGAGATTGCATAGCTTAATAGCTAAGTACACGATTTTTGATCGGTCAAATGAACGAATGTTGATTATGCGCCCTTACCAGATTTATGCTGCTGAAGCAATTTTAAACCAGGCTAAAGTTAATCCTGAAAAAAATGGATTTATTTGGCATACAACTGGGTCAGGAAAAACAATAACTTCATTTAAGGCAAGCCAGTTGATAGCACAAGAAACTGATGCAAAAAAAGTGATTTTCATGATCGATAGGTCAGATTTAGATTTACAAACATCTAAGAACTTTAATTCCTATTTACCAAAGTCAGTCAGCAATCAACCTGCCTTAGACCGAACTGATAATACTTACAGTTTAGTTAAACAGCTAAAATCTAATGATTCATCCCTAATTATTACGACTATTCAGAAACTAAATAATGCTGTCAGCGGAGATCGATACAAGGACGTATTAACTCCGTATCATGATCAGCGAGTTATTTTCATCGAAGATGAGGCGCACCGAAGTCAGTTTGGTGAAATGCGCAAAAACATTAATCAATGGTTTAAGAATGCGCAACACTTCGGCTTTACTGGGACCCCAATTTTTGCGGAAAATGTTGGCGCAGACGGACGTACTACAGAAACTTTATATGATGAGGATTTGCACCAGTATTTAATTAAGGATGCCATCCGTGATGAGAATGTTCTTGGTTTCAGTATTCAGTATATTGGAACAATTAAAGGGAAAAACATTCAGGTTGAAGATGAAGAAGTTCCGGGAATAAATACTAAAGAAGTTTACGAAAATGAAGAACGGTTAAAGTTGATTATTCAACATATATTGCTCAATCATAATGAAATCACCTCAAATCGTAAATATAATGCAATTTTGACAGTTCCTAGTACAAATGTTGCATTAAAATACTACGAGTTGTTCAAACAACTTGATCCAAATCATCATCTAAAAGTAACGACGATTTTTACTTGGACAGCAAATGAAGATGATGCTCAAGAAAAACAAGATCAAGCAGTGGCAACTTCGAGACATGGTTTAGATAATGTGATTGATGACTATAATAGCCAGTATGGGACATCATTTAGTACAGATCATTTTGCAGACTACTTTGCAGATGTTTCCAAACGAATGAAAGAACATAATGATCAAACACCTGACGAAAATATTGATGTATTGATCGTAGTTAATATGTTTTTAACAGGATTTGATTCACCTAAACTATCAACTCTATACGTTGATAAAAATTTACGATGGCAAGGTCTAATTCAAGCATTTTCAAGAACAAATCGAATTGAAAAAGAAACAAAACCGTTTGGAAATATTATTGCTTATCGAAACATCAAAAAAGAAACTGACGATGCTGTTAAACTGTTTTCAGCAGGCTCACAAGAAATGTTTTTTGTGCCAAGTTATGATGAATTATCCGGCCAGTTTGCTGATGCAATTAGTGAATTACATGAGATAGTTCCCGAGCCTAGTAATGTTGATCAACTATACAATCTAGGTGATGAAGAGTTACAGAAGTTTGTCTTGGCATTTAGAGAAGTATTGCGAGTTCATAATAAGATTCGTGTTTACGACGATTTTTCTTGGGATAAGATACAAGATACTGCGTTTACTCCTCAAGATATGGAATCATATCGAGGAAAATACTTCGATGCTTATCATCATATTCAAAGAAATGACGAACCTAAAGGTGAGAAAGCATCGGTATTGGAAGATATTGATTTTGAAATTGAGCTTTTGGAGACGGATAAAATTGATGTTCAATACATTGTTAATCTAATTAAGACGATTAATCTTGATTCTAAAGAAAATAAAGATGCTGATCGGAATAAAATTAAGCGTATGCTAAACAACGCTGACAGTGCAGAACTAAAATCGAAGGCTGATCTGTTAGCTGCTTTCCTAGATGAAGTGGTGCCTGAGTTAAGTTCAGATGCTAATGTTGGCGACGAGCTTAATAAATACTTGGTAAGAAAAAGAAATGAAGAGATTTACCGTTTTGCAGAAGAAACTAATTTACCTAGTGATGTTTTAAATGAGCAAATCCAAAATTATGACTTTTATGGCCATACGGATTCGCAGGAAGTAACGGATGCTCTTAGTCATGCCGGTTACGGCTTCAAAGAAAAAATCAATTTAAAGAAAAAAATTAGGACATTTGTATTAGATACAATTGATCGGTTTACAATGTCTTAAAATGGAGAATTATTAAATGGCCGCTACACATAATGCACAATCACAACAACAAGCTGATTTACAAAAACAATTATGGTCCATTGCAAATGATCTACGGGGCAACATGGACGCAAGTGAATTTAGAAATTATATATTAGGCTTAATTTTTTATCGTTTTTTATCAGATAGAGTACAGAATTACGCTAATTCATTGTTAGATAATGACGATTTAACATTTGCTCAAGCATATGCTGATGAAGATATGCAAAATGATTTAAAAGAAGAAATCACTCGTACGATTGGATTCTTTATTGAACCAAAATTTCTATTTGATACCTTAATTGAAGCTATTAAAGCTGGTAATTTCGATATTGAACAGCTTCAGACAGCTGTTAATGAGGTTCAAAACTCAACAATTGGTCACGAATCAGAAGATGATTTTCGCGGATTGTTTGAGGACATGGATTTAACATCTTCACGACTCGCGAGCACAGTTGCACGCCGTGGGGAGTTAATGGCTAAGGTAATGTTAAACTTGGCAGATATTCCCTTTTCTGATGATGATATGCAAATCGATGTGTTAGGGGATGCCTATGAGTATTTAATTGGCCAATTTGCTGCCTCGGCCGGGAAAAAAGCCGGTGAGTTTTATACGCCGCAGCAAATATCGAAACTTTTATCACGGTTAGTAACGCTTGGGCGCGACGAAGTTAGACGAGTTTATGACCCCGCAATGGGGTCCGGTTCATTGTTGTTACGAGTTGGAGATTATGCAAAGGTTGCTGAGTATTACGGACAGGAGTTAAATGGAACTACGTATAACTTGGCACGGATGAATATGCTGATGCATGGTATCAGATACACCCAGTTTGATATGAAACAGGGTGATACGCTAGAAGATGATCATTTCCCTGACGAAACCTTTGATGCAGTGGTTGCAAATCCACCGTACTCAGCAAATTGGAATCCAGATGGCAAGTTAGACGATGAGCGCTTCAGAAAATATGGTAAGGCGGCACCAAAATCTAAGGCAGATTTTGCCTTTGTGGAACATATGTTATATCACCTCAAGGGTGACGGGAGAATGGCCGTTGTGTTACCACATGGTGTTTTATTCCGTGGAGCCGCTGAGGGTAAAATTCGCCAGTATATGATTGAAAACGATAATGTTTTGGATGCTGTTATTGGATTACCGGCTAACTTATTTTATGGCACGTCGATTCCAACGATCGTGTTGCTGTTTAAGAAAAATCGTTCGAATACAGATGTTTTCTTTATTGACGCTTCTAGTGATTTCGAAAAAGGTAAAAATCAAAATAACATCACAGATGATCAAGTTAATAAAATTGTTACCACTTATGAAAAACGAGTGGATGTCGAAAAGTATGCTCACCAAGCCAGTTTTGACGAGATCAAAGAAAATGAATTTAACTTAAACATCCCACGTTATGTCGATACGTTTGAAGAAGAACCACCAGTGGATGTCGACAAGTTAAGCGAAGAAATGAAGAAAACTAATGATCAAATAAGTCAGCTAGAAGCTGATTTCAAGGGAATGCTGGCCGATTTGGTTAGCCCTGATGCTGACGCTCAACAGCAGCTTACGAAGTTGAAGGAGTTGTTCAAGTAATGGATGATAAAAATCAACCAAAAGTGAGATTTTCTGGATTTACTGACCCTTGGGAACAGCGTAAGTTTGGGGAATTGTGGAGAAAAACATCTAATAAAAATACAAACGAAGAATTTTCTGATGATGACATCATTTCAGTTGCACAGATGCAAATGAATACATCTTTAAAAATTTCAAAGCAATCTTATTTAAAAACTTATAATGTATTACAGTATGGGGAAATAGCATTTGAAGGTAATAAATCTAAAAATTATTCATTCGGTAGATTTGTGCTAAATAATCTACGAGATGGTATTGTATCTCACGTGTTTATTACATTTAAACCCTTAGTTGACATGAATATAGATTTCATGAAGGAATATATTCATTATGAACCAGTAATGAAACATATTCTGGTTAAATCAACCACAAAAACTGTTATGATGACAACACTAAATGTGAACGATGTTTCAAAACAAAAAATATTATTTCCAATAATGAAAGAACAAATAAAAATTGGAAAGTTATTAGATATAGTTAGTGGCCTTATCGCTGCCAATCAAGATAAGGTGGACCAACTAAAAAAAATGAAAAAGTGGTTAATGCAAAACATGTTTGTGTAAAAATTTGATCATTTGTGTTGCTTTACGCATTTGATGAGTGAAAGCATACAAAATTATTTTTTCAAGTCTAGTAAAAATTTTATTATATCTGTATCAATTTATTAGGAAGTTACTCTGTAGCTTCCTAATTTTTTGATGGAGGTGTCTTTATGACACAAGAGGTTAAGTTACACCAGTATTTTTTTCAATGGATGAGGCTCTACAAGTTAGATGCAGTTCGTCCGGTTACGTATCGTAAGTATGAAATGACGCACAAACAACTCGTTTCTTTAGCTCCAGATTTGAAAATGAGTGAATTAACACGTCTAACGTACCAACAGCTACTAAATGATTATGCTGAAAATCATGAACGGCAAACAGTAATGGATTTTCATCGGCATATCAAAAGCTCTCTGATTGATGCATTGGAGGAAGACATTATAGATCGGGATCCAACTAGAAAGGCAATCATAAAGGGAATTCAGCACCGGCAGCATAAAACAAAATTTTTAAATCAGCATGAGGTGCAGGAATTATTAAATATTTTAGTTTTAGATGAAGGTGTTAATTGGGATTATTTTATTTTATTGATTGCAAAAACTGGATTACGTTTTGCGGAGGCATTAGCTGTTACACCTAATGATTTTGACTTTGCTCATCAATATTTGAATATAAGTAAAACATGGGATTATAAATCTGCTAAGGCTGGATTTGCACCAACGAAGAACAAATCATCTGTTAGAAAAATTCAATTAGATTGGCAGACCGTTATTCAATTTTCTCAGTTAACAAAGAATTTACCTGAAGATCTTCCAATATTTGTTAACAGCAAAGTATACAATGACACGGTAAATCATTATTTAGAAAGATTATGCAAGAGGGCATCGATTCCTGTTATATCAGTGCATGGATTAAGGCATACGCATGCCTCGTTGCTATTATATGCTGGCGTTAGCATTGCTTCTGTGGCTCGGAGATTAGGGCACTCAAATATGACGACCACTCAACAGACATATTTGCACATTATTCAAGAATTGGAGAATCAAGATAATGATAAAGTAATGAAGCATCTGGCCAGTTTAATATAAGATTTTATTAATAAGTCATGGAGGAATCAGTACCCATGGCTTATTTTGGTTACGCTGATTGGCAGCGATAAGGTTATTTATATCGCTTAAAACATCTATATCTCTTAGTTGTTCATTCTCACTGGGACAGTAAAACTTATATTTTATTAGATTTAGATAACTAATCCCAAACACTTTCATTCCTGTGCCAACAATACGTCCAAATTTTTTGAACCCATCTGTTTTTAGTAAAAAATACAAATACATTGGCATAATTTTGGTTGGTCTTAAAGCAATGGTGTGTAAACCAGAAACAATCTTGTGATTTGCCGTATTTAGCAAAACTGATGCTTCTGCTATCCCTTTATAGTCTTCAGATGCATCAGCAACAATTACGTCTCCACTTTTTAGTTTCTCATAGTCGTCATCTATTATGTTTGGTAGCTCTTTTACGTCTCTTATACAATCTGCAATACCGGTGTGAATATCGCCATAATGGATATATTTAACTCCCGTTTCTTTGTTAGTCTCGAAATTTCTAGAAAGTGAATATGACTTAATCTTCATTACTACGTCTTTTAACTTACGCTGTTCCCAAGCGTACCTCAAACTTCATTCCTTTATAATTTGCTGTTTTATAACACACGCTTGGGAACAGCGTAAGTTAAAAGAAATAATAAATAAAGTAACTAATAAAAATAAGAAAAAAGAGTTTTCAGAAACACTTACTAATTCTGCAGAATACGGAATAGTTTCACAATTAGATTATTTTGATAAAGACATATCGAATAAAAACAATTTAAATAATTACTATATCGTTGAGCCAGACGATTTTGTTTATAACCCAAGAATTTCAAGTTATGCTCCCGTTGGTCCAATTAATCGTAATAACCTTGGTAGAACGGGTGTTATGTCACCTCTCTACTATATTTTTAAAGTCCATGGTATTAACAAAACATACTTAGAAAAATATTTTTCTTCTGTAAAATGGCATGATTTCATGAAAAAAAATGGTGATACAGGTGCTCGTGCTGATAGATTTTCTATAAAAGCTGATATTTTTATTACCATGCCAATTCCTGTTCCTACAGGTAAAGAACAAGATAGAATTGGAAATTTATTAAAATTGTTAGATAACCTTATCGCTGCCAATCAGGATAAGGTTGATCAACTAAAAAAAGTCAAAAAGCTGTTAATGCAAAAGATTTTTGATCAAGAATGGCGTTTTACTGGATTTACTGACCCTTGGGAACAGCGTAAGTTAAATGAGGTGCTTGTAGTTCATTCCGGTAGAGATTATAAACATTTAAGTAAGGGTAATATTCCTGTTTATGGAACAGGAGGTTTTATGTTGGGTGTTAACGATAAATTATCAGATAAAGACGCTGTGGGGATCGGTAGGAAAGGTACTATAAATGCTCCTCAACTTTTAATTGCGCCCTTTTGGACAGTAGACACCTTATTCTTTTTAATACCACAAAAAAAGTTTGATCTATTATTTATTTATGCAATGAGTCAGCAAATTAATTGGAAAGGGTATGACGAATCAACTGGTGTTCCCAGTCTATCAAAAAAAACGATTGAGAATATAAATAGATTTGTTCCACCAATTAGAGAACAGATTAAAATTGGTTCTTTTTTTTCAAATATGAACAACCTTATCGCTGCCAATCAGCGTTCGAAAAAAACATTAATAATTGCAATATTTATCATAATAAAAAAAGAGATCAAATTAGATAATTCAACATAAGTATTTAGTTATACAATAAATTTTGATATTATTAGATAAATAAATAAAGAGGAAAAAATAAATGAGTAAATTTGAAGATATATCACGGATAGAGCAAGAAAATGTTCTAATGCCTAAAATTATTGAGGTATTACGAAAATTAGGTGGTCGTGCGAGTAGAATTGAGTTATCAAATGAACTAGTTGCTAACTCAGAAGAAATACCAGAAGAGTATGTGAAGTCTGTTAAAACGAGCAGGAATGGTAATGACTACTTTCCATTTGCATATACATTTAATTTTGCAATTAAAAATTTAATTCTAGCTGAATTTGTTAACATTCCTATACGAGGAACAGTGGAACTAACTGAAAAAGGAAGAACGTTTAATTTATCAAATTTTAACGTTGAACTTGATGTGCGTAAGTTATCAGATCCAAAATGGAAGGAACAGAGCCAAAAAAATAAGAATAAAAAAACTAAAACAAAGAAAAAGAAATCTATACAGACTGTTAGCATACCCTCTGGATTAGATAATGATAGTCAAGTCGATGAATGGCGTGGCCAGTTGGCAGAAGCACTCTCAAAATTTACTCCGGGAAAATTTGAATTATTTGCACGAGCACTAGTAAAAAACATGGGTGTAGCAATTGACGAAAAAATTGGTGTTAAATTAACTGGTGATGATGGGTTAGATGGCTATGGATATTTAACTACTGATGACTTTAGAACCACTAGAGTTGCTATTCAAGCGAAACGCTGGAATGGACTAGTTTCTGCACCTGAGATTGATAAGTTTCGAGGAGCAATGGATAAATACAATGCAGAATATGGTATTTTTGTAGCCACTTCAGATTTTACTCGTGAAGCTATTCATGCCTCTCGTGTTGGAACCAGAGTGATTACTTTAATAAATGGGGATAAAATTGCGGATCTCGTAGCCAAATATCAATTGTATGTCCATCCTGTTACCACATATGTACTTGATGATTATTATGAAGGAACAGAATGAAAATAAATAAAGGCGCTCTATTATGTAAGCATAAATATCATTTACCTTATCGTATTGGCTGTGGGATAACATAAATTTAAGCTTTGAATGGTAAAGTATAATAATTCGTTCAATCGAGAAGAACTCAATTAAAAACGCCTTTAGTGATATTGTAAATGGTGAAAATTCTTAAGCGGACAAGAGCTAAGGTATATTAATCTAATTCTTTTTGCTAGACAAAGGCCAGTATAAATCGATATACTGGCTTTTGTGCGTTTTACGAATTAATCAAGGGATGTGATAACCATGACAGCCAAAACCAAACGAGCCATTTTCATCTTAATTTTTAGTGAATTTCTAGTCTGCCTGGGAATCAGTTTAGTGATCCCCGTTATGCCGTTCATCAAAAATGAACTCCATCTAACAGCGACGGATATGGGGATCATGACTTCATTATTTGCGCTGGCACAATTTATTGCTTCCCCGATTATCGGTCGTGTGTCGGATAAAATTGGCCGTAAGCCAGTCTTGGTAGTAGGGCTATTTCTTTATATGCTTTCAGAAATATTATTTGCCCTGACTAATCAACTATTCATGTTTAATATTTCTCGAATTGTTGGTGGGTTTTCTGCTGCGATGGTGGTACCAACCGCGATGGCAATGGCTGCTGACATTACCACCAAGCGACAACGTGCTAAAGTGATTGGTTGGCTATCTGCGGCCTTTAGTGGTGGCTTAATCTTAGGACCTGGAATTGGTGGTATCTTAGCTAAAATCGATTATAAAGCTCCATTTTGGATCGCTGGGTTGATGGGCTTACTTAGTACGATTGCATTGGCAACTTTACTTCCTAAAGAAGATGAATTGGGTCATAACGATGGTGGCCCTGCTCGGGCAGAGTTAGAACCACCAACGAAAATGATGCAAATCCTAACTAAGCCAGTTATTATCCTGTTTGTGATGATTTTGGTATCGTCATTTGGTCTTCAAGGTTTTGAGAGTATCTACAGCATTTATGTTAACGAAGTGTTCAAGTTTAGTTTAGATAACATTGCTTTAGTGCTGACGTTAAATGGAGTTATCTCACTGGTCCTACAGGTTGTACTGTTTGATCGACTCGTAATCTGGTTGAAAGAAACTAAAGTAATTCGATACTGTTTCTTTCTTAGTTTTGCCGGAACTATTTGGATTATTCTTGCCCACTCAAAGTGGGAGGTAATTGTGGCTACGTTGATTGTCTTTTCTGCATTTGATTTGTTGCGCCCAGCAATTACAACGATGTTAACGAAGATTAGTTCCAAAAATCAAGGATTGATTAATGGTTTGAACATGTCATTAACTAGTGTTGGCAATATCATTGGACCAATCATGTCAGGAACATTACTTGATATGAATTATCACTATCCATATATTGTGGTAACAGTATTCTTAGTCATTTCATTTTTAATGACTTACCAAATTAAAATTGCAAATAGTGTTGCAATCGACACAGACTAAAAAGAGTGGAAAATCAGATGCTTATACTCTGAGTAGAAACCATAAATTACTGCTGCCTTAGCAGTTTGGTAATATGAACATCGAAGAAAATCTGCCTTATTTCCCATGTTTTAGTATTAAAAATGTGTAAATAATAAAGAGGTTGAACAAAAAACATGTTTTTGAACAGCCTCTTTTTTGTATTTATTCTAATTTTTACAATTAATTTTATGATCTCTCACGCAAACGCTGTAATAATCCGTTCAATAGCAGGAACTAACTGTTGCTTAGGAGTCGCAAAGTTCAATCGGAACCAGTGACTACCATTTTCACCGTACTGAGATCCTAAATTAAGTTGCACCTTGGCATCGTTGATTAATTTTTCATCAATTACAACATCTGATAATCCGGTTTTAGTAAAATCTAACCACATTAGGTAGGTTGATTGAGGCAACATTGGTTCAATGTTGCTAGCCGTAAACATCTTATAGGCTGTATCACGATTGTCGCGTAAGTAATCGATTAATTCTGCGTGCCATTGTTCGCCCTTGCTAAGTGCAGCTGTAGTGGCATTGAACCCGATTGTGCTAATACCATTAGCAAACTCAGCTTCAATTAGCGTATTAATTTGATTGGCAAGGTACTCGTCTTTCACAAACATATAGGCATTTTTGCCGCCGGGCATATTGAAGGTTTTAGTAGCGGCTGAAATTACCAATCCGATACCATCTGTTTCAGGGATTTCTAATAATGAAGTGAAGGCTGCTGGTTGGAAAACAAGATCTTCGTGAATCTCGTCTGAAATGATAAATGTATTATAGCGTTTTGCCAGATCAACTAATTTGGTTAGGTCAGACTTTGTCCAGAGGTGACCACTTGGATTTTGTGGATTACATAGAATCATTAATGGTACGCGTTGCGTTGCCAGAACGTGCTCTAGTTGATCAAAATCGATGTAGTACTGGTCTTGTGAATCGATTGTAAGGTCGAAGTTTAAAATATGCCGTCCGGCATTTCGAATAGCACTTGAAAATGGTGCGTAAACGGGATCAAAAATCAACACATTATCATTGGATTTTGTAATTGTTCGCAGGGCAAACGACAAACCAGGGAGGACACCCGTTAATGGAATAATTTGTTCGGGGGTCAGAGTTAGGTGATGGTATTTTTTCTGCCAGCTGATAATACTATCAAAATACGCTTGTGAGGCTTCTGAATATCCTAAAATTGGTGTTGTTGGCAAAAGATTATCACGCACAAATTTAGGAGTAGCAAAGTCCATGTCTGCAGTTGTCATCGCAATCACATCTCTATGTTCAGGTTGATCGGTAATCGCCCATTTGTTGCTACCAGTGTTAACTCGATTAATAATTGTATCAAAATCCATTATTAGGACTCCTTTGAAAGATATTGAGATCATTCTACCATTATGTTTAATTATATTCATTAAAGTGGTGTTCCACGTGGAACATAATTTTAATTATGTCGCCTGATAGGGGTTTGGTAGCTGGTTAGATTCCTTTTCGGCCGCTACAAAATCGTATTCTGCGGTAACAATTTTAGTTGCGTCCGTTGATCCATAAATATCAAGTTTATAATCGATTTCAGCCAAATTTTCAGTAATTTTTTGCTGGACAGCAAGGACCGCTTGCCGATGGCTGAGCAGTAATTTTTTACGCTCCTTGATTGTGCTGGGACCCGCCATAACATAATTAATGTATGTACGAATATCTTTGATTTTCATTCCCGTATCTTTTAAACAGCAAATTGTTTTTAATAAATTTAGATCGCCATCAGTAAAGATGCGGTATCCTGAATGATTACGGGCAACAAATGGTAATAAGCCTTGCTTGTCGTAGAAGCGCAAAGTATAGATTGATAAATTTGTTTTTTCAGATACTTCTTTAATTGTGTAAGTCATAAGTTCCATCCTTTTTCCTTGCCATAGAGTACGGTCGAGGGTTTAATGTGTACATCATAGCGCAAGCATAAAATTTCTACAATCAAAGGAGATCATGGAATATGAAAGCAAAAGTTTTAGTTACTGGTGGCAATGGTTTTTTAGCCATGCATATTATCAAACAGCTGTTGGATGATGCATATCCAGTGAGGGCAACTGTGCGTTCAATTGAAAAGCAAACAAATGTGATCACAGCACTGCAGAATGCTAACACTGCGAATCTGGATCAGCTATCATTTATTGAAGCCTCATTAACGGAAGATGCTAATTGGCCAACAGCAATGAAAGATATTACTTACGTAATGAGTGTGGCTGCACCGGTATTTGTCAATGGGACAAATGATCCGCAGACTGTTACTCAAACAGCAACTCAAGGCACACTTCGAATTTTAAAAGCAGCGGTAAATGCTAATGTTAAACGGGTTATCATGACATCTAATCTTGGTGCGGTGGGTTTTAGCAATTTAGATGCAACACACGTGACAACCGAAGTTGATTGGACAGATTCGGAGCAGCCTGGATTATCATTGTACGAGAAATCAAAATTAGTGGCCGAAAAGAGTGCGTGGGAGTATTTGAAGCGTACAGACAGCAAGTTAGAGTTCGTAACGGTTAATCCGGGAGCAATGTTAGGCCCAGCTTTAGACCAACATGTTTCTGGCAGTTTTGGGCTTGTTAAAAATTTATTGGATGGAACGTTCAGTCGTATTCCAAGAATCGAAATGAATATTGTCGATGTGAGAGATGTGGCCGACATGCATGTTCGGGCGATGATGACGCCTCAAGCAGCAGGGAAACGGTTCTTAGCCGTGAATGATGTTCCAGTTTCAATGGGTGGGATTGCTACTGTGATTAGGTTAAACCGTCCCGAATTAGCCGCTAAAGTCCCAACCAAATTATTGTCAGGTTGGTTGATTAAATTAGCATCTCATTTTAACCAACAAGCTAAAGAAGGTCGATTGTTTTTGGAGATTAATCACAATGTTAGTAATCAACAAGCGAAGTCTGTATTAGGTTGGCATCCAATTTACAGTAATGAACAGACAATTTTAAGTGCAGTGGATCAATTGGTTAAATCTGGTGAAATCAAATAATAGGCACTAGGCAACAGAAACAGGTCTTTAATTCACTTTTACAACGCACTACGTTCAGTTCATGTTACGTGGATAGGATGTTAATTGGAGCACACTGAAAAAAATCAATCAAAAAAAGCTGATAAATTTTATCAGCTTTTTTGATTGATCAATTTAGCGAACTTGTTCCAGTAATGCTGACATAAATGCGTCCGCATCCCCAACAAAGGCATAATCTGATTTACCAAAGATCGGTGCGTGGGCATCTGTATTAATCGAAACAACTTTCTTAGCGTTTTCGATTCCGACCGCATATTGAACGGCGCCTGAAATTCCAAAATTAATTAATAGGTCAGGAGCGATTGTGTTTCCACTTTGACCGATTTGGTTTTCATGACTGAACTCATCATTGTCGGTTAGTGGTCGCGAAACACCTACCATACCGCCTAATTTACCAGCCAGTTTTTCGGCTTTTTCAATCACTTTTTCATTGTTGGCACCACGACCAAGGGCAATGACAGTTTTTGCTTCGCTGATGTTAGCGGAACTATTGATGACTGGTATTTCACTCAGCACCTCAATGTTGGCTTCTGGATGAAAGGCGAATGAGTAATTAATTATTTCCGTATCGGTTGAATGTTTTACAGCTTTAAAGATGTTAGGTCGAATAGTTGCCATCTGGGGACGCACATCCGGACAGATAATTTCACACATAATATCATCACCGTAAGTTGGCTTAACTTGAACTAGGTCATCGCCATCAAAGTAAATATCGAGGCAATCAGCGGTTAGACCTGTTTTTAGCTTAGCTTGTAACCGTGGAGCCACAGAGCGACCTAACACGGTGGCAGGAAACAGGAGACTGTTGGGCTTTAAGTCAGAAACAACTTGGTCGAGGGCGTCTGCAATTTCGCCATCGCTAGCATTGTGAAATTGGGCATCTTTTAAAGTCACAATTTTGTCGGGCCCATATTCTTTTACGGTCGTTTCAACATTCATTGTTTTAGTTTCTGTAATTAAAGCAACAACAGGCCGTTCACCTGCAATTTCACGTGCTTTGGTAATTAATTGTAGACTAGTGGGTTCGATAATTTGCCCATTAACTTGCACAAACACCCAAATTTCGTTATTCATTGTTTTCAACTCCTCTTTAATTATTCAATTCTTCCAGTAATTGAGTGACTGCGGCGTGTGGATCGGTAGGAAGGGTGGTTGTTTGCCGACCAGCTTTTTCTGGTGAATAAATCCGTTTAACAACGGTTGGTGAACCGGTTTGACCGATTTGAGCTGGATCAACAGCTAACTCATTTTCCGACCAAATGATGATTTCTTTTTCAAAACTCTTTTGAATGTTGAGTGGAGTTTCATAACGCGGTTGGTTCATTTCATCGCGAACAGTAACTACTGCAGGAAGGTGAACTTTGACTTCTTGAACGAGGTTGTCGAGGAGACGGTGACCGATTAATTGGTTTTTATCTTGCAATTCAATGCTTTCTGCAAAGGTAACTTGTGGTACTTGCAATTCTTCGGCCACAATCGGGCCAACTTGACCCGTATCTGCATCAACTGATTGGCGACCAAATAAAATTAGGTCAACATTACCAATCTTTTTGATGGCTTCACTTAATACGTATGCGGTTGCTAAAGTGTCAGCACCACCAAACTTGCGCGAACTAAGCAAAATGGCAGAATCAGCTCCCATGGCGAGACCATCACGTAAAGAACTGATGTAGCTGTTAGGACCCATGCTGAGCAGGATAACTTCACCACCAGCTTGTTGTCGGAGCTGAAGTGCAGCTTCAATGGCGTTACGATCGAATAAGTTAATGATTCCTTCAACATTGCTGCGCACAAGGTTATTGGTTTTTGGATCGATTTTTACGGTATCGGTGTTTGGTACTTGTTTGATACATACGACAATCTTCATGATGATTCTCCCTTTTATTTTGGTTGAAACGTGCTCCGCAAAGCAACTTCCTAACGGATAAGTCAAAATTATTAATGACTAAAATTCAAGCCATCAATAATTTCGCCTTATTCCACGGAAGTTATACGGTTTGCTCCGCACTCTATTTTGCGACTTCCTTAGTAGCAATCTCAGTGTTCATCTTCTCAACTGTACCTTCAGCAATTTCCATTGCGCGTGCATCTCGAATCAGATGTTCAATCGGGTATTCACGACTGTAGCCATAACCTGCTAGTACTTGTAACGCCTTATCACCAGCAGAAACGGCGCTGCGACTACCATAGGATTTGGCCATTGCAGCGATTTCCGAATAAGGTTCACCAGCAGTTTTCAGTTCAGCACCATGTTGATAAAGTAATTCGGTATTTTGTTTTGCAATCGCAATGTCGGCAATTTTTTCTTGAATGGTTTGTAACTCATATAATGGTGTATCTAAAGCTTTGCGCTGCTTGGAATAGTCTACGGCGATTTTTAATTCGTGTTTCATAATCCCAGCTAAGACAGCACCCATTAAAATACGAGCATCATCATGGGCGTTATTGCCAATTTCATGACCTTGGCCAATTTCACCTAATAAATGATAATCAGGAACTTTGATATGATCCATCACGATTTCACCAACTGGAGTACCACGAAGACCAATAAAGTCTTCTCGTTTACCAAATTGGAAGCCAGGCATATCTTGGTCGACAACGAAAACAGCCATCTGATCATCTTCGGTTTTGGCTAGGACACAATACACCTGTGCCAACCCCCCGTTTGTAATCATGATTTTATCGCCAGTGATAATCCAATCATCACCTTGTTTAACGGCTCGGGTTGAAATTCCAGTTGGATTGGAGCCACCAGATGATTCTGTTTGTGAAAAAGCAAAAATCCGTTTTGTAGCAGATGGTAAATATTTAGCCAGAAGCTCTGGTTGACCATATTTCAAAAACTGGGAAATTGTTTTGAAGTGGCCTTCAAGCGTAACGGCCATGCTAGCATTACCAAACGCCATCGCGTTGATTGCTTGTGCTGCAGCAATATAATCAAATCCGGCACCGCCGTATTCACGTGGCAAGGTGATGCCTAATAGTCCATTATCGACAACCTTTTGAAATAGTCCTTCTGGGTAATCACCAAGCTGATCGATTTTCATATCAATCGGAGCTAATTCATTAGCTGTAAAATCAACAATCATACGATGAAGCATGTTTTGAGCGGAAACTTTATCGTTAGTCATAATTCCATCCCTTTAGTTTGTATTTTCACAATCTCTCGTTGCGTCTATAATATCGTGTTCGGAAGTTTAGGTCAATCATTTAATCTTTGTAATCGCTGATTTATCAGGTGTTTTGTAAATTAATGTTGATTTTCATAAAATCGAACAGTTAAAATATCTGACCAATGTTTGTGATTTTTTTAGTAGCTTGTTTCATGTGGAACAACGGGTGTTCGAGTTCGGTTAACTTAGTGTAGTTTATGATAATAGGAACTTTCTTGTAACTAAAAAATCCCAATATCATAATTCGAAGCTCGAATTATGATATTGGGATTTTACAGTATATTACTGAATTAGCAGGGTTAAGGTATTACTAGAATTTAATTACTTGTCCAACATAAATTGTGTAAGGACTTGAAATGCCATTCTTACTTGCTAAGCTAGTCCAGCTAACACCTTTGGCAGCGGCGATTCCTGAAAGAGTATCACCACTTTTAACAGTGTATGATGAACCACTAGTAGAAGAGCTAGAACTAGAACTTGATGAACTACTTGAACCACTCACTTTGATCGATTGACCAACATAGATGGTATTTGGATTAGAGATACCATTAGCACTAGCCAATGCGCTCCAACTCGTTCCATATTTGGCAGCAATTGAAGACAATGTGTCGCCACTCTTAACAGTGTACGTGCCACTAGTAGAAGTTGAAGTGCTTGAACTAGATGACGAACTATTAGAGCTTGACGAACCAGAGATTGTTAATGTTTGACCTACATAAATTGTGTATGGACTCGCGATGCTATTCTTTGATGCTAAGCTAGTCCAGCTAACCCCATATTTAGCAGCAATACCAGATAATGTGTCACCACTCTTAACGGTATAAGTAGATGCGTTTGTTGCTGATGAGCTTGAAGAACTGCTTGAACTAGAACTTGACGATGAGCCGCTCTTGATTGTTAATACTTGGCCAACGTAAATTAAGTTAGCATTGCTTAATTTGTTTAATGAAACCAATGTTGATGTGGTCGTACCATAATTAGAAGCAATTGCGGATAAGGTATCGCCACTCTTAACTGTGTAAGTTGTACTGCTAGTGCTTGATGAACTAGATGAGCTTGAACTCGAAGAACTGCTTGATGAACTTGAGCCTTGCTTAACTAACAATGTTTGACCCACATAAATTAAGTTAGCATTACTAATGCTGTTCAATGAAGCTAATGTGGCTGAAGTAGTACCGTATGAACTAGCAATGCCAGAAAGTGTATCGCCACTCTTAACTGTGTAGTAGGTTGAATTGCTGGTAGACGAGCTAGATGATGAACTAGAACTCGATGAACCACTACCTGAAACACTGGCACCAGCAAATGCAATTTGATCAAGTTGAGTTAAGTTATAGGTTTGTACCAAACTAATCAATGAAGAAGTATAGGTAGGAGCTGTGGCATATCCATCTTGTTGTAACAAGCGAGCAACAGTTTGATAATCAGTTACACCAAGCAAATTACTGTAACGAGAATTTGAATATAAGAAGTAACCGTGATCTTCAACACTTTCTGAGTTGTTAGCATATGCACGGAAAGCATCATAAATGGTGATGTATTTACCATTTACATATTCTTGTGTTGGGTAGTTAACAGAGTTTCCATTGTATGAACCCTTAATACCAAATAAATTATGGGCTTGGGTTGAAAGTGATGATTTACCCCAGCCGCTTTCAAGGATTGCCTGAGCAACAGTTATTGAAGGGAGCACACCATATTTGGTCCAGCCTTCAATGGCTCCTGCTTCCACACTTTCAATGAAAGCTTGTAATGTGGCATTTGAACTAAAAGTTGGTTGCGTTGCTGTGGCAGCAGCAGCGACAGCTACAACTGTTTGTGCTTCGCCATTTTCTTCATATGCTTGTAATGCTGCTGATTTAGCGGCTTCAATCTCACTAGCATCTTCAGTTACTAGTACAGCTGTATTTGAAGAACTGCTAGTAGCTGATGAAGTGGCGCTTGATTCAGCCGATGAAGCGGCGCTTGTGGCACTCGATTCAGCAGCAGAACTAGCGGTACTACTTGCAGAAGAAGCTGTGACTGCACTGACAGAAGCATCACTTGCAGCACTTGTAACTGATTCAGCAGCGGCACTTAAGGCTTTAGCTTCTGCACTAGTAGCATCACTGGCAGCAGAACTATCATTGGCGCTATCAGAACTGGTTGAGCTGGCACTTAGGACAGCGACATTACTATCGCTGGAAGTTGAAGTCGCACTACTTGCACTAGTAGCTGATTGATCTGCATCGTTAGCGTTGCTGGTTGTGTCGGCGTGGGCTGCTGACACACCAGTAGCCCCTAGGCCAATTGAAAAAGCAGCGATTCCAGCGAAAACCCATTTGCGTCCCTGTTTGTACATTTTATAATGCAGTTTATGATCCATTGGTTGATTGTCTTTCATAATCTTCTCTCCTTTGGAAATGTGATAAGTAAATTTACGATAGTTAATTTAAAATGATAAGAAATAATTACAATTGTTAAAAATTAACTAAGATTACTAACTGACATTACAATATCATCAATTGCCCTGCTATGTCAACGTCTTGCAGCATACAAATTAATTTATGAAAACAATAAAAAAACCACATAATGTGGTTAATAATTTCTACAAAGTCTTAAATTTCGGTAAAGCATTTGATAACCGAAATTAAAAAACAACGTAGCGATATTTTTAGTCTGAATAAAAAATTTAATTTATTTTGTGTTTTTCATGAATTTTCGCAATAATCGAACTTCTTCGTCGGTCGGGGCACTCGTCATTGATTTAATATTGTGGATTCTCTCGACAGAAAGCTGGCTACCAAAGGCGACATCGTTATCGGCCATATGTTTTCGTTTTTCAAATGCGATAATCTCTTCTGCTAATTTACTTAAATCACTCATGAACTCACTCCTTCAAAATTATTAAATCAGTTAATTACCTATGTTTATTGTAGCGTTTTTTCGTTAAAATAGATAGAAAAGATATGTTTGTGAGATTTTGTGGTTTATCTGTGGCATAATCTTAATCAAAGACATGAGCTTGGGATAGGAGTAACGCATATGTGGACAGGTTGGAATTGGATTGGAATTATTTTATGGGTTATCGTTGTTGCTTACCTTATTTATGTGATCCATTTTATTCGAGTCAAACAGTTAATGTTGATCGTTAGGACTAAAAGGGCGTTTGCTTGGAAAAATACACTACAGTACACCGGTTTGTTAATCGTAGCAGTCATTGCGTTTGCTGCAATGGCTTATTTAACATTTTTTCGGCAAGTTGATTTAACAAATAAAAATGAAGTTGAAATTTCAACTAAGTACCATCCATTGGTGCTGACACCGATTAAAGATGATTTCTATTATGTACAAGCACATCGTGGAACATCGGGTGATAAACCAGTGGTGTCATACTCATACTGGTTGAAACATAATAAATACACCATTAGTGGTCATAACGGTACAATTGTGGACGGGGATGCACCGATGAATGTGGTGGCTTCTGTCTATCCGTGGAACAAATCCAAGTTGCAACGAGAAGATAGTAAAAATGGGAAAGCCTTTGTGGCAGTTATGACAATTCGCTACAAGAAAACCCTGTTAAATGGAATTGGGATGCGCAGTGGCCATGTGGCTAATCGGTATACTATGATTAGGGTTCCCGCTGAAGGATTTATTTATCATAAATAAGTTGCATTAGACGTTTAGTAGATTAAATTAGAATGACCAATTGGTAAATCGTGATTTGATTTATCGATTGGTCATTCTAGGTTAGAATTATAAAATTGATGTAGCTTATATATGCATATTTTTTAAATAGAATTCGGTTTAATCGCACTTTTTATTACCAATAAGAAAGGATACAAGTATGCTGAATTTATCACTACTTATGCTCGAACGAGTTGGAATAGTCATTATTTTAGCGTTTTTACTAGTTAATGTCCGCTTATTTCGTCGTTTGCTGTTTCAACGAGATTCATTGAATGCCAAAGTACAGCTAATTTTAATTTTTTCTGTTTTTGCGATTGTTTCTAATTTAACTGGAATCGAAATTGATCCGCATAATAATTTAATTTCATCAGTTATCTTGACGGGTATTCCACAAAATTATTCGATTGCCAATACCAGAATTTTGGCAATCACAGTTGCTGGAATCATTGGTGGTCCATATGTCGGCGGCGTAGTTGGCATCATTGCTGGTGTTCATCGGGTTATCCAAGGAAGTATGACAGCGTGGTTTTATGTACCGAGTTCGGCGTTAATCGGAATTTTATCTGGGCTTTTTTTTCAAAATAAAACAAGAAAAAACCGGCTAGTTGTGATGACACCAATGCAAGGAATTGTGGTTGGGTTATTAATGGAACTGATTCAAATGGCCTTTATTTTATTCTTCAGCCCAACCGGTTGGACGCTAGTTAAATTTATTGCAATTCCGATGGTGACCTTAAATGCAGTCGGGACCTTTATCTTTTTATCAATTATTCAATTATTTTTAAACCAAGAACAAGAAGCTCGAGCTGTTCAAACACATGATGTTTTAGAACTAGCTGACCGAACGTTACCTTATTTTCGGGCTGGCTTAAATAGTGATTCTGCGACAAAAGTTGCTGAAATCATTAAACGCTACACCAATTTCTCTGCCATCAGTTTGACTTCAACAAATGAGATTTTGGCGCACGTGGGTGCAGGTAGCGATCACCATGTTCCTAATAAGGCAATGGTGACCCAGCTTTCTGAAAAAGCGATTCAAGCTAATCATATAGAAATTGCGCACAGTAAAGAAGAAATCGGGTGTTCTAATCCCAACTGTCCATTGGAAGCAGCCATTGTAATTCCATTAGATGTTGATAATCAAGTGGTGGGAACGCTAAAAATGTATTACACCGATAGTTTGATGTTGACGCCAGTTGAAGAACAATTAGCTACTGGGCTAGGATCAACTTTTTCAAGTCAAATTGCCTTAGGGGCCGCAGAAGTGCAATCTAAGTTAGTGAAGGATGCAGAAATTAAATCGTTGCAGGCACAAATTAATCCACACTTCTTTTTTAACGCGATTAATACAATTTCAGCAATGATTCGTCGAGATAGTGAGCAGGCGCGAACACTACTACTGCAACTAAGTACGTATTTCAGGGCTAACTTGATGGGAGTACGACAAACAGAAATTACGTTAGCGCAGGAAAAAGAACATGTGAATGCATATCTAGTACTGGAGCAAACACGTTTCCCAGATAAATATCAAATTGATTTTGATATTCAGACAGATTCAAATGTTAAATTACCACCGTTCACGATTCAAGTATTGGTTGAAAATGCGTTGAAACATGCTTTTGCCGGGCGTAAAAGTGATAACCATGTCCAAATTATAGTGGCTGCTATCGGACAACAGCTAAAAATTCAAGTTGCGGATAATGGGAATGGCATTGCTGCTGACCGGTTACGCCAGTTGGGTAAAGAAGAAGTTGCTTCTGAACATGGTAGTGGAACAGCTTTACAAAATCTAAATCAACGGCTGGTAGGAATATATGGTCAAAATAGTGCTTTAAAGTTTGATTCAAGTAATAATGGAACGACTGTTACAACATATATTCCGTTGAAAAAAGAATAATTCACACTAATGCCACAAAAGAAAAAATTGATAAAAGGGGCGATAACTATGCGAGTTTTAATTGTTGATGACGAGCCACTTGCTCGTGAAGAGCTAAAATACTTATTAACCCAGAATCAAAATGTGACAGCTATTTTAGAGGCCGACTCAATTGCAAGTGCGCAAAAATGGCTCGAAAAAGAAACGATCAATTTAATTTTTCTAGATATTCAGCTCGGCGACGAGAATGGGTTTACGTTAGCAGATCAAATTAAAAAAATTTCTCAACGACCACGAATTATTTTTGCGACGGCGTATGATGAGTACGCACTGGATGCATTTAACGCCAATGCCCTTGATTACATTTTGAAACCTTTTGAACAATCTCGCGTTGATGAGGCAATTCAAAAAGGAATGGGCGTTAACGCAGCAACGGAGATTGATGCACAAAAATCACGCGATAATCCACGAATTTCAGTTACAAACGAAGATAAAACCCGAGTAATTAATAAAAAAGATATTGTGGCAGCATACGTGGAAAATGGCGATCTAGTAATCGTAACGAAACAAGCTGAGTTCCGTACTAAACAAACGTTGGTACATTTACAGGAGCTGTTGAACCCGCAACAATTTTTACAGGTTCACCGCAGCTTCTTGGTGAATCTGAATGAAGTTAGAGCAGCTGAACCGAGTTTTAACCATACGTATGAATTAACAATGACTAACGGGAAGAAAATTCCAGTTAGTCGATCGTTTGTTAGTGAAATGAAACGTGCATTAGGCATGTAGGGTATTTCACAATCAATAAAGGGCATTTGAACTGCAAAAATTGTTAACTAACCGCTAAAACATTCTGTTTTAGCGGTTTTTTTGTAGAATTAGGACAATAAAGAAATTGTCAGGAGGAAAAACAAATGGATAAACAGAAAAAAAGTGAGCAGAAATCAGCACCAATTTTGATTCAAATGGGTATTTTTGCAGGTGTTTTGTTTGTTGCTAGTTTGATCTCGCCATTATTTCCGAAAAATTTTCCAGTGCCAACCCCAGTTATCGGGCTTGTACTGTTGTACTTACTATTAACGCTTCACATTGTGAAACTGGAATGGGTCGATAATTTTGGTGGTTTTATGATCAGTTTGATCGGTTTTTTATTCGTCCCTTCGGGTGTTTCGTTAGCTACTAGCCTTGATATTATGAGAACGCAAGGATTACAAATTGTCATTGTTGTAATTATTTCAACTGTTTTGATGTTAGTGGTGACAGCCTATACAGCATGGTTATTAATTACTATTAAAAATAAGCTTTCACGTCGTTCAAAAGATGCACATGGCGGAGAAAAAGTAGTTCAACCAAACAAGAAAGATGGATTGAAAGGACAGGTGAACTAATATGACTGTTTCATTAGCACAACCATTTTTTGGCATCTTTATTTCAATTGCTGTGTATTTATTTGGTCAGTGGTTATTCAAGGTTGGCAAGGGATTTTTCTTGTTTCAACCATTGTTTGTTGGAATGGTATTGGGAATTATTGCCGTTGTCGTTTTAGGTAAAATCATGGGTACATCCACTGTTCAGGCGTACACGAAGTTTTACAAGCCAGGTGGCGACATTATTTTCTGGTTCCTAAATCCAGCGACGATTGCGTTTGCGATCCCACTGTACAAACGAAACGATATTGTAAAAAAATATTGGGCTGAAATTTTGCTAGCTTTGATTATTGGCTCAGTCGTTTCATTATTCTTAATTTTAGGGACTGCTAGAATGTTTGGCTTGGATGATTCGGCTATTGCTGCGATGTTACCCCAAGCAGCTACTACGGCCATTGCATTACCAATTTCCACCGCGATTGGTGGAAACTTCTCAATTACAGCGATGGCAGTGATTCTAAATGCGGTGATCATTTATGCATTGGGTGACTGGTTAGTTAAATTCTTCAAACTTGGTAAATCAGAAATTGGAACTGGACTTGGTCTAGGAACGGCAGGACATACCGTTGGATCAGCTAAAGCACTAGAGATGGGATCTGTTCAAGGATCAATGGCATCCATTGCGGTGGTAGTTATTGGTGTGGTAGTCGATTTAGTTGTACCAACGTTTGCTCATTTTATTGGGTTGTAAAAGTAAGAACCATTAATTGAATAATTTTTAACGGAGCGCAATTCATAAATTTGAATTGCGTTTTTATATGTTAAAAAACATAACATATAATAAAGCTCTGTTATCAAAGCGCTTAGTGAACTTAAAACAAAAAAACAGACTCGATTATCAAATTTAATTTGACTATTTAAAAATATGGTGTTATATTTCCTTACATCAAAATATATTTGGTAAGGAGAGGGATTTATGAACGCAGCAAATACATCGTTTTTGGTTCTTGCAAGTATTCTAGTGTTATTTATGACACCAGGTTTAGCTTTCTTTTATGGCGGGTTAGTATCACAACGAAACGTTGTGAATACAATGCTATCAGTGTTCTTTATTTGTGGTTTGGCGATTCTTTTGTGGATTGCATTCGGTTATACGCTGTCGTTTAGTGGGAATACCGCTGGAATTATCGGAAACCTCGACCATTTCTTTCATCAGGGTGTGACGTTAACAAAGCTGACAGCCACGAAAATTCCAGTTGGATTATATTCAATTTTTCAAATGATGTTTGCGATCATTACCCCAGCACTATTTGTTGGCGCCGTGGTTGGTCGGATGAAATTCAAGTTTTTGTTGTGGTTTATCGTATTTTGGTCAATCCTAATTTATTATCCAATGGTTCATATGGTCTGGAGTCCCAATGGTATTTTAGCTAGCATTGGCACAATTGATTTTGCCGGTGGGACCGTTGTTCATATTAATGCTGGTGTGACAGCACTGGTACTATCAATCTTCTTGGGTCACCGACTAAGCTACAACGAAAAAACTAAACACTACAATTTGCCGTGGGTATTATTAGGGACTGCAATTCTGTGGATTGGTTGGTACGGCTTCAATGCTGGTAGTGCACTGGCGATTAACAACATTGCAGTTCAGGCAACGATGACGACTACGGTTGCAACCGCAAGTGCAATGATCACTTGGTTATTAATTGATATGACCCGAACTGGAAAACCGACTTTAGTTGGCGTTTGTACTGGAACGTTATGTGGGTTAGTCGGTATCACGCCAGCAGCAGGGTATGTCACAATTGCTGGTGCATTTTGGATTGGCATTTGTGCTACGATAATCAGTTATATCTTCATTAACGTTTTGAAACCTAAGCTAGGTATTGATGATGCGTTAGATGCATTTGGTTGTCACGGAGTAAGTGGGATAGTTGGTAGTCTAGCAACTGGTTTATTAGCAACCAAGTCAGTTAATCCAGATATTGCAAAAAGCGGTCTGTTTTATGGCGGTGGCTGGCACTTATTTGGAGTTCAACTATTAGCAACGGTTGTGACAATTGTCTTTGTTAGTGTGATGGTAGTTATCATTGTGACTGCATTAAAAGCAATCACGCCAATGCGAGTCTCAGAAACAGAGGAACGAGTTGGACTAGATTTAGGTGAGCATGGTGAACGAGCTGATTATACGGTTGCTAGAAATAGTGAAATTATTGAATATCAAACTGAGTTTAAGGGACAACTAGCGAAACTTAATAATCACGTAAATATGCATAAAGATTAAACTGAAATAACGGTGTGGGCACGGCGTTATGGAGTTAAGAGGGTGAGTGTCGTCACGATTTTAAGTCGTGGTGGAACAAAAAATCCCACTAATGAACTTTGTAAGTTCATTAGTGGGATTTTTAATTTCATGTTAGTTTTTTTATGTTAGATGACAAATTTTCAACTGGAATAAGGTAAAACCTCTGAGTTTCGAGTTTGGGGTAATTTAATTGTGTAAAATTTTGATCAATTAAAATGTAATCTAAATATTTTTATTCATTTTTATCCAGTAATGTAGCATAAATAAACATAAATGGGTATACTAGAAAGCGTTGAATTTAAAGTGGAGGCAGTAAATAAAATGATCAAAAAAATAGTTAAGGGATTAACATTAGCATTTTTAAGCATGGTGTTAGTTCTACCAACATTATCAAGTTCGGTGAACGCCGCAACGGATGAGTCTAGTTCGACTAGTCAAACCAGCTCATCAGCTAGTACGACAACAACCGGTCAAGATGATTCACTGGCTAAAATTAAGCAAAAAGGTGAAATTGTTTTAGGAACCAGTCCGGATTACCCGCCGTATGAGTTTATGGCTAAGGGTAAAGTGGTAGGAATGGATGTGGAAATTGCTAAAAAAATTGCCAAAGATATGGGTGTTAAGTTAGTGATTAAGAAGATGTCCTTTGATTCGCTATTGGTAGCACTTCAATCTGGTAAGGTTGATATGGTTATTTCTGGGGTTAACCCAACTGCTAAGCGCGCCAAGAGTGTTGATTTTTCTAAATCATACTATACGGCTGGCCAATATATCTTAGTTAACAAAGAAGACAAGGGCGTCTATAAGGATCGAACTTCATTTAATGGTAAAACGCTTGGTGCCCAAACAGGTTCATTACCATTTAATTTAGCTAAAAAGCAGGTTAAAAATGCCAAGGTTAAAGGAATCGAACAGGTTTCGGATCTTGTAATTGCGTTGAAGACACACAAGGTTGACGGAGTTGTATTGGATCAGCCAACTGCTGAAGCTTATGCCAAAAATGATTCTAGTATTGTGGCTAAAAACGGAAACTTTAAGCTAGGTTCAGCTGAAACTAGTGATGTAGTTGCGTTAGCAAAGGGATCTACGGCTTTACGGACGCAGGTTAACAAATCAATCGATACGATTAAGTCACAGAACTTAGTTGAAAAACAATACTTAAAAACAGCTGGTTCGTATATGAAAGTCAATACTGCTAATACATCAATGTGGCATTATTGGAAATACTTTGCATTAGGTGTTGAATATACAATTGGAATTAGTGCGGTTTCAGTGGTTGCCGGCTTTATTATTGGTGTTTTACTAGCATTCATGCGACTGTCAAAGCTAAGATTACTAAAATGGTTGGCAACGGCGTACGTTGAATTTGTTCGAGGTACACCATTAATGGTTCAAATATTATTTGTTTACTTTGGTTTGGGAGTAATCGTTAATATTCCAGCAGTAATTTCCGGGATCATCGCGGTATCACTAAATAGTGGAGCTTATGTCTGCGAAGTTATTCGTGGTGGAATTATTTCAGTCAGCAGCGGACAAAAAGAAGCTGCTCGTAGTTTAGGGATGAATGCACACGATACGATGTACAGTGTTGTATTGCCACAAGCAATTCGAAATATTTGGCCAGCTTTAGGAAATGAATTTGTGTCATTGATTAAGGAAACTTCGATTGTTTCAATCATCGGAGTATCAGATATGATTTACCAACTAAAGATAGTGCAAGCAGACACCTATCGTGGTGTGATTCCAATTGTAATTACAATGGTCTTATATTTCATCTTAACTTTCGTAATTTCAAGAATTCTACGTCATTATGAAATTAAGATGAATAAGAAAGTGGATACACTAGTCTAGAGTGCAAACAGGGGCGCTAAGATGTCGTAGACTAAGTTAAAAATACCAATTAAGTAATCGAACTTTGATTGCTTGATTGGTATTTTTGACTTAGGCCTAGGCATTTGCCCCTGTTTGCACGTTTCAGCAAAGATGGAATAAGTAATCGAACTTTAATTACTTGATTGGCATTCATAATTTAGGCCTAGACGTCTGCCCCTGTTTGCACGTTTCAGCAAGATAGGTATCCTGGGCATAGTAAACAAATTTAAACAGATAAAAACCATGTTAATTTAAAAAAATTTAACGATCCGCGCGCACTAAAAAAGAGGTAAAAAGGCCCGTAAATCGGCATAAATAGTAAAAAATTTAAATAAATTTCAAAGTTGGCGTTATCTGGTATGGCTATACGGGATAGCGTCCTTTTTTACTTTTATAGAAAGCGATTACATTGATGAATTACTTTTAACAAATGTGAAGATAAGTGGTAGTCTATTGATGTTATGTTATCTGAACGAAATAAAATGACAGCTGGACAACCATACAATCAGTTTGATACTGAATTAATTGCGCGACGAACTAAGATTCGTCATGAGTTAATTGAGATCAACCAGCTCGACAATAATGATCAGCGAAATCGACGAGTGCAACAACTATTTGCGGATAGTGGAGCTCACTTTTTTGTTGAAGGCGGCCTGCAATTTGATTATGGATTTAATATCCATATTGGCGATCATTTTTATGCCAATTACAATCTAACGCTGTTGGATACTTGTCCGATTACGATTGGTCACCACTGCTATATTGGCCCGGATGTCGGATTTTATACACCCGTTCATCCGTTAGATGCTAAGCAACGTGATGCCGATGTCGAAATGGGCGCACCAATTACTGTTGGTGATAGCGTCTGGATGGGTGGTCATGTCACGATTTTGCCAGGAGTAACTCTTGGTAGTCGGGTGGTCGTCGGCGCTGGTTCAGTTGTTACGAAGTCGTTTGGTGACGATGTTGTAATTGCTGGTAATCCTGCACGGATTATTCATCAGTTAGATGAAAACGGGGATGTGATTCATCCGTAAATTCAATTCAATCAAATATTTGAGCGAATTCATTAGTATTTGTATAAGATAGTGCGCTGTGCAGATATCTCTAGTGGAGATTATAGTATCGGCGTATTTTTGTATAGTTTTTTATAAAGAGGTGGCACTCCATGCAATTGGACATCCACCGAAGATGGAAAGTTTGCGCACGCAAACTATTCCTAAATAATGAGGAGGAGCCATGTATTGCACGAGACGTTTTTCGTCCGTGCAATTGGACATCCGCCGAAGATGGAAAGTTTGCGCACGCAAACTATTCCTAAATAATGAGGAGGAATATTATTTTACATCATCAAAATATTGATAAGAAAATGTTTGTGCCAACTGCAGTTTTATTCGGCTTAGTTTCAATCGCACTTTTAATTGGTGGTTCTAGCCTGAAATCGGGTTTAAGTGGCCTGATGGACACGATCACTACTAAAATGGGTTGGGCATATCTGTGGATTTACATTATCAACTTTATTTTCTTTATGTATTTAGCATTTAGTCGCTTTGGGAAGATTAAGTTGGGAAAAGCTAAGGATAAGCCAGAATACAGTAGTTTTCAGTGGGGAAGCATGGTTTTTGCAACAGCCATTGATGCAAGTATTTTAATGCTAAGTATGGTGGATCCACTTAGATACGTTCAGCATCCCATTTTTGGTGCTAAACCATACTCAAAGGCAGCATACAGCAATGCTCACATGTTGGGTCAGTTTAACTGGGGCCCGATGGCGTGGATGATGTTTGCGGCAGCTGCAGTTGCCATTGCTTATGTGATGTATGTTAAAAATGTACGAGTAATGCGGATTAGTGCTGCGATTACTGTATTACAAGGGCCAGAACATTATAAAGTTGTGTTGCGACAAGTAATTGACTTTCTTGTTGTATTCGGAATTATGGGTGGAATTGGTTCTTCCGTTGGAATGGAAATTCCAGTAATTTCACGAATTATTAATCAAATTACGGGTATTCCGGACTCGATTTTATTAAAATTAATGATGTTTTTAATTCTATTTATAATCTTCACTGTGACGATGCTACGTGGAATTAAGGGTGGCATTGATAAATTAAGTTCGGCCCATATTTGGACTGCAATTGGGTTTTTGGTCATCGTTTTGTTGGTTGGGCCAACAATTTACATTTTGAATTCAGAAAGTAATAGTCTTGGCTTAATGATTTCTAAATTCATTTCAATGAGCACTACAACTGCTTCAAATGGACATGCTGGCGTGGCGCAACAAGAAACAATCTTCTATTGGGGCTGGTGGCTATCATATATGCCTGTCATGGGATTGTTCATTGCCCGGATTTCACGAGGACGTACAATTCGCCAAGTGATTTTAGGAATGTTGGGTTATGGTGCCTTAGGCTGCATGAGTTTCTACGCTATTTTAGGTGGCTACTCACTATATCTACAAAAAGCTGGCATTGTTGACTTAATTCACATTTTAAATACACAAGGACAAGCATCTGTGATTGCAACTGTTATTTCGACGTTGCCGTTTAAAATGATCATGCTGGTAATTTATTGTGTATCATGTTTCATTTTCTTAGCAACAACGATTTCATCTTCGGCATTTATTGTTTCATCATTTACGAGCTTGAAATTAGCTCCAGGACAACAACCAAGCAAATTCAATCGACTATTTTGGGTATTTGTCTTTATGTTGTTCTCATTTGGGATCGTGTTCGTGGGTGGCTTCAAAACGGTTCAGGCAATCAGTGCGATTGCAGGATTTCCGTTGATCTTTGTCTGCATTCTCTTGATAATCTCAACGTGGCAGATGTTACGTGGCGATGAGCTAGAGTTAGCAGCAAGTCATCGACGTGTGGTTCATCAGTTGCGACGGCCAGTTAGGCAAAGCAGCAGAGTACCATCTGGAATTCATGAAAATTAAATGATAACGGGCATAAAAAGTGCTTAGCTTTTGAATACAGCCTAAAATAGCGAACGATCCAAGGTATGGATCGTTCGCTATTTTTTCAAGTGGAAACTTACTGGCTGAGATTTGGACTATTATGAGCGGCGATGGACGTAGCTTAAATAAGATGGGTATCAAAAATAATATACTTTTATCATGTTTCAAAATAATTTTTAACGCTTAATTAATTGCGTAAGTTCCCATATCATCTGCTACAATTATTTGACCTGCATGCGTGGGGCCATCTGCCATGGTTAAACCAACTTTATTAAAAGCAAAAGTAACTGTAGCAATGGCATTAACGGCAACATTCATTACTTTACCGCTGTCTGTGTTGATACCAGAAGGTGTGTCGACGGAGATTACAGGAGCGCTAGCTTTGTTAATTGCATCAATGGCAGTTTCTTGCCTGCCACTAACAGGGCGATCAATTCCGATACCAAAAATTGCATCAACAATTAGTGTGGCGTCAGACAATGTATTAAGTGGTGCATTCAATGTAATTTGATAGTATTCGCAGATTTTTCTTTGGGTGGCATGTTCAACCGATTCATGACTGGGATTCCCAACGGAGACTACACTGACATTTGCTCCAGCAAGCTTTAGTAAGCGGGCAACGCATAAACCATCACCTCCGTTATTGACGTAACCAGCGACGACAACGACGTGTTGTAAATTATAATTACCATTAACAATGAAATCTCGCACAGCCAGAGACGCACGTTCCATTAGGACTAATGACGGAATACCAATTGTGTTGATGGTGTAACTATCGAAATGTTTCATTTGTTTTGCTGTAACTAGTTGACTCATTTTGAAGACCTCCAAGTTAAAAAATATGAGCAGTGTCGTATTTAGCAATAACATTTGCAAGAACCTGTGATGTCAATGTATTACTAGCAACGTCTCTAAATTGATAAGTTTGTGCATTGACGTTGATGACTCCTTCGTAGTGGGTATAATCATGCCGATCATTTTTCTTTTGTATTTTGACTGTTTCAAGGAAATTGAATAATGTTGCTTCGCCTTCAACTAAATCTTGAGGATGTATTTGCCAACGAGTGAATGCTGCTTTAATGAAGCGGTCAGTTGGAATGTGTCGATTTGGCAAGGTGCCGGTGAAGTTTTGAATTGCGTTGATTGTGTCTTCATTAAATTGATTACCATTTAAGTTTAAAAAGCGATTTAAATTTGTGATGTGTTTGGCTAATGCGGGTGTATTCGTCAGAACGTTAACCGGATCGTTTTTTAAGTGTAAATTCAATTCATTAGGTTCGATGATAACAGTTTGGCCAGTTAGATCGGTCAATAGCCAATGGAAAGGATAAATACCGTCATGGTCATACCAATCGATTCCGATTAATGCAATCTGGTCTAATTGCTTTTTTACTTGCGCGATTGAACTATTTTCGCTCAATAACCAGGTGGTAAAGTCCTGTGGTGACAGGTTTAACTTGCCAGTAACTGGTTTATCATAATAGATGGACTCAACTGGAAAATATAATTCAGCACAACAAAGGCCGGCCTCGTTAATACCATCACCGATTAAGAAATGGTTATTAATATAACGCATTCCCCCTAAAATAGCGTGTTTGCTGTTAAATGATCGCACACCAGTTTTAGGTTGCCATTGATATTGGCTGGGTAGGTAAGTCAGGTGCCAAGGCGTTTTAGTTGGAAAATCCATTGTTCGACCGAATAGTTGCTGTTGATCCAGCGTTTTAATAGTTAGACTGGTACACATCTGGGCACCTCTTTTAGCAATAATTTATTGGTTCTATTATCAATGATAGCACGGAAAATACTGTTTGAAAGCGATTTATAAATTCATTAAGTGACTTTTAACCCTAAATAACTTATGATAGAGGGTGAAACGGGGTGATCAAATGAACTTACAGGATTATGTAGATTATTTTAAAGAAATGCGTAACCGTGAAATTGCTTGGACAGCAACTGATCGCGAGGATGGTATTTTACAAATGGGCTACCCAAAGTATGATTCGTTAATGTTGAAGTTTGGTCAGGAATTCTTAAAAAGTTCGTATTGTGATCCTCACTATCGTAAGACACTCAAACAACATCATATCAAGCTCAAAGTGAACCATTCCACGGTGGGGCAAGTAATGTTACAAAAAGATCGGAAACTAATTGAAGCCATGTTAACTTTAATTATCCGATCAGAGCCATTTGATGAGGGTAGCTGGGCCAAAGCATTGCAAGAAGGCTACTTCTATCGATTAACTAATGCATTAATAGATTTAGAAGAACAAGTTGTCTAGCTTTTTATCAATTGTGGTGAGCTATTATTTTATTTTAACTAGTTTGAAGAGTCGCTTAGCTAAACGCTGAGTGGCTTTTTTAGTAGAAACTAGGCGGATTCACGATTGCAAATCAAATGTTGGTTACCCCAATGCTTCATTGCAAATACGATGGGCATCAATGATTGGCCGAGGGGGGTTAATTGGTAAGTTGATTCAACTGTATTAGCAACAGTAGCTTTCGTATTACTAATTAAATCGCTAGCGCTTAATAGATTCAGTTGTTGTTTGAGAACTTTTTTACTACATTTGGTCAGTGCAGCTTGTAGTTGTCCAAAACGGTATGGTTTATCAGCTAGTAACATCAGTATTGATGGCACCCATTTTTTTCCAATTAAACTGGTAGTGGCCTCGACGGGACAATTAAAAGTCGTATTGTTAGCTAAATAAATTTCGTTCATGTTAACCTCCAGGTGGGAACTAAAAAGTACCTAATTTATTTTTTATGGAGACAGACTATAATTACTTTGATGAGGTTATTATAGTGAAGAAAGGGTGGATTACCAAATGAGACACTTTGAAAATATTATCGTGGGCTTTGGTAAAGCAGGCAAGACACTGGCAGCAAGTTTAGCCAATCATGGCCAAGAGGTGCTGGTAATTGAAAAAGATAGCCATATGTATGGTGGAACTTGCATTAATGTTGCTTGTCTACCAACCAAAAATTTAATTATTAACGCACAAAAAGGAATTGAATATTCGCAGGCACTTGAAATTAAGAATCAGATGACGGCTAAATTACGTAATAAAAATTACCATAAAGTTGCCGATTTAAAAACAGCAACTGTCTTAACGGCAGACGCAGAATTTCTTGATGACCAGACGATTCAAGTAACTGATGAATCTGGCAAAGAGCAGTTAACCGCTGATCGAATTTTTATTAATACTGGATCAACCCCTATTATTCCAGATATTGAAGGGATTAATACAAGTAACCATGTTTTTGCATCGCGTGAAATGTTAGATCGACAGCAGTTAGCAAAAAAATTAGTAGTTTTAGGAAGTGGCCCCATTGGCCTAGAATTCGCTTCAATGTATGCTGAATTTGGTAGTCAAGTGCTAGTCTTGAGTAATGGAAAGCAGATTTTAGCTCGCGAGGAGCCAGAAGTCGCTGCCATGGCGTTAGATGATTTGCAGGCTGATGGGATTGACTTTGCATTTGAATCCCAGTTAACTAAGGTCAAAGATACGGAGGCTGGTTTGCAGTTGACATACCAACAAGCTGGTCAGGAGCATGTAGTACAAGCTGATGCTCTGTTAGTTGCCACAGGGCGACGTCCTAACATTGACGATTTACATTTAGAACGAACTACAATTGAATTGGGCGACCATTCCGAAATTTTGGTTGATGACCAGCTTAAAACTAATGTTGACCACATCTGGGCATTAGGAGATGTTAATGGGGGACCGCAGTTTACCTACATTTCTTTAGATGATTTTCGTATTGTTAACAACCAACTTTTGGGTGATCACAGCAGAACGTTAGCCAATCGGACAGTTTATCCGCACACTACGTTTTTAAATCCTGCCATTTCATCGATTGGACTAACTGAAGCGCAAGCTAAAACACAAGGTCTAAACTATCAGATTGTGACTATGCCAACCGCTGGGGTGCCTAAGGCAAACGTGATCGGGAACCCACGGGGGATGTACAAGGTGGTTCTTGATCAAGATACTAAAGAAATTTTGGGGATGACGATCTATGCTGAAGAGGCATATGAGACTATCAATTTGATTTCATTAGCGATGCAGCAACATGTACCAGCAACAGTCTTAGGGGATCAGATTTACGCACATCCTACGATGACGGAAGCGTTAAATGACCTGTTTGCGAACCTCTAAAACGGATATAATAGATTTGAATCGATTTAGATTCAAATCTATTTTTTTAGGGATTAGATAATGAAAAATAAATATGAAGTTCATCGTTATATTGGGTTACCAGTTGTGAGTGATAATTCAGGCAATTATTTATTCAAACTAGATGAGCACGGACAGGCCAGACCGCATTCGTGGCGGACTGGTAAACATACGAAAGGCAAGTTCAGTCGGATTGGGCAATTGTTGCTGACAGAAAATAACTTATTAGTAGCGATTATCGAAGTTGAGCCAATAGCGTTTAAAGATCGGCATTCTGAGGTGCCATTACAACGATTTATAACCGAATTTATCAGTGACGATTTATTAAAACAAGGTCAGGCGATTGTTGCAGGTAAATGAATTCGGCAAATATCACAATCAGTGGTATATTACTAGCAACCATAAGTTATGAGGAGTGAAGAAATGTTAGACGTATTTACCATGCTTAAAATGATTAACGTTAATCATCGCCACGTTGCAAATTCACAAATTGTAGTAACTGATGAAAATGGGAAACCTAATGCGTTATTGACCGATCTAATTCGGGATGTGGTTAGCAGTATTAATATTTTTATTGATATTCGTGATGTTTATTCAGTTGAAGAACTGATTAATGCGTTCTCTGTTCATACACCATTACCAGCCGACGTGTTAGATGAGTATAGCAAAATCCTAAAACAAACAATTTTAGGAATTAATTTTGCGACTAAAAAAAATCAAATTGAACTGATTTTCGGAGGAACAATGTAAAATGAAAACATTGGTGATTGTTGCCCACCCTAAATATACAGAATCCACAACGCAACAGTTGTTCAAAGAGAGCGTGGCTGATGATGAGAATGTGGTTTGGCATCTTATAACTGAAACGATTGATCCTGCTAAAGAGCAAGCCTTGTTATTGCAGGCCGACAGAATTATTTTTCAGTTTCCTTTATATTGGTACAGTGCGCCAGCTGTACTAAAAAATTGGCAAGACAAGGTATTAACCACGAAATTTGCAACGGGATCATTATATTCATTGGCTGGTAAAGAGCTGGGTTTAGTTGTCTCCACGGGAGCAGCGCAAAAAGAATTTCAGGCAGGCGCGAGTGAACAATTTACAATGTCTGAAATTTTACGACCGTATGAAGCTCTGGCTAATAAGACTAAAATGAAATATCTTGCGCCACTAGTTGTTTATCAGTTTCCATACCTGACTAAAATAGAACAGCAACGGCTATTTATGGCCTACCAGCAATATGTAACTAACCTTCAATTTAATCATTTTAGTGGTCAAGAAGAATGGATTAACCAACGACTATCACAAAAAATTGAAGCAGAGCAAGATGACAAAAAAAGGTTAACTTTGCAACAAATTCAAACAGTATTACAAGATAATCAGGAAACGTTGGCTGATTTAACCTTAACAGCATCAATGATTAAACGAAATGAGGACGAATAAATGGAAACACGTGAATGGACACAACAAGAAATCGATAAGTTTATTAAAGAAAGCAAAAATTTTAGGGATCAGTCATTCTATCAAGCACTTCAAGATACTACGGTAGAGCAGTTTAAACGAATTGAACAGTTGCAGGGTGAAGTTGATGGTAGGGCGTGGAATACGGAAAAATGGTAAAAAAAGAGTGCGGAACACCCTGGGTAGCTTCCGTGGTATAAGGCAAAATTATTGATGATGGGTTTGCTCATTAATAATTTTGTTGTACGGTGTTTGTTTCACATGAAACAATACTATCCAATCTGTCCTTCCAAACATTCTTTCAGCACCACAGCTTGATTGTGTTCTGTATCCTTAGCCCCAAATAAAAGAATTACGTTAGTAGTTTTTAGTTGTTTGGCAACTGTTTGTTCAAGCTGGGGATAGGAATCGTTTTGTTGCAATTCTGCAATGTATCGCTGCTTAAATTCAGGATACTTCTCGGTATCGTGGTTAAACCATTTCCGTAATTCAGTAGATGGGCCCACTTCTTTGAGCCACAGGTCTAACTGGGCGTTAGCTTTTGAAATACCACGTGGCCACAAGCGATCAACGAGAATTCGATAGCCGTCTGTGTCGATTGGTTTCGTATATATTCGTTCAATTTTAATTTGCATTGCTATCACCTCAAATACATAATACATCATTTTATTGGTAAAAGAAGGGCCGACAAGTGACTAAATATCAATCTTTTTATACTAATCGAAGTACAGTTGAAATCGCACAGGATTTGTTAGGAAAAGTATTGAGCTACCAAAGTGACCAAGGATTGCTCAGTGGTTATATTGTTGAAGCAGAGGCCTATTTAGGCGAATCGGATTCTGCTGCGCACGCCTATAATGGTAGAAGAAGTACCTTTAATGAAGCCTTATATGGGGAACCAGGAACAATTTACATTTATCAACTACGACAACAGTATATGTTTGATGTTGTTACGCAAGCAAGTGATGTGCCACAAGGAGTACTGATTCGCGCAATTGAACCTAAAGACGGACAGCAAATCATGCTAAAAAATCGACCAGTAGAGGGCGTGAACTTAACTAATGGGCCTGGTAAATTGATGCAGGCGCTGGGCATCCAGTCCAAGGTATTCAACATGCAACCTCTAGAAAATTCCAAGCTGACCGTTGAGTTAGTGACAGATCGGCAACCAGCTAATATAACAGCTAGTGGTAGAATTGGAGTGAACCTCAACGGTGAGACGGGATTGCAGCCATATCGCTTTTACGTTGCACATAATCCATATGTTTCAAGAATGAGAAAAAAAGATATGGATTTAAATAATTTTGGGTGGAAAAACAATAGTTAAAATATCTAGTTAGTTTAGTTCAACTATATTAAATTTCACGTGAAACATTGGCTTAGAAGTTACCTTAGAAACGGAGGAGATCATTATATGTCACTTACATATCAATCATTATTGTCGGCCGTTCCACTGGTGATACGAGCAGGAAATGTCCCTAACATTGTTGGTGAAGCAGGAATTGGTAAATCTGCACTAGTCAATGATGTGACCACTATAATGGGGGCTCAATTATTCACAACGGTGGTTAGTTTGTCAGAAAAAGGTGATTTGGCAATTCCGGTACCACCATTGACAAAAGAATCCTTTGTTCAAACAAAAAATTATGGTTCACTAGCGGATGTCCAGTTCGGTTATTCGCACATATTGGTTAGTATTATTGAATATGCAGAAAAAAATCCTGACCAACCAATTATTTGGTTTTTAGACGAATTTAACCGTGGTACTCAGGCGGTTCAAAGCGAGTTGATGAATTTAGTGCTTCAACGAGAGATTAATTCACTAGTTTTGCCAGACCAAGTGCACATTGTTATTGCTGAAAATCCAGATAGCACAATGGCTGGATTTGAAGATACTAGTTATGGGGTTACTGTTGGGGATGATGCAATTAAAGACCGGACTGTTAGATTAGTAATGCGAGTCGACGTTAGTGATTGGTTGACTTGGGCCCGACAAGAGGAAAATGGGCGTCCACAAATTCATCCACTGGTGCAACAATATATTGAAAGCGAACCAGCAATGCTGCATCCACAAACCAGAGAAAATGATTTATATCCGACTCCGCGTGCTTGGAAGCGGGTTTCCGATAACTTATTTGAATTAGATAAAGTTACTTCTGATGTAAGACAGACAGTACAACTAGACTTACTTCAAGGAGATCTGGGAGAAAATATCGGAATCGCATTTGATCAATTTATCAAAGAACAAACTAATTTATTAACAACCAAGAATGTTTTTGCTGATCTGAATGAGTCAAAGGACCAGCAAATAATTGATGATGTGAAACAACTTAATGAAGTTTCTAAGTTGCAACTACTACAAAATTGCGTTGAACAATCTGATCAATATTCGTTCGCCAAACCAGGGGTAGCACGCAGATTTATGAAATTACTAAAACTATTGAGTTTAGACGGCCAGTATGCCGTTGTACAATCCGTGGGTACTGTGGCACACCAAAAGGATATTTTAGAGCCGATGTATAGCGCTATCGAGAAAGATAGTGAAACGTCAGTCGAACAGCTGTATCGTTATTTTGGTGAGGTGGCAACCAGAAGTGAGTTTGAAATGAGTGATCAAAATGAATGAAACCCAGTTTCATGATTTGCACGACGACATTCGAACTTTAATTGACCAGCATAAAATTTCAGTGGTCGAAATTCAAAAAAAAGCAGAACAATTTGTGAGCGGTGCAATTATTGAGCTATTGCAAACTGATCGTTTATTCGGGGAAGTGCTGATTCAAATTCCACGTCATTACAACACTAAATTAAACGGAGCGATGGGTGTCGGCTGGATTGATGGCCAGCTGGAACTAGTGATTAATCCAGTACAATTAATTATTGATATTAATTATTGGCACGAGTTATTAGTTTTACTAAAACATGAGGTGTTACATGTGGTGTGGCAACACCCCCTTAGATACCAAAATAATCAACGTCAAAATAATGTGACGTTAGCAACCGACGTGGCAGTTAATCAATATTTAGATGAAGCACCACATGGAACAGGAACTTTAACTCAATTAGAGCAATTATTGGGTAAGAAACTACCAGAAAAAGAAGATTCAGCTACTTATTTGCAAATCATTCAAACTAGCAAAATTAGTGGTAAAAAAAATAAGCAAAATGAAAACAAGCTATTAGATACAGAGCAGAAATTTGATTCAAAAAATCAATCAATTAATCAAAGCTCAGTCAAAAAACTTGATGTCCACGATGGTTGGAATGATCAATCGCAAGAAGATTTAATGACGCAAAAAACGTCACAGTTAAAGACCATTTTGACACAGGCGTGGCGTGCAACACCAGATCGTGATCGTGGACTATTACCTGGGAAATTAAAACAACAATTAGAGCAAGTTGATCAGATCCATTTATTTAACTGGAAACAACTAATAAAACAGAAAATTGGCAACCTACCACAGGGAAAACGATCAGCTTATAGTCGTTTTAATCGCCGTCAACCTGTACGAATGGATTTGCCAGGGAAAATAACAAATTTGGTGACTAGAATTAATATTTTTGTCGATAATTCAGGATCAATGAGTGACAAAGAAATTTCCTTCTTGCTAAGTCAGATTCAAGAAATTGTTAAGGTTACAGAGACGCAGACAACTGTGTTTAGTTTTGATGCAGTTGTTCATGAGCATGAATCATATAAGCTAGATAATCAAAGTGCGGTTCAGTTTAAACGGATTGGCGGTGGCGGGACAAGTTTTCAGAGTATTTTCACATATTTGAAAGCCAATCATTACACTAATAATGATACGTTAGTAATTGTTTTAACCGATGGTTGGGGTGAAAAACTAATTAATAATTATCATTTCAATAATGTTGTCTGGGTGTTGACAACGCCAGTCAATGAATTTTCCGTCAAAAATAGGATTGGCAAGATAACAACGGTGGCAGGTGATGCCGATTATAAAAAGGTGGTTGGAATAAAATGACAAATACAAAAATTCTACGTCCGGCTGATTTACAGTCAGTTTTAAGTCGTGATAAAACATATCGCCGAGCAGTTGATTTGTTGCTAGAAACATGGGACCCAACTGGAAATCATCTATTTAGTGATTTGGTCAAGAGTAGTGATGTTTTATTTGCTAGAAAGCTGCAAGTTACAGGTTTGATTCCTGGTAAGTTCAAACTTGATGACTATCAACAAGTTCAACAATTTATTGCTGCTCATGATAAGTGGCTAACAGCCGCTGCTAAAACGGAGTTAATGCAAACTTTTGAATAAAATGACGAAATCTCTATTTACATCTAAATACGAATATTATATGATTTATAATGTTCTTTTGTTCGGATGATATTTTTGAGAAATGGGGATAATTAATTGTCAGCAATTGCAAAATTTTTTAACTTTGACGAGTTAAACACCAACTTCCGGCGTGAATTATTAGCCGGTTTTACCACCTTTATTTCAATGGCGTATATCTTATTTGTTAACCCAAGTGTTTTAGGCGCCTCCGGAATGGATAAAGGAGCTGTGTTTACAGCAACCGCTTTGGCTAGTGCCCTTGGATGTATCTTGATGGGTGTCTTAGCCAAGTACCCAATTGCCACTGCTCCTGCACTGGGAATTAATGCTTTTTTTGCTTATTCGGTTGTGATTGGAATGAAGGTACCATGGCAGACTGCCTTAGCTGGTGTGTTTGTAGCATCATTAATCTTTATTTTGATCACCATCTTTAAACTACGTGAATTAATCATTGATGCAATTCCTAGTGATTTAAAGTATGCGATCTCGAGTGGAATCGGGCTGTTTATCGCCTTTTTAGGTCTTAGCGATGGTGGCTTAATAACGGCAAATAAATCGACAATTGTTGGTTTAGGATCGTTCAGTGTTGGAACAACTTGGCTGACAATTTTTGGGTTGGTGATTACAGCCATTTTTATGGTTAAAAAAGTTCCTGGTGGAATTTTTATTGGAATGGTGTTAACTTCAGTCCTAGGGCTAGTAACCGGTTTAATTCCAATGCCAAAAAATATTATTGCTAGTGCACCTAGTCTAGCACCAACTTTTGGTGTTGGTGTGATGCATATCGGTGATATCAACACTATTCAACTATGGGTTGTTGTTTTGACATTCTTGCTGGTGACATTCTTTGATACTGCAGGAACCTTAGTTGGATTAGCACAACAAGCTGGTTTTATGAAAGATAATAAAATGCCACGAGTTGGCAAAGCATTGATGTCTGACTCAACAGCAATGTTAGCGGGCTCCGTTTTAGGAACCTCTCCTGTAGGTGCTTATGTTGAATCGTCAGCTGGAATTGCGGTTGGTGGCCGCTCAGGACTTACTGCCGTGTTCACTGGGGTATTGTTCGTGTTTGGTATGTTTTTCTCACCGCTGCTATCGGTGGTGACTAATCAAGTTACTGCTCCTGCATTAATTATTGTTGGAGTGCTAATGGCACAGTCACTCAAATATATTTCATGGAATAAAATGGAGATTGCGATCCCGTCATTTTTAATCGTATTGGGAATGCCACTGACATATAGTATTTCAGATGGCATAGCGTTGGGATTCATTATGTATCCAATTACCATGATTGCAGCAAGACGTGGTAAAGAAGTCCACCCGATTATGTACTTGCTATTCTTCATTTTCTTAGGATTTATGTGGATTTTAAATCTTGAATAAGTTACCTTAAGTCACGAAAAATTTTCGTGGCTTTTTTGTATGGATTAATGTTCAATTAATCTTATAACAGTTATAATTGGCGGTAGATCAAAATATCAGGAGGATACCTTATGGCAGTAAATGAAAAATTAATTAAAACCGACTTGTATGAAGCCGTCAATGGTGATTGGATTAAAACGGCTAAGATTCCTGATGATAAGCCAGCAACTGGCGGATTTAATGATTTAGTGGATGAAATCGATAAATTATTGATGAACGATTTTGACAAAATGGCCGTTGATCAAGGCAAGTCACAAAACAAAATGATGCAAGAATTTATTAAATTATATCAATTGGCGAAAAATTTTGAACGCAGACAAGAAGAACAGGCGAAACCATTAAATGAATGGTTAACAAAGATTGATTCATTACATTCGTTTGCTGATTTTCAAGCGATTTATGTTGAATGGATGAAGCAGGGGTTACCTTCGCCAATTGCATTTGATATCGATGCGGATATGAAGAATGCCCGTGTAAATGCATTGTTTGCTGGTGCACCTAAACTGATTTTACCTGATAAGACTTATTACGCGGAAGATAATCAAAGTGCCACAGCATTAATCAAAGTCTTCAGCCAGATGATGACCGAATTGTTGAATAAATTAGGATTCACAAGTGAACAAATAACACAGACGATTGATCAAGCATTAAAATTTGATCGTTCGTTAGTTCCATATGTTAAGAGTGCTGAAGAGTCCGCTGATTACAGTAAAATGTACAATCCTAAAACTAACGATGAGTTTGTGGCCTATAGTTCAACGCTTGACTTAGACGCCACTGTTCAGGCGTTAATTGGTACTCGTCCTGAAAAAATTATTGTTACTGAACCAAAATACTTTGAAGCATTAGATGAAATCATTAACGATGACCATTTTGAAGACTTTAAAAGTTGGTTAGTTATTCAGACTGTAAGAGGTCTTAGTCGATATTTGGATGAAGATTTTCGAGTTATTAGTGGTCAATATAGTCGTGCCTTATCAGGGAGTAAAGCGCCGATGAAGCAAAAAAAGTTTGCCTATTATTTGGCTGCCGGGACATTTGATCAGGTAGTTGGTGACTATTATGGGCATAAATATTTTGGCGAAGATGCCAAAAATGATGTTCATCAAATGGTTGAAAAAATGATCAGTGTCTATCAGCATCGATTAGCTAATAATACGTGGTTGAGTGAAAAAACGCGTGAAAAAGCGATTCTCAAGTTAAGTAAGTTGGGGATCCAAGTTGGCTATCCAGATAAAATTGATGATCTTTATCAAAAACTCCATGTTAATCCAAGTCAGAGCTTGTTGGCTAACGAATTGGCATTAACTAAGGTTGTTCGTGAAGATATGTTTGCTAAGTGGAATAAGCCAGTGGATCGGAATCAGTGGGAAATGAGCGCGGCAACGGTAAATGCATATTATCATCCATTCCGGAATATAATTGTTTTCCCAGCTGCAATTTTACAGGCGCCATTTTACAGTCTCAAACAAAGTAGCAGTCAAAATTATGGTGGAATTGGTGCTGTCATTGCCCATGAAATTTCACACGCATTTGATAATAACGGGGCGTTATTTGATGAATATGGTAATTTAAATAATTGGTGGACTACTGCAGATTTAGAGCACTTCAAGACTTTATCTCAGAGCATGGTTAAAGAGTTTGACGGCTTAGAATACGCTGGTCAGAAAGTTAACGGGAAACTGACGGTTTCTGAAAATATTGCTGACGCTGGTGGTCTGAGCTGTGCTCTAGAAGCAGCAAAAGGTGAAAATGATGTTGATATTAAAGCTTTCTTCATCAACTGGACGACAGTTTGGCGCATGAAAGCAACCAAACAATACATGCAATTACTATTATCGATTGATGTTCATGCGCCGGCTAAATTACGGGCAAACGTGCAAGTTAAAAACTTACCAGAGTTTTATCAGGCTTTTGATATTCAATCGCAAGATCAAATGTACTTAAAACCGGAACAACGCGTTAATATTTGGTAATTATTTCTCAGGAAATAAAAATAAACCGCTATTCACTTGGATAAAATATCTGAGTGAATAGCGGTCTTTTCTATGGCTTAATACCCGTATGAATAGCTGCTGCCCCAAACATGATTCTGTGATAATAAACATGTTTAAGACCGACCTGCCAAAACATTGAAGCTAACTGTTTATAGTTAACGAAGTTGTGAGTTGAGTCGGTTAAGTAAGTATATTCTTTTTTCTCGTTAACCAATGTTTTGCCCAGCAGTGGCACAATATGACCGAAATATAGTTCCCATCCTTGACGGATAACAGGAGCCGTTGGTTGTGATGTTTCCAAGCAAATTAGCTGACCACCAGGCTTTAAGACGCGAAACATTTCCTGGAGTGTGACTAACGCATTGGCGACGTTGCGTAGGCCAAAGCCAATCGTAACGATATCAAATTTATTATCGTCAAATGGTAGTTGCATGGCGTCTCCTTGTAAAAGAGAAGCTTTCTCGTCTAATTGATACTTTGCGATTTTTTCTTTAGCTACTGCAAGCATGCTATCGCTAAAGTCCAGGCCAGTGACATGACCTTTGTGATTGATTTGTTGTGCCAAAGCAACTGTCCAATCACCTGTGCCACAACAAACATCTAGTATATTACTGTTTGGTCTTAGCTTAGCTAAAGCAGTAGCTTGTTTGCGCCAAGACTGATGAGTTCCTAAACTGATAATTGTGTTCATTTTGTCATAACTGGGGGCAATTTTTTGAAAGATGGTGTGTACTTGGGTGGATTTATTCTTTTTCATATTAACTCCTATGATGAATTTGCTTTTTATTCTTGCTTTGATTATATCAGTTTGAGGGTGATTAAATTTATTGGATTTGACTTTAATGTGCTGATCAATGACAATTAGTCGAAAAGATGTAAATTAATATTAGGCGGGATAATATGCAAATAAAGTTAAAATGGCTCTGCATTTTGGCTTTTTTAAAATAATTTAACCTTAAACATGTGTCACTAAGTAAAAGATGAATATCTTTAGTTTATTTAGTCAGTATGCTAAAACGGAACGAGAAAATTTTCTCGTTCCGTTTTTCAATTCAATATTTAGCTAATTATTTTCTGTACTATTTTTTAATGAACGATGATTTAAAATCAAATTTAATATAACTGCAGTAACACTACCAACGACCACACCATTACTAAGCATGAGCTGTAATTCTTGGGGTAAATGCTGAAAAATTTGGGGATAGACGGTTACGCCAAGTCCAAGGCCGATCGACATTGAAGCAACTAGTAAGTTACTATTTTTGTTGAAATCGACTTGTTTTAAGATTTGAATTCCCTGCAGGCCAACCATGCCGAACATAACAATCATTGCACCACCCAATACAGCTGTCGGAATAACAGTTGCTAAAGCACCCACCTTTGGTAATAGGCCCAAAAATATTAAAAAGACGGCAGCAAAGTAAACTGGCTTACGAGTTTTAACACCTGATAGTTTTAAAACACCCACATTTTGTGAGAAGGTTGAATAGGGAAATGTATTGAAAACACCACCTAGCATGGCGGCAATCCCTTCAGCTCGGTACCCACGTTTCAAGTCTTGATTGTTGAGTTTTTGTCCAGTAACTTCGCTGAGTGCAAAGAAAACGCCGGTTGATTCAACCATGGTGGTCAACGAAATTAAGATCATGGTAACGATTGAGGAGGCGTTAAAGGTAGGAACGCCAAAATAGAATAATTGTGGTAAATGGAACCAGGTAGCTTGTGAAACTGGTTGAAGTGAAATTAAGCCTAATGCACCTGCGATAAAGGAGCCTGCTAAAATACCAATTAAAATTGCAATTGATCGAATGAATCCTTTAGCAAAGGCGTTGATTGCTAGGATAATTACAATTGTTAAAAAACCAATTGCTAGGTTGGATAAGCTACCAAACGATTTAGCAGTAGCATCACCGCCACCTAGGTTTTGAAAACCTACGGGTACAAGAGTAAATCCAATTACAGTGATTAGCGAACCAGTAACAACTGGTGGAAATAGGTTCCTAATTTTAGAAAATAAACCGGCGATCAAAAAGACAAAAAAACCTGCGCAAATAATGGCACCATACATATACGTGATTCCAAGTGTGCCACCAATTGATTGTAGTGGGGCTACTGCTTGGACGGCACAACCAAGGACAACTGGTAAACCGATTCCTGTTAAAGGGGTTTGACGTAGCTGTAGTAGCGTTGCAATTCCACACATGAAGATATCAATTGAGACTAAATATGTCATCTGAGCGGCAGAAAAGTGAAGCGCACCACCAATTAATAGTGGAACTAAGACATCACCAGAATACATAGCCAACAAATGTTGCAGTCCTAAAATTGCAACTTTCCAGTTAGAAATGTCCGTTTTTTCTGGGGCAATAGTGTGAGTGAATGAATTGAGTGTATTTGCAGCTTTCAAGATAACCTCCAGAGTGCGAGCTAAGGCGTTTATTCCTAGACATTTGCCCCAGCTAGCCGTTTAGTCTATTTAGTAACAAGCCCACAAATACACAATGAATTCCACGGTGAAAACTATCTATGCAAATAAAAAAGCTCTTTTGCATAGGCAAAAAGAGCTAGTGATTCACTCATTTTGCTTATAGTCCAAAGTTTACGGCTTTGGGTAGAAACTCACCGACCATATCACGGCATTATATAGGCAATTACTATTTAATTTGTATCTGAATACTACCACCATTATGAAAATGAAACAACCACTTTTCATAAAATTTTCAGTTAAGACATATTCAATTTTATCAGTTTAATGTAGTATTATTGAGCTATATGGAGGCTCAGATTTATGGGAATAATAAAAATTATCCAAGGCGACATTACTAAAATTAAAGTCGATGCGATTGTTAATGCGGCAAATACCACGTTACTCGGTGGTGGCGGAGTTGATGGGGCAATTCACAAAGCTGCTGGTCCCAAACTATTGGCTGAGTGCAGAACTTTACATGGTTGCCCGACCGGAGAAGCAAAAATTACAAAGGGGTACTTACTACCAGCTAAACATGTGATCCACACTCCAGGACCAATTTGGCACGGTGGAGATCATAATGAAGCTCAGTTATTGTATAACTCGTACCTAAATAGTCTGAAACGCGCAGCTGAAAATGAGTGTACGACAGTGGCGTTTCCATCGATCAGTACAGGCGTTTACCATTATCCGTTAGATCAGGCAGTAAAAATTGCATTGACTACAATTCGTGATTTTATGCAAACCGATCAGGTGGTTAAAGAAGTGGTAATGGTTTGCTTTGATGTGACAACCTTTGAAGCCTATCAGCGAGCGTACCAAGAGTTGGGATAGTCGGTAAAACTACCAACTTTTTGTCTGCATATAGGTGCTGATTTTTACTATTAGCTGGGATAAATCAATGCCAAAACGACGTTCTAATGGTGAGTGATTGGTAGTTTGCAGTGCGATGTAAGTTCCAGTGGTGGCACATTGAACTGCCCGAGCAAATGGTTCTTTTTGGTTGAGAAAACCAAGTAGAAGTGCTGCAAAAACATCACCACTACCATAGAAATGACCGGGTAAGTTTGGATGACCATAAAATTTGACTGTATCATGTTCTAACCAAACACAGCCAATTTGATTTTTAACGGACACACCAGTGATGATTGCACGACCACCGGCTGGCATTTTATGTTCTAAGGCGGTTAATAACTGCCATTTTTCACGTTTGGTTGGTTGCTGGCCAACAGAAATATTAGTTAACAGTTGTGCTTCGGTGATGTTTGGAATCGTGATCCATGATTTTGATAGCAAAGTGGCCATCGTCAGTGGGTAATCGGCAGGAAGTCCGGGATATAGGTTACCCATGTCACCCATAACTGGATCAAAAATAACAGCTGATAATGCGCTAGAATTAATAAAATCAATTAACTGACCAACTAACTGTGTATTACCTAGATAGCCGATTAAACCGCCACTGAAATGGATATTTTCTTGCTGCCAGTGGATGAATGTTTGCGCAATCCAAGGGCTTAAGTCTTCTTTGATGGGTTGCTGAAAACCTTCTGTTTGAGTGGACAATAAGGTCGTTGGTAACAGTGATATTCTGATACCAAAGGCGCTTAGGATTGGAATAGCAACTTTCATTGAAATTGTTCCAACCGCCGATAAATCCTCGGCAACTAAAATGGGGTCGTTGGACTGCATTGTTTTAGATCTCACTTTCTAATTGTTCTAGCGATTAGTAATGTATTTATTTAGTCTGATTGAGAGTGGCCATGCGATTATTGCACCGACGAGACCTTGTATTGAATTCATAGGGATCCCAAGTAGCCCAGGAGTTAATGAATATAAAATGGTGTCAGAGATAAAGTAACCGCCAACCATGACGACAACACCGACCAATAACGCTAAAAATTGCATTTTACGACTGACACGATAACCCAGCCACCCAATAATGAAGCCCTCTAGACCATGGACGATCAATGAAAAGAACATGTATTGTGAGTATCCTGAAATAAGATCCAAGATAAAGCCACTTAGTCCGCCAACGATTAATCCGTCTCGGCGACCAAATAGTAGTGCAGCCATGAAGATACCGGTATCACAAAGGTTGATATTTCCATGAGTCATTGGGACTGGAATAATGAAAAAACGGGCAATTACAACTGTGGCAGCAACAAACATTGCTGGAGTAATAATTCTTCGAACTGAATGACTAGCCTGCATAACGGCAGCCTCCTTTTAATATGTATGACATTTAGTAAAAATGTCTTAACGTCTATTATAACCACTTTTGGTGTATCTGCATTAGTAAATTGATAGAAGTAATAAATTGATTGATTTATCAAAATGAAAATTTACCAGAGTCGGATTTCTTTACAGTTATTTATGGTTTGTATAAGATAATAATTAAGACAAAGAAACTAATTTAACCAAGGAGGTTGTTTAGATGACGTTAGAAGACAAAAAAGATCAAATGGCTGGGAAGGCTAAAGAAAAAGAAGGCCAAATGACTGGTGATAAAGCAAGAGAAGCACAAGGTAAGGGCGAAAAATTAGCCGCAAAAGCCAAAGAAAAGCTGAAACAGGCTAAAGATTCTGCTAAGGACAGTTTTGAAGATGCAAAAGATGAGTTGAAGAAAAAATAAAGTTAAATATGCAATAAAGGGAGCCCATTAATTGGCTCCCTTTATTATTCTGTATCAATTGACAGAAACAATAAAACCCCCGTGTCATTTAAAAAAGGGGAAATGACATGAGGGATTTAATGCTAGTACTTTATATTATAGAAAATTGTAATTTTATTAATCGCCTAGTTCTTTATAGTCAAAGTAATCAAACGTTGCTGGCTGTTCATAGCCGGCGTAATCTGCAGCAGCTAATCCAACGAATGCCCCGGTGAAGAAACCACCATAGTTTTGCAATACATAATCATCTGACAAGATAGCGGCATCTAACTTAACGTCAATTTCTTGCCAATTTTGACCATCGAAGGAATATTCGTAAGTATAGTATGACTTACGAACCTTAGTTTTGAACCAAACATAGTCGGTTCCTTCAGGAATCTTAATTGCATCATCTTTCAAGAATGATGTGTAGTTGTTGTTATCATTTTGAGCAACTTCGATTACTGAGCCTTTCTCTTCGTCCCATGTGATAAAAATCCATGACCAATGCTTATCGTTATAGAAGTTAGTTAGACCAGCCATCTGTTGGTAAGTGAATGGATCAAATTTGACCTTAGTTTCAGCGTCAAAGTTAAATGCTTGCCAGCGCTGCGCAATAAACGAAACATCGAAAGTACTTGCTAACGTGTTACGACCAATCAACTTAAGCTGTCCATCGCCAAATGAACCTGTTTTATCAGTGAATGGTACTCGTAATGTGTTCCAATCAATATCTAGTTTTGGCTGATCAAATTCATCGTGGCGCGAATGGTTGGCAGGAGCTTTAGTTTCGATGGCATCTTTTGGTGCCTCTACTTCAACTTGACCACCATGACCGCCAACTACACGTGGCCATCCTTGATCGTCCCATTCAACCTTTTGAATGGATGTCTCGCGACCTAATGTGCTCCAACCACGAGGATCATGTGATGATTCATTTTTATGGTTCCAAGGGCGAGACACTAGTGAGGCATAGTACCATTCACCACCTGGAGTATCAACTAAGGCACCGTGACCTTGTTTTTGAAGATAAAAGTCTGGTGTATCAAAGTTAGTGATGAACGGGCCATCTGGTTCTGACTCAAATGATAATTTATCGAGTGAGTTAGAGCGGGCAACGACTTCTTCATGGGTGAAGACAGTCCCACCTTGGGCAGCGAAAAGATAGTACTGGCCTTTAATTTTATATATATGTGGTCCTTCAACCAATTTAACGTCGGTACCATTGTAAATATTGCGAGCCGTTTCAGGCTTTAATTTCATTGTTGCAGTATCGAATTCAGTCAAAGTAATCCCGTTAAATGGGTGGCGATATTCACGGTGATCCCAAGTTTGTTGAACAAGGTATTTGCGTCCATTGTCATCGTGGAACAATGAGGCATCAAATCCAACACCATTAACCTTAATTGGATCCGACCACGGTCCACGAATGTCAGTAGCAGTTGTAAGGTAATTAGTCATGTCCTTAAAGGCGCCTTCAGTAATTTTAACATCCGTGTAAATTAACCAGAATTTACCGTCAGCATATGATAAATCAGGGGCCCAAATACCACCAGACGACGGATTGCCTTTCATATCAAGTAACGTTGTTGTTGACAGTGGGGATGGTAGTAAATTCCAATGAACTAAATCTTTAGATTCGTGTAAACGGACGCCCGGAAACCATTCAAAAGTTGAATTGGCAATGTAGTAGGTATCCCCAACTCGAATCATACTTGGGTCAGCGTTAAAACCAGTTAAAACAGGATTCTGAATTTTCATTGTATATATCCTTTCTTTGTATAAAATTGTTAGAAGAAATAATGCAAGACATCATTTCCAGTGTCTACCTGTAAAATACATTGTATTTTATAGTTCTCCTTCAGCTTTACGATCGTCAATTTCTTTATTAATCTTAACCACATCTTTGTCACTTAATGGGTAACGACTCATAATCCAAATAGCGACTAATGCTAAAATAATTGGCAGCCATACCATTGACCAAGTTATTCCGGATAGAGCACTGATGCTTTGGTGTGCTTTTGAACCATCAAATTTAAAGAAAGCATTGATGTAGCCTGGGATAATTCCACCAAGAGCTAATCCAATCTTAAAGAAGAGTCCCATGATAGAGTTGATAATTCCGGCAACTCGTTTCTTTGATTTCCACTCTCCGAAAGATACTACTTCTGGTACTAATGCCCACATGTAACCGGTAGCTGCGGTAATTCCCCATTGTTGTAAGAAACGACCAATATAGCCAAGTGCTGTACTATCTTTAAATGCTGGTAATGACCAAGCATAAAGAATTAATGTACCAATGATAAAGAGCGTTAGGAAAATGTAAAAGAATTGTTTTTTACCAATTCTTTTACGAACAATTGGCCAGAGAAATACTAAGAAAATACCAGGAATAGAACCAATTAGGTTAATTGAAGCCATCCATTCAGGATGACCAACATTGTATTGCATGTAAAATGGCCATACAGTGTTTCCAAAGAACATGAAAGTAAATCCAATTAGGAAAAACATACCTAATACCTGTAGCGGTTTGTTTCGTTTGATTTCACCGAATAAATCACTGTATTTAACCTTGTCAGTTTCTGCTTTAGTTGGTAAGACCCGTTCTTTGATACCAAAGAATGTTGCCATCAGTAGCAAGAAACCTATAATCATGTAGATTGACATAACTAGGAAGTAAGCTCCACCTGCATGCGGTGAAGTGTAATCTCCAAGGTTCATGTGAATGCCGAAAAATCCGATATCTTTAGAGGTTTTATCGGGAGAAGCCATTTGAACAAACAATGGTAAAAATGTATAAACCATCAAGTTACCAATATTTGCTTCAGTCATACGGACAGTCGTTAACGTTGAAACTTCATCGTTATCTCGAGTTAGTGATGCGTTTAAAGCACCATAAGGAATATTAACGAATGAATAAATCATAGCAGTTGCTAGGTATGCAATGAATGCATATGGAATGCTTCCGCGAACAGATTCAATTGGGAAAAACAACATTGCACAGAAGAAAGTAAGTGGAACGCCAAAGTACATTAGGTAAGGACGATATTTACCTAACTTAGGATTATGACGATCGACGAAAGCTCCAACCCATGGATCCCAGAAAACATTAACCCAGCGGACGATTAAGAAAATGGTGGCTCCGGCTGCAGCAGAAATACCATAGACTGTAGTTAAGTAGAATAGAAGCATGGAACCAACAGTTCCGAAAATTAAATTTTGGGCCAGGTCACCAGCACCATAGCTGATACGTTCCCACCAAGAGAGCTTTGCGAATTCATCTTTTTTTGCAGTTACTTTAGGATTAGATGCCATTAAAGGTATCTCCTTTCTAATAATAAATCGATAAATAAATGCGACTTAACATTGTGATTCAGTTAACAATAATTACCCGAATACTTACTTAAAGTAAAACCAGAATTTCTTAGCCAGCTAAGCATAATTAAATTGTATCCGGTTACATCGATTTCGTCTATGCAAGTTTTTAACGTCTTTTTGTCAAATTGTGAACTAAAATTGACAAGAATAATGCTCATCTATTCGCTAAAACTAGATGAGCATTGAGGTTATTATTTTATTTTAGAGTATATTTGTCCTATTCAAAATAACCACTTTTATTGATAGCGGTTACTTTTCGTTTGTGCAAAATTTGTTGTTGATATTTGCTAGGAGTTAGTCCAGACCATTTTTTAAATTGCTTACTAAAATTAGAAAGACTATTGGAGCCAGTCATGTAAGAGACCTCTTCAATCGAATATTCTGGACTGCCTAATAATAACTTAGCTTTGCGATATTTCTGTTCCTCGATAAAGTGAAGTGGTGTAATCCCGTAGACCTTTTTAAAAACACGGTGGCCATAGCCACTACTGATATTGAGTGAGTTGCATATTTCACTAATATTTAAGAGGTGATCAGGATTATCTTTGACACCATTTTCAATGATTGTGGCAATCGAACGAGCAACCTTAGCCTCTCGCTCTGAGTATTTTAGGTTGGTTTGCAAGTTTAGACGTGTAAAATTACGGGTTAAGAAAAATAGGAAGTCTAATAAAATAATTTGAACTTTAAGATTTCGTTCCTCGACGTTTAATTTTTTATCAGCACTGCAGTTAACCATTGCGTGAGCAGTTTTTACAGCCTGCTTTGCCAGTGCATCTTGGGATTGTATTTTAGTATTTGCGATACTGCTGATAATCTCTGATTTGAGTTCTAAACTTTCAATATTGAAATGAAAACAAATATAGGTCATTGATTTTGTGCTACTGGCATTAGAATTAATGTGTAAAGTACCTGGCGAAATAATCAGAGCATCACCAGGGCCATAAATAACTGGGTTCTGATCACTGATTTGAGTTGATTGATGGCCATCAATGACGCACATCAATTCGAATGCCTGATGTTTTTGCTCGAAAAAGCTCCAGCCACCGGCTACAGTGCGCATATGGCCACCAAACAAACGTAAACTAGATTCAACTGATGGTAATGGAACAAATTTTGTCATGTCAATCCCCCCTTATCAAAAATAGTGACAGATAATAATAAAATCTTGTTTGAGCTAGTTCATATGCTATACAAACTGTATTCTAGTTTGTATTTATAATTTCGTCTATGTAAAATTATAATCTTGTTTTGTCAAATAATGAACTAAATTTTAGCTGTGATTGGTACCTTAAATAATACACTTAATTCAACAAATTAAGAAGCAGTTATATTGTGAAACAAATCGTTATCGATTTTAGGATTAAGTAGTATCAAATTAGGCAAAAAAAGTAATAGGATGTTATAGTAATTCTATTAGTGGAGGAATTTGATTAATGAAAAAATATCGATTACAAGCAATCGTGATGGTATTAGTTGCTTTTATGCTTGGGTGTAATGAATTTATTGTAGTTGGAATTTTATCCGATATTGCAAAACAATTTGATGTTTCGATTGCCACAGTTGGTTATTTAGTAACAATTTTTGCAACGGTGTATGCAGTTAGTACCCCGGTCATTACCATATATACTAGCCGATTCAGTCGTTACAAGACTTTATTAGGGTTAATGTTGGTATTTTTGATTGGTAATACCTTCAGTGGCTTTGCGTCCAATTATGTCATGTTGATGACTTCAAGAATTATTACGGCCATGGTTGCAGGTGCAATCATTTCATTAATTATGACGTTTGCAAGTACGATTGCTCCACGTCAAAAACGAGCTGGACTAGTGTCTTGGATTTTTGCAGGTTTTAGTATTGCCTCAGTTTTTGGTGTCCCACTTGGAACGGCAATTAGTACAAGTATTGGTTGGCGCTACACATTTTGGTCCATTTCTGTTATTAGTATCATGACGTTTTTTTTGCTGGTCTGGCTCTTGCCAAAACATGTTGAACAAGTTCAGGGTTCAATAGGAAAACAGCTGACGTTACTATCTGATTCACGAATTTATTTAGGGATTGTATTGGTGTTGTTTACAGCTGCTACAATGTATTCTTACTATACGTATATCCGACCGTTATTAACAACTGCAATGGGCTTTAGTACACAAAGTTTAAATTGGCTACTTTTTTTGATTGGAATTATGAGCATTATTAGTAATCGTCTATCTGGGACATTGGCAGAAAATAATGGTTTGCAAAAGATGCCTTATTTTTATATTGCAGATATTGTTCTGCTGATCCTTTTGCCAGTTAGTTTAAATATGAAGGTAACTGGACTGATTGTAATATTAATACTAACTTTAATCGTCACAATTTTAAATTCGCCAATTCAAATTCATTTTCTAACCGTGGCAGAAAATGATTACCCTCAATCGTTGGTTTTAGCATCATCGCTCAATTCAATTTTCTTTAACTTTGGCATTTCCTTGGGATCTGCAACAGCATCTATATTAGTTGGGTTAATTGGGTTAGCACACATTGGCTTTGGTGCGGCAGTTTATGCTGCAATCTCTCTTGTTTTATCAATGCTACTGTATGCTTCAATTAGGAAACATCAACAAACTGAAACACAAAATTAATTAGTTTATATTTGATTATATTTAAGGCTACTTCAAGAATTTATACTTCCTGAAGTGGCCTTTTTTTCATTGTTGTCAAAATATAAATTAGCGTATAGGTTAAAAGTAGAAAAAGTTAAGCCTATTGATGTTATGAATAACGGCCTGTTTTTAATATATTTATAATTGATTGGTTTTTAAAATTAGTTTTAAGTGCGATAATTGACTTAAAATTTAACTACAAGGAGATAGCGATGACAGTAAAATTTGATTTATCATTTGTACAGGGACTGACCGTTTCGGAAAAAGCTGAACTGGTGAGCGGTAAGAACTTTTGGTTTACTGCTAAAAATGAAGACAAAGATATTCCCGGAATGATGATGACTGATGGGCCCTCGGGATTGCGTAAGCAAGCAGACAGTGCCGATGCTTTAGGGTTGAATAAAAGTGTCGAAGCAATTTGTTTCCCAAGCTCTGCACTCACTGCAAGTTCATTTAATACGAAAATGTTATTTGAGTTGGGCGAAAACTTAGGAATCGCCGCTCGCACTGAAAATGTTGATATAGTGCTAGGACCAGGGGTGAACATTAAACGGTCACCATTGGCGGGCCGTAATTTTGAATACTTTTCCGAAGATCCATTTTTAGTTGGTGAATTAGGAAGTGCTTATGTTGAGGGCGTTCAATCGAAAGGCGTTGGCGTGAGCGTTAAACACTTTGCGGCTAATAATCGTGAAAATCAACGGTTTACGTCAACTTCGAATGTTGATGAGCGTACTTTACGAGAGATCTACCTGACAGCATTTGAAACAATAGTAAGAAAAGCCCATCCTGCAACCTTGATGTGCTCATATAATGCAATTAATGGTGTTTTGAATTCACAAAATTATCGTCTTTTAACTGAAATTTTACGTAATGAGTGGGGCTTCCAAGGAGCTGTTATGTCCGATTGGGGTGCCGTGGCTGATAATATTGCAGCACTAAAAGCGGGATTAGATCTAGAAATGCCAGGAACTGGAACGGACTCAAGTGAAAAAATTATTGCGGCGATTAAAGACGGTAGTTTAGAAGAAACACAATTAGATACCGCTGTTTTACGAGTGCTACAATTAGTCGAAAAATATCATATTAATGCCACTAAGGTAGCTAAATATGATAAAGATGACCAACATGAGTTTGCTAGAAAGGCAGCCGAAAGTAGCATTGTGTTACTACAAAATAATGATGCTATTTTACCAATCAAATCAAGTGAACGCATTGCTGTGATTGGTGAACTAGCGCAAAAACCTAGGTACCAAGGCGGGGGGAGTTCACACGTTAATGCATATAAAGTAGTGTCCCCATTGGATGCAGTTAAACATAGCAATCTAAATTACCAATTTACTACTGGGTACCAATTGGACACAGAAAACGGTGATGAAGAACTAGAAAAGCAGGCACTTGAGTCAGCTAAAGCTAGTGACAAAGTGGTGTTCTTTGCCGGAGTGCCTGAACAAATGGAATCTGAAGGATTCGATAAGCAGACGATGGATTTGCCGGCTAATCAAACTAATTTAATCAATCAGTTGAGTCAGGCTAATTCGAATCTAATTGTTGTGCTACAAAATGGTTCAGCAGTCACGATGCCATGGAAGGACAATGTAAAAGTAATTGTTGAAACTTACTTAGCTGGTGAGGCAGTCGGTGAGGCTACTTGGAATATTTTAACCGGTGTGGTCAACCCATCTGGTAAATTGGCAGAAACATTTCCACAACGAATTCAAGATACGCCTGCATATGGCACATTCAATGCTAGTGTTCGAGAAGAGAATTATCATGAAGGAATATTTGTCGGTTATCGTTATTACGATTTGAAACAACAAGCTGTTAATTTTCCTTTTGGTCACGGTCTGAGTTATACGACGTTTAAGTATGATAATTTGCGTGTTGATCCAGATTCTAATAAAATTAAGGTTAGCTTTGAGATTACTAATACAGGGGATGTAGCTGGAGATGAAGTGTCACAGCTGTACGTCCAAAACTCAGTTAGCAGCATTGAATTACCAGTTCGTGAATTGAAAGGATTTAAGAAAGTACACCTTAATCCTGGTGAAAAACAGACGGTGCAACTATTGTTAGATCGACGTAGTTTTGCTTGGTACGATGTTGAAAGTAGCACATGGCGAGTAGACAATGGTGAATATGAAATTAATGTTGGTAGTTCATCGCGTGACCTTCGCCTACAACAAACTATTAATGTTAACTTGGGTTCCGAAGCGAAGCCATTAATCAGTGGTAATACTTATCTTAGTGAAGTGGTTCAACGAGATGATTTGAAAGATGCATTAATTAAGTCAGGACTTAAGCAGATTATTGATGGTGTGACCGAATCAGATGAAAATAGAGAGTTGCTGGAAAACATTCCTTTGCGTTCAATGGTCATGTTAGGAATCTCAGCCGAACAGATGAGTAATTTTATTGAGTTAGCTAATCAAAAATAAAACGGATTTAATAAAGACATTATTTGAGCGTAAATAGTGTCTTTTTTTTAATCGGTAGAGTTATAATGATGGCGTAAATTTAGCTTAACTAGTTAAGACGATCCTAGTGATAACGGGTGTTACAGGCTGGGGATGAGCAGGATATGATGAAAGATAATCACAATATAAAACTGATCACAGTAGTAGGGCTATTTTCATTTTTAACAAGTTTATCGGGAGCAAGTGTAAATTTGGCGCTACCACAGATAAGCTCCGCTTTTAATGTTGCAAATAGTACCTCAACTTGGGTGCTTCAAACAGGTTTAATCACAACGGCTGTTTTTTTAGTCTTTTTTGGTCACTTAGGCGATCTAATTTCGAAAAATTTGGTTTTTATTTATGGTGGTATTTTGTTCGTCGCAGGTTCCGGTGTTAACGGGATTGCAGCGAGCTTTTCAATGTTAATTATTGGTCGGTTTATTCAGGCAATAGGGGCAGCAATGGTAATGGCTAACACGATGGGGATTATTACTGAGGCTTTTCCTGATCAACAACGTGCTGAGGCGTTAGCTGTTAACTCAATGTTTATTTCAGTTGGAGCGATTTCGGGTCCGGCACTAGGTGGTTTCATCATGGCCATTTTTTCATGGCGCTGGATTTTTTTAATTAATATTCCAGTGGGCATAATAGTTTTAACCTTGGGATTTAAAGTTCTTCCTAAACCAAAGAAGAGCGTTAAAAGTATCGTTCAAACTACCCGAAGTGTTAATTGGCCTGGACAATTTCTGTTTACGCTTGGCATGGTTATTTTATTTCTAAGTGCATCATTTTTTCAAGGGCAACATATTCGTCCAGGCTTGGGGATAATATTTTTACTAAGTGGGATAGCCCTGACAACATATTCGTTCATTCAAGATGATCGAGCAAAAAATCCTTGGATCTCGCCAATGTTGTTGCATAACGCTACTTATATGTTATCGATCACAACATTATTTTTGGCGATGATGATTAACGTATTTTCTAATGTCCTCTTGCCTTTTTATTTGCAAAATTTTTTGGGATTGGATGCGTTTGTTAGTGGTTTATTAATGGGAATTCAATCGTTAATTATGCTAATAATTGCTCCGATTGTGGGCTACCTAGCTGATAAATTTAATCGAATGCATATTGTTTTAATTGGCTTAATAGTTTTATTGGTATCTCAAGTTGGTTATATGTTGTTTCAGGCCCAGTTAAATTTAGTAATCATAATTGGAGTTATTTTCTTAAATGGAGTTGGCATGGGATTGTTTATTTCACCTAACAACGCTTTAACAATGGGGGTGATCGAAAGTAAATATGATGGCGTTGGCGGTTCGCTCAGTTCATTTGCTCGAACGCTGGGGATGTCCCTTGGAGTTAGTTTTGCCTCTACGATGCTGTTTTTACAGCTTCCTGGAGTGCGGGTAATTACAGCCAGTTTAGGAGATCATTTTTTAGTAGCATTTCACCGTGTATTTATGGGTGCAGCGATACTGAGTTTGGTGGCAATTTTGCTAGTAGTTTATCGAATAATTAAAGCTAACCAAAAAGTAGCCTAGTGTGGGCTAGTAGATAAATTTATTTAGGAGGAATTAATAATGTTAGACGTTAAAAATTCACTTGAACGATTAAATTGGAACACGGAACATCATTATGAACATATTGCTGCCAAACATGATTTCATTCGTGCCTGGGCAATCCAATTTGAACTTGGTTATACTGATTTTCGGGTTATCCAAATGGCGTTACAGTTAGCAGATGAACATGAGTTACTAACTCGGTTCACTACGACTTACGATAAAGTCTATGATTATGAATATGAGTTTGCTACTCAGGGACTAAATGGATTTCTTGATAAATTCGGAGACCAGATAGACGACTATCGGCACCAAAAAGATCAGCTGTTAGCGCTTATTAAGGAAGTTCAAGGACTACAGTGATAACGTTCTGGTTTTATATCATAAAAAAACAATAGGATGAAACAAAAACCTTTGCGTTTTTGCTTCATCCTATTGTTTTCTTTACTGTATATTTATATTAATTCTGATCCAGATTTCAATTTAGCAGCATATTTTGTTTCCTGTGAAACAACACGAGCACGCTCTTTTTTGTTGTACCAAGGGGAAACGGTAAATGCCAATACGTCATTAATGAGGTAGATAGAACTGTTAATGAACATTGCTAATGTAGCTGAACCCTGACGGAATGAAATGAACCAAAGTACCATTTGTGCTAGTCCAGAAGCAACCCACCAGAAATACTGGTTATTGAAACGCAAGAAACAAATAACTCCAGCAGAGAGGCTAATTGAGAAGCTGATTGCATCAATCCATGGTCGTGGATCGTCAGTTAAGGTTTTGATTAAATAGCCAGAAATACCATACACAATGAGGGTTGAAATAATGGCAATGGTCCAACTGTTCGCCGTGAACTTACGAATTTTAGCAGCCATGTTAACGTTCCAGTTGGCACTGATTAATACTGGAATATCAAGTGTAACCATGTAAGCTAGTTGTTCACCAATGCTTAAGTAGTTTTTAGCGGCGTAACCAGTGATGATAAAACAAATTGCTGATAAAATTCCAAGCCAGCCGTTAACGGATTTGGCAGCGTTGATGGCTAACACACACAAAACCCCTAATGTGGTTCCGATAAAGGTTAAAATGGTTAATGGCGTGATGGGTGTACCTACCAAAGTCATCACTTGGCAGCCTAAACTAAAGAAAAAAAGGTAATAATTTTGTTGTGGCCAATCTTTCAATTGGTGTGATAAAAATTTAACGTAATTACTCATTGTGTGTTCCCCTCTCAAATAAATATTAGCCACAATATATAGTGGCTAATATGTAATTCTATGAAAAATTAACACAACATGTTGTGTATCTTTTGTTCGCGACGTGTTTTAGTATAGCACTAATTTTTACCAATGAATTGGTGAAACTAAAATTAATTCAATGTAATCAATTGATTAATTATGTGAATTACTAATTTATCAGTTTTGAAACCGATTTATAGTGAATTAAAAAATATTTTGTTGCAGACAAAAGACAACTTTTAATTATTTTGGATAAATTAGGTTATTGCGACCATGGATCGATAGAACTGTAGTAGCAAGATTTTAGACGGATTATCACGTAATAAATCATGACAAATTATTCAGAAAAACATCCAGTTCCGCTTGGAATTGCTCAGGATCTTCGTACTTTATGGATGCTGTTGATAATTGTCAATGGTATATTAGTTGATAATAAAACAGTAACTATTAAGGAGATTTATGATGGCAGAGAGCTTTCAATTTCAAGCAAATAAAATGGCGGAACTAGTAAATAATTATGATGTGATCATTGTTGGCTCGGGGGCAACCGGTTTAACGAGTGCTGTTCAAGCTGCAGAGCTTGGACTAAAGCCAGTGATTCTAGAAAAAATGGCTAAAATTGGTGGTAACAGTACACGGGCATCTTCGGGGATGAACGCAGCCGAAACAATACCCCAACTGCAACATCATATTGTGGACAGCATGGATGAGTTTTATTCAGATACATTTATTGGTGGCGGACAGCAAAATGATCCCCAATTATTACGATATTTTACCGACCACAGTGCTTTAGCTGTTGAGTGGCTGGCACATCATGATATTAATCTCGATGATGTTACCATTACAGGCGGAATGCATACTAAACGTACCCATCGACCAAGCTCAATGAAGCCAATTGGTGGTTTTTTGGTGACTCAATTGTTGAAACAAATTGCAAAGAAGAAAATTCCTTTGTTTACGGATGTCCAAGTAACTAAATTGCTAAGAGATGAAACTGGCCAAATAACAGGTGTTCAGGCACAAACTGAAGGGCATGAAATCAAGATTACTAGTGGGGCTGTTATTTTAGCAACTGGAGGATTTGGTGCCAACGCGCAGTTGATTTCAGAGTATCAACCAGAACTAAAAAAATATCCGACAACCAATCAAGCGGGAGCGACTGGTGACGGAATTAAATTAGGAATCTCAGCTGGTGCACAAGCAATTGCGATGGACCAGATTCAGGTTCATCCAACGGTTGCACAGGTCAATAATCATGCATATCTGATTGGAGAGGCGGTGCGCGGTGAAGGGGCAATTCTAGTTAACCAAGCGGGACAACGGTTCGTTGATGAACTTAACACCCGCAAGCAAGTAACGGCAGCTATTGAAAAGTTGCACGAAAATGGAGCATACCTAATATTTAATCAGGCTGTTCGTGAACGAGTACAAGCAATTGAATTTTATGCCAGTATTGGATTAGTTCAAACGGGAGATGATCTAAATCAGCTAGCTACTGGAATACAAATTGATCCAGACACTTTAAACCACACTATTACGGAATGGAACGGAGCAGTTAAAAATCATTCAGATCATCAATTTCAGCGAACGACGGGGATGGAACGTGATCTCAGCCAGGGCCCATACTATGCGATTCATATTGCACCAGCTGTGCATTATACAATGGGTGGATTAAAAATTAACTCGCAAACACAGGTGATTGATAAACAGGATCGAGTAATTGATGGTTTATTTGCAGCAGGTGAAGTAGCGGGTGGACTGCATGGTAATAATCGTATTGGCGGCAATTCGATTGCAGAAACAGTTATTTTTGGTTGCCAGGCCGGGCAACAGGTTTTTCGTTATTTACAAAAAAGATAAATTAATGTAGATCGTGGAGCCTGTCGGTCAAACTTAGCAGGCGATGGTTGAAGATCAGTCCTAATAAAATTAGTAGTACTCCAGTTGCAATAAGAATATATTTGATGGCAATTTGATCAGATAATGGGCCATAAAATAGCATGGCAATGGGGTAAATACCTGTTGAAAGAATCTGCAAAATGGAAAAAACGCGCCCCATCTTGTCAGCGGGAATATTTTCTTGAATCAGGATGTTGGATGAAGCCTGAATAATCGGCATGCAGATGCCGGAGAAAAACATAAATAGTAGGTATACCCAAAATGGTTCAGGGAGTCCCATTACTGCAAAACTGATCCCGGACCCAATGAACCCAGCGGTGATTAATTTGATTTTGTTTGGTAACTGTTTGTGGGTTGTGATATATAAACTGCCAAGCAGCGCGCCGATTGTCCAAAGAAGTTCGTTTAAGGTTAGGCGCCAGACCCCAGAACCAAAGGTCCGCTTCACAAACAGAGTGGATAGTTGCGATGATGGTGCAACGAGGATAAATGCTCCCATGGTGAATAGCATAAAGTTACGTAGATATTGATGAGTAAAAGTGTATTTAATGCCATCCCAAATACCAGGTAAAACAGCACTGGGGGAAGTGATTTCACGCTTTTCTTTTTGAATTCGAACTAATGCCATTAAAATAATTCCCGTTGTTGCTGTAAATAAGTCCACTACGAAAATAAAAATAATGCCAAGTCGTCCTAAAATGAGTCCACTTAGAATTGGTGAAATTAATAGTAAAGCCGAACTGATGAATTGATTTAACCCATTGATTCTCGATAATTCTATTTTGGGAGTGATCTCAGGTAATAGTGCGTTTCCAGCTGGTGTTTGCACGCCGGACCCTAATGAACGAATGGCTGCAATTAATAGTAGTAACCATAAGCTGCGAACTTCGAAAAAGTATAACAGCGCAGTCCCAAATGTAAAGATGGTTACAAATGAGCTGGAGAAGATAATCAATTTTTTGCGGCTATATTGATCGGCCCAAATGCCAGCCCATAACGAAATCAGAATTTGTGGAAGGGTAGTAGCCATAGTTGCCAGCATAATCCAGGTGCCAGATGATGTTTGCAAGGCGATGTACCACAAAATCGCAAAGTAAACTGAAGAAGAGCCGAATAAAAAGAAGTTTTGGGCGGCTAGAAAATAGCCAATATTTTTTTGCCAGTAGTGCGGTGTGGTTTCCAATCGATGTAACCTCCATTTAGGTATATTTTAAATTTCAATTTTGATAATTTTCACTTGATATTCAGCGTCAGGGGCACTCACGGTAGCAATTGTATTGATCTGCTGATTGATAATGGGCCTTACCTAACGGTGAGTCAAAGGCCAATTTGTGACTAGCTAAATTAGCCTCTTGCTTTCCAACTAGTCGATAGATCACTTGGGAATGATCATCAAGAAATTCAATAGTTACTAGTTTGCCTAAGTCAACAATTGAGTTTTTGCTTGGGGTAACAACTTGTGCGTATTGAAGTTGTTTATTCAAGAATCGCAATCGACTTTCTAGCCGGCGAAGATCGCGTTTAGCGGAACTGTACTCTGCATTTTCGGATAAATCACCAAGGGCACGGGCTTCTTGTAATGCTTTGATTTTGTTTGGTCGGTCTAATTTTAATTGTTCAATTTCTGTTTCGATTTCATGATATCCCGCTGGTGTCATTTTATTAAAATATGGCTGCATATAAAAACCCCTTCTAGCTTTATCAATTAGCATTATAAAGCAAATTTAAGTTTTGAAAAGGAATTCTGAACAGCGGATAAATGTTACCGGTAACATTTATTCTGTTTTTTATTTTTGCTTAATTTAAATGTTATAAGTGAAAACGCGATCAAACAAATAAGTAATGTAAAGCCAAATTCAAAAATAAAAATAAAGTCTAATCTAAATTTAATAAAAAACCGATTGACAAAAATATTATATGCACTAAAATGAAACCGTTAACAAAAAACTTATTAAATTTTCGAGGCGCGTCGTTTATTTTTCAATTTTGTTTTTGTTATTTAAATAATTTATTCACAATTGGTTTATTTTTTATTTACCTTTAAATGTTACCGTGTGCATTTAACGCATAAAAGGGAGTGACGAAATGAGTGACAATCAAACTACGGAGCATCATCGTGAACCATCCTTACCTCAAAAAATAACAGATATCAATTATAGTAAACAAATTCCGGTTAGTCAGAAGATTGCTTATGGTTTTGGTGATTTTGGTAATGGGTTTATGTTCGATTTAGGGCAAGCCTATCTGACCAAGTTCTGGACGGATGCAGCCGGAATTGGAGCTGGTGTTGTTGCAGGGATCTTTGCTTTTACGAAGATTTTTGATGCTTTCATGGATCCAATTGCTGGATCGATTATTGATAATCGTAAAAATATTGGACCACAAGGCAAGTTTAGACCGACGATGATGATTTCAGCGGTAATTCTCGGTATTATGACCGTAGTAACATTCACGATGCCAATGGGATTATCGCCGGTGGGCAAAATCATCTTCGCTTACGCTGCATACATGATTTGGGGACTGGTGTACTCGTTTACTAATGATCCATATGGATCACTTGCTTCGGTTATGTCTCGTAATCCGCAAGATCGTAGTTTCATGGCAACGTCAAGGCAAATTGGGTCCGTTGCAGCACAATTTATTGCCGGAGTTGCATTCATTCCTTTGATGGAAATGCTAGGTGGCGGCATGGGTAGTGGCAACGAACGCCATGGATACTTCTGGGCGGCTACAATTTTTGCAGTACTTGGAGTAGTAATGTTCTTGATTTGCTTCTTAGGAACAAAGGAGAACGTTAAGGTTCACCGTGATAATGCTGCTAAGCCTGAAGGATTTAAGGATTACTTCAAGATTGTCTTTACCAATGGACCGTTATTTGCAATCATTTTGATGACATTATTCACTATTTCAGCGATGAATACGAATAACACGATGATGGTTTACTTTGCGCAATATAATTTAGGTAATATTAATTATCAACCACTGGTCAATTCTATTATGATGGGTGTTTCAATTGTTGGGATTTTCTCAATTCCAATGCTTACAAAATGGTTTGGAAAGAAAAAAGTTACTGTTGTTTGTTTGATAATTAGTGGAGTTGCTAATCTACTTAACTTTGTTCTACCAACTAATCCGATTACGTTCATTATTTTAATTACAATCGGATACACTGCATTATGTATTCCAAACGGAATCACTTGGGCATATGTTTCTGACGTCATTGACTACGGTGAATGGCACACAGGAATGCGTAAAGAAGCAATTACCTATGCAGCATTTAACTTTTCACGTAAATTGGCGCAATCATTAGCAGCAATCGTTAGTGCTGGAATCCTTGCTATCACTGGATATATCGCTAACGGTCACCAGTCTGCAAGTACTTTGCTTGGGATTAAAGGAGCAATGACACTTTATCCGGGGGCATGTATGATTATTGCCGCAATCGTTATCGGATTCTTGTACAAATTGAATGATGAAAAGTTTAAGAAGGTTGCTACCGATCTGGATAATGGTAAATGGGAAAAAGGTAATATCGGAGACAAAGATAATAAATAGTTGTTGTTTAAAAATTTGGAGGTAATAGAAAATGGATACAAAAAAATTAGTAGCTGATGTTCAAGAAATTTTAGCCGCAAATGGTGATTTTTCAAATTTAAGTGATAAAGAAGTTTATGCACCATCAATTCAAGTAGAACGTAAAAATGTCTACTTTATCCTTCACGAAAATGGTGAAAAATATTTAGTTGCTTGTGAAAGTGGTAATACAATCGGTGAATTTGATGCGATTGCTACTGAAGATGCAGGTAATGGAAAAGCACTAGTTGTTGCAGAACTAACCCAAGCAAACAATGAAGCACTTAGCTATCGTTTCCCATGGGTTAAGCCTATCTCGCGACATGGTTACAAATATACTTTCGGTTTGGGAGACCGTTTAGGCTCAGCTTCTAATGCGCATCTACGTTTATTCAAGGGACGCGGAATCTTCCCTATCTTGGCACAACAATCAATTCGTGAATTGTTATTAACTGACCGGACTGAATTAGATGTAGTTCAATCAGCATCATGGGCTGTCTTTGAAGAAGGTTATACCGATGGATGGGGTGCTGATGGCGACCACGTTAAGGAACCTTACGAAGTTGAATATGCGGTTGAAAGTGGCTGCACAATGATCACATTGGATGCTACTAAAAAGATTCATAACGAAATTGCCGATTTGTCCGATGAAGAATTGGATGCTAAGTACAATGCATTGGATCCTGAATTTGTTACTCGTTTCAATAATGACTATCTTGATAAAACATTTAAAATTGGTGAAAATGCAGAAGTTCATTTTGATAAAAAAGATGTCGAACAATCAGTTCTAATCTACTTTGATGCTGTTGAATATGCGACATACATTTACCATCGTTTTGTTGTTCCAAATAATTTGGACTTTGAAATTTCAATGGATGAAACAATTGTGCCAACCACACCAGCTAACCATTATTTCTTTGCTAATGAATTGAAGAATAATAACATTACTCCAGAAACATTAGCACCTAAATTCTATGGTGAGTTCCAAAAGGCGATTGATTACATTGGTGACTTGGGTCGTTTCGAACGTGAGTATGTGGTTCATGAAGCTATTGCTGAGAAATTTGGATATCGTTTGAGTATTCATTCTGGGTCAGACAAACTATCTGTTTACCCAATTATTGGTCGACTTTCAAAGAAAAACGGCTGGCACGTTAAAACAGCTGGTACAAACTGGCTGGAAGCTCTTAGAGTTGTTGCCAAAGAAGATCCTAAATTAATGCAAGAGATTTACAAGTATTCATTTGATAACTTGGATGATGTTAAACCATTCTACGTCTTCCACGCTGACCAAACTAATTCGCCAAAGCCTTCAGAAATCAATGATAGCAATGTGATGTCATTATTGACAGATGATAACCCTCGTCAAATTTTGCACACAATGTATGGGAATGTTTTGAACTATCAAGAAAGCTTTAAGTATGTATATCGTGACCGTTTCTTTGACCTTTTGAAGAAACACCAAGACGAATACGATGATTTCTTGAATCGTCATATCGCTGAACACATTGATTTGTTACAGGGCAAAGCTGCTACTAAAGAAGAAGTTCAGAGTAAATATGAGCCTAAAAATTAGTTAGCTAAAAGTTGATAGGAGGTATAGTTTTATGGCGTTACTTGATGACGATTTTTTGTTAAAAAATGAAATGGGTAAAAAATTATTTAATGATCACGCAAAAAAAATGCCAATTATTGATTTTCATTGTCATTTAAACCCAGAAGAAATTTACGAGAACAAAAATTATCCAAATATTACACGAATTTGGATCAATGAAGATCATTATGGTGATCATTACAAATGGCGTTTAATGCGCGCAAATGGTGTTCCAGAGGAATTAATCACTGGTGACGGCGATGAGTATGAAAAGTTCTTGGCTTGGGCTGGTACGATTGAAAAATCAGCTGGTAATCCTTTATATGAGTGGACTCACTTGGAATTACGACGTTTCTTTGGCATTAATGAAACCTTTAACCGCAAAACGGCTCCTGCTATTTGGGAGAAGGCTAATAAATTGCTACAAACAGATGCGTTTAAGCCTCGTAATTTGATTAAGAATTCAAATGTTAAGGCTGTTTGTACGACAGACGATCCAGCATCTGACTTGAAGTATCATAAGTTATTGAAAAAAGAAGAACGTGAAAGTGGCTTTAGAACATTGCCAGCAATGCGTCCTGATAAATTAATTCAGTTGGATAAACCGGGTTATGGCGAATATCTACAAACATTAAGTAAAGTTTCAGGTGTAAGCATTACTGACTTTAGTAGCATGATTAAAGCAGTTCATCAGCGCTTTGAATATTTCAACGAGATGGGTGGGCGACTATCAGATCACTCCTTGTTAACGTATCATTTTGTGGAAGCTTCGGAAACAGAATTAAACGCAATTATGCAAAAAGCGATTAAAGATGAATCGCTGACATCTGTTGAGATCGATAAGTACTTAACCGGGCTACTGGAAAATCTAATGAAGTTTAACAAAGAATTTGATTGGACCATGCAGTTTCACGTTAATTCAGTCCGTGATTTGAACAAACCAATGTATCAACAATTAGGTGCGGATACTGGCTATGATGCGGTTGGAACACAACCAGATATTGCATTACATTTACAAAAGTTGTACACCAAAATGCGTGACACAAATGATGTCCCTAAATCTATCTTTTACTCATTAAACCCTAATGACTGGATGGAGTTAGCAACGATGATGGGCGCCTTCCCAGAAGGTGGCGTTCAACGAATGCAGCTTGGTGCTGGTTGGTGGTTTAATGACACTGCAGAAGGAATGCACGAACAATTACGGATTTTCGCACAAGAAAGTCTTTTACCAAACTTTGTTGGTATGCTGACGGACTCACGGAGTTTCTTGTCTTACCCCCGACATGAATACTTCCGTCGCGTATTGTGCAACTTTTATGGTGAACTGGCACAAGCTGGTCGTGTACCAGATGATGAAGAGTATCTAGGTAAAATTGTAGAGGATATTTCTTACAATAATGCCTATAACTTCTTTGGCTTTTTTAATGACGCCACTCCTGAAAAATTATTTAATTAACAAAAATTAATACATTTTATGATTGCAAAAAAGACATGTTACCATACCCCAGGTGATACGTCTTTTTTGTGTAAAAAGGGTAGTTAACCTTTTAAAAGCTTAACTATTCAACTATAATCAAGTAATAAATGCAGCAAAAGGAGTCGAAAAATCATAGAGTCAACAAATAAAGATGCGACAATTCGAACGATCGCTAAATTGGCTGGTGTTTCGCACACAACTGTATCACGGGCGTTAAATGATAGTGCTGCAGTCAAAGATGAAACAAAACAAAAAATTAAAGCAATTGCGGATAAATTAGGCTATGTCCCCAATCTAAATGCTAAGGGATTGGCTAATCAGCACTCTTATTTGATTGGAGTGTTCTTTTCTAATTTGGAAATTGGAACTTCAGCTAGTTTTTTGGCTGAAGTTATTGATGAGATTAACAAGAACATTCCACCTGAGTATTCTGTTTCGATCAACAGCATTAAGGACAAGGATACTATTCAAGTATTACAAAAATTTGATGGTGTTTTAATTGTTAGCCAATCTGCTAACGATGACTATTTTATTGACCAGATGGTTCGACGAAAACTGCCTCTTGTTGTTTTAAATCGTAAGATTGAGCGAACAGATGTCGTCAACTTAGCGGCTGATGAGTATATTGGCGCTAAAAATATTACAGAGTATGCAATTCGGTTAGGACACACTAAATTTGGTTTCATCAAGGGATTATCCGGATTTGCTTCGACTGACCAACGGCAAAATGGGTTTTATGATGCGTTAAGTCAGCATCAACTGGGTATTGATCGTGATTTTGTCAAAGAGGGAGATTACCTGCCGAAAAGTGGATACGCGGCAATGCGCGAAATATTAGCAGGCAGTACACGTCCAACTTGTGTTTTTTGTGCCAATGATGATATGACGATCGGTGCAATTCGGGCCTGCTCGGATCTAGGATATCGAGTCCCAGAAGATATTTCTATTTTTGGTTATGATGACATGCGATATTCCAAATACCTAATTCCAGCATTGACCACGGTGCATAAACCAACCGGAGTAATTGCACAACGAGGGATCAAATTATTGACGCAGATGTTGGCTAATGATACTGAAGTTAAGCCAATTCAAGATGTTATTGAGCCAACTCCGATTGTGCGTAATTCAGTACAAGATCTACGGTAAAATATTAGCTATCACAAAAGTCTCGGGAGGAAAATTGTGGAAAGTAAATTATACGGCAGTGTTTTAATTAAAGCTGCCCAGATTCTCGATGTACTTGGGGATGGAAAAAGTAAAACGATTCATGAAATTTCAGCAAAAACAGATATAAACCCACCAACGGTATCTAAGATACTGACAACGTTAATGTATATTGGGTATGTGTCAAAAGCTAATGAAAATAAAGAATACTTTTTGGGTACAAAATTTATTCAGTTCAGCAAAGTCCGGACAGATACTACCACTTTGATTGAAATAACAGAACCTTTTTTACAAATGTTGCAAGACAAAATTGATGAAACGGTGCATTTTGCTGTGCCACGTGAAAACGAAGTAGTTTATGTTAATAAGATTGAACCTAAAAATCAAAATATTTACATGACGTCAAAAATTGGTCTGACCAGGCCACTGTATAGTTCAGGAATTGGAAAAGCTGTTTTGAGTACTTATGATGATGCTAAAGTAACAGATTATGCTAATAGCACTGACCTTAAACCATTTACAGACCATACAATTACTGACCCACAGCAACTGTTGGCAGAAATTCATAAGATTCGAAAACAGGGTTATTCAATTGATGATGAAGAACAAGAAAAAGATATGTATTGCGTTGCAACGTATATTAAACAAGGAAATATAACTGTTGCCGCATTAAGTGTGAGTTTACCCAAATTTAGAGTTACTACCACATATAAAAATAAAATTATCAATGAGATATTAGACATTAAACAAAAGATTGAAGCAGAAATTGATTAAAATTTGAATACAAAAAGGCAGTCCAAATTTTTGGACTGCCTTTTTTGATCTGTTGAAATGGGTCAGAATTAGTATTTAACTAATAAATCAATTCCATGTTGTATTTCAGCATTCGTTGCGGGATATTCTAATGCAACAGGCACATTTGTCGGTAAATATTTCAAAGTGCTTTGCCAGTTGATGATGCCTTTGTCTAATGCGACAACTGAGGTTTTACCATTTTCTTGGGTAACGTTTTTAACGTGAATATAACGGACATATTTGTTGATAGCATTGGCGACACTTTGTTCGTTTTCGTCAACAAAACGCCAATTACCCAAATCAAAAACGAATTTAATATCTAAATTCTTTTCCTGAGCAGCTTCTAGGAAATTGATAATATTTTTACTTGAACCATTTTGCTCAGTTTGGTCATTTTCAACGTTTAGTTGGATACCAGAGCTTAACACTTCTGATAATCCAGCTAAGATAGCGTCGTTAAAACCGGTGAAATTACCGATGTTCATTTTTACAGCACTAACGCCCATAGTTTTAGCCTCTTCAAAATATGAAGATAATTCAGGATTGAGATCACCGGTGTCGGTAAATATTTTTTCAGGAACACTGTAGAAAACTGTTAATCCCAATTTGGCATTATTTTCTTTAACGGCAGTAGTTTCTGCTGTAATATCTTTAAAGTATTCTCGGCGAACTTCGATCGTTTTAATACCAAAGTCAGCGACCTTTTGGAGCATGTCAGGTTGAGCCAATCCGTTGTTGTGTTCTGCATCGAATACGAGTGTATTTAAAACAATTTTATTGCTGTCCATAGTTAACCTCCAAATAGTTGATATAAAATCAGATAAAGATTAACCGTTTACATTTCATAAGTCAAGAAACCATAGTGTGGAGAAAAGGGGTTAACTTCTGATCATTAGCATAACTTACCCAATGATTCATGGGTCTGAAATCGTTGTGTAAGTTGGGCTAAGCGCGAGAAGTTGCTTTTCGAAACACGTTTTATCAAATCTAACGCCAAATCAAACAAAAAACACGACAGCATATAGCCTAGTCGTGTTTTTAATATTAAAAATTGTAATTTCAAAAAATTATTTTTGATTTGGTCCAAAAGTGTTCTTTTGTGAAATTAATTCTAAGAATTTACCCATTGAAAGATTTTGCAAATCTTCGTCTGAATGATTTAAGAAGTTACTAGCTTCAGATTGGTTAAATTGCTCAATTAAGACGTATGCAGATAAATAAGCAAATAGCTGGTCTTTTGAGGCTGCCTGCATGTCGGCCTTGGAAACATTGGGTTTAGCTACGGAATCCATAAAGTGATATGCAAATTTTTCAGGATCAATACGAATAGTTTCTGAGCTCATGGTATTACCTCCAATATTTTGTACTTACTTTAATGCTACAACAAATATGGCAGTGGTCAATTTTGGTGGTTTATTCACAAGAAAGAGAGTGTGAACACCTGCGATTATAAGTCGGAGTGTAACGTAAAAATCACATGACCTGATTCGTGTTTTGAATCAGGTCATGTGATTTTTGGGTTACACGTAGACTTGTGCAGGAGCGAACACGTTTCACCAACAAAAAAGTGCGCTGATTCGTGTTTTGAATCAGGTCATGTAATTTTTGGGTTACACGTAGACTTGTGCAGGAGCGAACACGTTTCACCAACAAAAAAGTGCACTGATTCGTATTTTGAATCAGGTCATGTAATTTTTGGGTTACACGTAGACTTATGCAGGGGCGAACACGTTTCATCAACAAAAAAGTGTATTAGTACACACTTAAAAAAACACTAGGAAAAAATAAAATTAACTTTAATTTCAAAAAAGCCAAGTATATCAGCACATTAAGTAAGCGGTTTACATGTTGCTTAATCGGCAAGTGTAAAAATGCACTTGATTTTTTCTCAATCAAGTTATATGCTTTTGTTGTAAATAGGAAATGCGTATTTCCTAATAAGAAATTATGGAGGCTTTTACAATGTCATTCAACATGGTAACAAAATATGCTCATAGTCCTAAGGATATTGAACATTACAGTACAGATCAGATGCGTGAAGAATTTTTGATGGAAAAGATTTTTAGCCCTGACGATGTGTTATTAACATACACATACAACGACCGAATGATCTTTGGTGGTGTAACCCCAACAACTGAACCACTTGAAATCAAACTTAGTAAAGAATTAGGGGTTGAGTTCTTCTTACAACGCCGTGAAATGGGCTTTATTAACATTGGTGGTAAAGGTACAGTTACAATTGATGGCAACAAAGAAGCAATTGAACCTCATGATGGTTATTACATCAGCATGGGAACAAAACATGTTGTGTTTGAATCAGAAGATCCTAAGACACCTGCTAAGTTCTATGTTGTTTCAACACCAGCTCATAAAGCATACCCAAGCAAGAAGTTGTCATATAAAGACGCAATTGCAATGCCAATGGGCGATCAAGAACACATGAACAAGCGGACAATCCATAAGTACATTGATGCATCAATCATGGATACATGTCAGTTACAAATGGGTTACACAGTTTTGGAACCAGGTAACTCATGGAACACAATGCCAGCTCATACACATGCTCGTCGGATGGAAACATATCTTTACACTGAATTTGGTTCAAAAGATACTCGTGTTTCTCACTTTATGGGAACTCCAGACAACACAAAGCATATCTGGCTAGAACCAGACCAAGCAGTTGTTAACCCAAGTTTCTCAGTTCACTGCGGTGTTGGAACAACTAATTACTCATTCATCTGGGCAATGTGTGGTGAAAACCAAACATATGATGATATGGATGCAGTTGATATGCATGAATTACGTTAATATTTATTAGGAATTAGGAGAAAGAATTTATGGCACAGTCAAAAGAAGAAATTGAACATAACACAGAAGCACTCGACCAATTCAAAATGGACTGGTACAGCTTGGATGGCAAAGTAGCAATCATCACCGGTGGAAATACAGGTTTAGGTCAAGGTTATGCTGTTGCAATGGCAGAGGCTGGGGCAGATGTCTTTATTCCAACATTTGGTCAACAAGGATGGGATGAAACCCGTGCATTGATCGAAAAACGTGGTCGTAAAGTTGAATTTATGGATGTAGATTTAACCAAGGCTGGCGTTGCTGATGAAGTTGTTGCTAAAGCAATGGAATTGTTTGGTCACGTGGACATCTTGGTTAACAATGCCGGAATGATCAAACGTAATCCAATCTTGGAATCTAAAGATGAAGATTGGGACAAAGTTATTGCGATTAATCTTTCAGCTGTTTATCACATGTCAATGGCGGTCAGCAGAGAATTTGCTAAGCAAAAGTCAGGCAAGATTATCAATATTGGCTCAATGCTTTCATTCCAAGGTGGTAAATATATTCCATCATATACAGCTGCTAAACATGGTGTTGCTGGATTGACTAAAGCCTTCGCTAGTGAAATGGGCGCCTATAATGTTCAGGTTAATGCAATTGCCCCTGGTTACATTAAAACTGCTAACACTGCTCCAATTCGTGCCGACAAATCGCGAAATGATGAAATCTTAGGCCGCATTCCTGCTGGCCACTGGGCAGAGCCTTATGAATTAATGGGAATCTCAGTTTACCTAGCTGGTAACGCTTCTAACTACATTAACGGTGCTATTATTCCAGTTGATGGTGGTTACTTAGTTCGGTAGTTAGTAAAACACAAGCGAACAAATTAAAAGCAGAGGAAATCTCTGTTTTTATTTTTAATTATTTGTGAAATGAATTTCAATTTAGATTTTTAGTGGGGTTAAAAATTATGGAAATTAAAAAAAATATTGAAAAGATACCAGGTGGAATGATGGTTGTTCCCTTAGTACTTGGGGCAATCATCCACTCTATCTGGCCAAAAGCGGATGTGTTATTAACTGGTGTTACTGGATCATATATGGTTGGTACTTCGGTTATTTTGTTCATTTTCTTCTTTGCTGTTGGAACCAATATTAATTTAAAGTCTTCGGGTAAAATTGCCGCGAAGGGACTTAATTTATTGCTAGGTAAGGTTATCCTGGCTGCTATTATTGCGATTGTTATGAACATGTTCTTACCAAAAGACGGAATTACCACTGGAATTTTTTCTGGTTTGTCAGTCTTAGCTGTGTTGGCTTCCTTTAACGCTTCTAATGGTGGGTTATATGTAGCGTTGATGACAACGATTCCTGATCGTGAAGTTGATGTTGCGGCCTATCCATTCTTTAGTATCCAATCTGGTCCTTTCTTTACCATGGTTACTTTGGGATTAGCCGGTATTGGTGCATTTCCATGGCCTGCTTTAGTGTCAACATTGGTACCATTTGTTCTTGGAATGGTTCTTGGTGGCTTAGATCCAGAAATGAAGAAGTTATTTAGCCCGTTACAAGGTGCTTTGGTTCCATTCTTTGCATTCACTATTGGTTATAGTTTGAGCTTGGAAATGATTCTTAAATCAGGATTAACTGGTATTTTGATTGGTGTATTGGTTGTCTTTGTTTCCGGCTATGTATTATACCTACTAGACAAATACTTGGTTCGTTCAGATGGGTTAGCTGGTTGGGCTGCATCATCAACTGCTGGTGCTGCTGTGTCTGTTCCAATTGTAATTGCACAGATGGATCCAAACTTTAAAGCAACTGCAGAATCTGCGACAGCGATCGTTGCTACTAGTGTGTTAGTTTCTGCGATTTTGACACCAATTGTAACTATGTCGGTCTACCGTAAAATTAATAAGAAAAAGAATGTGACCAAGGCCGATTAGATCTGGTCTTGCAGTGCATGTATAAAGTAGTAATAAGTGGAATCCGTTCAGATGTTTAAAATAACGATTGAGTAACCGAAATTGATTGCTTGATTGTTATTTTAAATTTAATCGAAAACATTTGATTCTACGAGCACGTCTAAAAGTGATATATTAGTAGTATATTGAAATGTAGCTAGTCACGCTGTATTTAGGAAATGAGGTTAGTTAATTGGCTGAATTTTTGACGATTGGTGAACCATTGGTAGTGTTCGCATCTGAAAACACTGATGCGTCATTAACTGATGCAACTGATTTCAAGAAATACTTGGCAGGTGCTGAGTTAAATGTTGCCATTGGGGTATCTCGGTTGGAACATACCAGTGAGTATATTTCTGCTGTTGGAAATGATCCATTTGGTGCATTCATCAAAAAAGCTATCGCAGAAAACAAGGTAGGAACTTCTTACCTTGCTGGCGATGATGAAAACTGGACGGGGTTTTATCTTAAACAAAAGATTAGTAAAGGCGACCCGGCAACATATTATTTCCGTCGTGGTTCTGCCGCTGCTCACTTTAATGAAGAAACATTAGATTCAATTGACTTTAGTGAGGTTAAGATTGCCCATCTATCAAGTATTTTTGCGGCTTTATCGGAGAACAATTTAGCGGCTGAATTAAAATTGTTTGAGTTGTTACACGAACATGGCATTAAAATCACTTATGATCCTAATCTACGCCCCACTATTTGGGACAGCCAAGAACGAATGATATCAGTTGCTAATGATCTTGCTAAACGTGCTAATATTGTTCTCCCTGGTATCAATGAAGGTGAAGTTTTGATGGGTTCTCGTGATCCGGAAAAAATTGCTGACTTTTATTTAAATCAAGGGGAGACAACCGAAACTGTGGTTGTTAAATTAGGACCAGCCGGAGCATTTATTAAGCAAAAAGATGGTACCAAGTTTGAGGTTCCTGGTTTTAAAGTGGATAATGTGGTTGATACGGTCGGAGCCGGCGATGGTTTTGCACTAGGTTTGATTACGGGATTACTGGAAAACTTGCCAATTCAAAAAGCGGCTACTCGTGGCTGTGCTGTTGGTGCCTTAGCTGTAATGAACCCGAGCGATAATGGCGGTTATCCAACTGTGAAAGAATTAGAAGACTTTTACAAAGACAATAAGGAGTAATGAAATGAAACGAGCAGAATTAGTAGAAAAAATGGTTAACACAGGCGTCATTGCGGTTGTCAGAGCTGAAACACCAGAAAAGGCAATTAAAGTTGCCGATGCTGTAATCGCTGGTGGAGTTACTGGACTAGAGCTAACTTACAGTGTGCCTCATGCTGATAGCGTTATTGCAGACTTGGTCAAAAAATATGAAGGTACCGATGTAGTTGTTGGTGCTGGGACAGTTTTGGACGCAACATCCGCTAGATTAGCAATTATTGCTGGCGCTCAATTTATTGTTAGCCCAACTTTTGACAAAGAAGTTGCTTTGATGTGTAACCTATATCAAGTTCCATATACACCAGGAACATTTACAATTACAGAAGCACAAACTGCATTGAAGTATGGTTCAGAAGTAGTTAAGTTGTTCCCAGGTGCAATGGCTGGCGCAGTTGCTATCAAAGAATATCACGGTCCATTCCCTTATTTAAACGTAATGCCTTCAGGTGGTGTTAACGTTGAAAATATGCATGAATGGTTTGAAGCAGGTGCCGTAGTAGTCGGTGCTGGTGGTGGTTTAACTGCGCCTGCAGCTAATGACGATTTTGCAGGTGTTACTAAAAACGCGCAAGAATATATGAAAGAATATAAAAGAATTAAGAGCGCAAACAGCCGCGCATAGAAGTCGGAGTGTAACATAAAAACAGCACTTACATGGTGAATTTCCCACGTAAGTGCTGTTTTTATGTTACACGGAGACTTTTGCGGCTGTTTGCGCGTTTCGACAAGAAGAATAGGAAGAACAAGCACTTACATGGTGAATTTCCCATGTAAGTGCTGTTTTTGTGTTACACGGAGACTTTTGTGGCTGTTTGCGCGTTTCGACAAGAAGAATAGGAAGAACAAGCACTTACATGGTGAATTTTCCACGTAAGTGCTGTTTTTGTGTTACATGGAGACTTTTGTGGCTGTTTGCGCGTTTCGACAAGAAGAGTAGGAAGAACAAGCACTTACATGGTAAATTTCCCACGTAAGTGCTGTTTTTGTGTTGCACGGAGACTTTTGTGGCTGTTTGCGCGTTTCGGCGATTAAAATAAGGACGAGATTAACTTGGCCGGTTATCCTATTAGTCAACTGCATGGTATAAAAAAACCAAGAATTTGATATCCTTCCTAGCTCTAGGTTTATTTTACATACGCATTGATCGCATCTTGCATTACCTTCTCGTTATAATTCAGCAAAATTAAAAACATAGCAATATAAATCACCAATGGAATCCAAATGTAATTCACATTAATCATGTGTAAGGTCGCAACATTTTGAGCGTGATTGGAAACATAACCAGATAAATTGAACAAACCGGCGGTGATTAACCCACCAACACCAAGACCGACATTGACTCCAAAGTTATCAGTGGATGCCAAGACGCCTTCTGCTTGAATTCCCATGGTGGTGCCGTAGCGAATAGTGTCTGCAATCATGATTGAGACTAAGCCAACAATCATACCATGTCCCATTGAATTGATTACAACCCCTGTAAATAGCACTGGCAATGAAGGGATGTAAACACCAGCTAACATGATTAATTGACCAACAAATGCTGTGACGATTCCACCCAACATGGTTTGCTTTTTACCAAATGGATTGGTCAGTCGCATAATCATGACAACTCCGATTAGTGACGCAAGGGTGAAACTATTGGCTAGCGGGACTAATCCTTCATTGTGTAGCGCGTATTTGAAATAGTAGATTGCGGTCTGATTTTTGATTGCAGTAACAAGCCAAAATAATAAAATGACAACTGAAATAACAATCCAAGGTTTATTTTTAAGCAACATGGATACAACCTTTTTCATTGGTTGATGTGAGATGGTAGTATCGGTAAATCGTTCCCGAACATGAAGAAAGGTGTTCCAAATTAAGATTAATGAAATAATCCCAAATAGAGTAATCGTCATTAAAAAGCCGTGCTGCTGGTTACCTTTACCAAAGAAAGCTACTAATGGCAGGGTAAAGACAGCCACGATTATTTGAACTGAACTCCCAAAAAACTGACGAATGACCCCCAGTAAGGTCAACTCACGTTCATTTTGGGACATGGTTGGCAAAATAGAAGTAATCGGTAGGTTAACGGCAGTATAAAAAAAGCCGAGACCAAGGTAGGTAACATAGGCCCAAACTAATTTACCGGCACCTGAAAAATTAGGTGTTACAAATGTCAGCACAGCAAAAATCACGTAAGGCAGTGCGTACCATAAGAAAAATGGGCGGCTTTTACCAAATCGAGAATGAGTATGATCAATCATGGCACCAATTAAAAAACTTTCAATCACGTCTGCAATTCTTGCCACCACAAATAAAATGGCCACAGTACCCGGATTCAAGCCATAAACATCAGTATAGAAAAACAATAAGTAGGTAGTCATTACTTGAAAAAGTAGATTGTCGGCCGCATCGCTGAGCCCATAACTAATTCGTTCTGGCCACTTAGTTTGCCAAACTTGATTCATTTATTCACTTCCATTAGACGTGTTTGTTAGAGCAGACACCTAAGGTTAAAGCTGTCTTTGAGAGCTCGTACTTACACTTTCTTTGTTAGTTTCTGATAAATCTGGTTGCTGACTGCATCGTTAGTCCACATCCATGCCATATGACCAAGAGCCTCTGAAATGTGTTCCTCAAGTGGTTGGTCTTTTACTCGTGGAATAGTGTGTAAAGCTGGCATAATGCCATGATGGAAGGCACCCCAAATAAATAGACCAAAGGCTGTGCCTTGTCCTGCCCTAATTGCGGGCACATAATGTTCGCCAACACTATATAACATTGCAAAAGATGTCGAAAAACCGAAATGAATTAAGTAACTAACAAATGGTAGTTGCTGTTCTGAATATGTGTAGGTGGCATGTGTCACTGAAGCAGGGACACCAATTTGTTGCAGTAGCTGCTGTGGTGGATTTGTTTGATCACGCTCTGGTGTCCGTGGAGGTAAAATGTTCTCCCACCCCAATTTGACTAATCCAGATACAATTCCGGCTACGCCACCTGCAATTAGTGCAGCTTTCAAGTTCACTTTTCCTGCTGTCATTTAATCGACCCCTTTTCATATTTACATGTAGTATAAGTCTTTTGCTATAAAAAAGTTAGCAAACAATCTTGGTTTGTGTCTATTTGTAATTGGAGTTATTATAGCAGTAATTGAAACCGCTTAACAGATTGTAAACGAAGCCGTCAAACTGTCATAGATTATGCCAAGAAAGATGACTGAATAATCGTTTTTTAATTATTCAATCACTGCTCGTGACATTGTCCTAGACAGTTGGCCGAGTGAACACGTGTAAGTAAAATTAAAGAGGAGCGAAAAAAATGTTTTTAATTGATACAACTCGCAATGGTAAACCAGTTTATGATGCAACAATCAACCAGTCTTTAGATAACTACTTAGTTAACGATTTACGTCTACCGGGGCATGGTCTAATTGTCTATATCAATCAACCATCAGTGATTATTGGTGTAAATCAAAACGCATACGACGAAGTTGATTTGCCATATTTAAAAAAGCATAACATTAGTTTAGTGCGTCGAACATCCGGTGGTGGTGCCGTGTATCACGATTTTGGTAATATCATCTTTGAAAATATTGTGATTGGTGATGACGGTAATTTTGGTAACTTTCATGCAATTGCAGATCCTATTTTGGAGGCGTTACATGATTTTGGTGCCACTGATGCACAAATGCGCGGTCGCAATGATATGGTTGTCAATGACCAAAAGTTTTCGGGCATGACAATGTTTAAGGTTGGTGATTCGTATGCAGCTGGTGGTACGCTCATGTATGATTTAAATAATGAAGCTGCAAATGAAGTGCTGACCCCTGAAAAAGATAAGTTAGCTTCAAAAGGGGTTGCTTCAGTTAACAGCAGAGTGACGAATATAAAACCATTTTTAAAGTCGGAATACCAAAATTGGACAACAGAAGAATTTAAAAATGCACTAATTTGCCATATTTTTGGAGTCAATGATCTTAGTGAAATTGAAACTTATCATTTAAGTGATCACGACTGGAAAGTTATTGACCAACGCTTAGCAGGTAAGTACGATACTGACCAATGGAATTATGGTGAAAACCCAGGTTATAAAGAATATCGTTCCAAGCATTTTGATATTGGCACTGTAGCATTCAATTTCACGGTTAGTGATGGCAAAGTGAGTCAGTTCAAAATTTATGGTGATTTCATTACGGGTGGAGACATCAGTAAAATTGAAAAAAACTTAATTGGCGTGAACTACGATCGCCAAGATTTGATTGTTGCGTTTAACGAAGGACAGTTAGAAAAGAATCTTGGCAAGGTGTCGGCGGAAGAGTTGGCGGATTTGATGTTAGAGTAAAGAGTGTGAGCTGAGGCGTTAAGATGTCGTAGGCTAAACCATAAATGGTAATTGAACAATCGAACTATGATTGTTTGATTACCATTTATGGTTTAGCCCTAGACATCTGCCTCAGCGAACACGTTTCGAAATAGGATGTTGAAGGATGGTAATTGAACAATTGAACTATGATTGTTTGATTACCATTTACGGTTTAGCCTTAGACATCTGCCTCAGCGAACACGTTTCAAAATAGGATGTTGAAGGATGGTAATTGAACAATTGAACTATGATTGTTTGATTACCATTTACGGTTTAGCCCTAGACATCTGCCTCAGCGAACACGTTTCAAAATAGGATGCTGGAGGATGGTAATCAAACAATCGAACTATGATTGTTTGATTACCATTTATGGTTTAGCCCTAGACATTTGCCTCAGCGAACACGTTTCAAAATAATTTAGTATGAATGCTGATTTTTTTCAAGCCAGCTCGCTGTCTATAATTTTTGATTAAACGTGCTAAAAATCGCAGGGAACTGCGTGTAACCCAAAAATGTCACTGATATAGGTGATTTCCACCTATATCAGTGACATTTTTACGTTGCACTACGTTCCTTGAACGCGATTTTTCACACTCTTATTTTTATTAACCAAATCACCACAAAAAACCTTAATTTACAAAGTAAATATCACTTAATCCGTTTGAAAACAACAACTTGTGCGACAACTATAGGACTTAATCAAATTAAGTGTTAGGTTATCTACAAGCTTTTTTTGATGGAAAGAAGGAATGACAATGCAACAACATAAGAAAATAAAATACTGGTCATGGTCTTTAGTAGCGGTAATTTGTGGTTTAGGGTTTATTTATTTTAATCAGCAAGCTGTACATGCTGAAACTACATATACAATTGGAACTGGAACAACCTTTGAACCTTATGAAATTGAAAGTAAAGATGGTTCATATAATGGCAAAAACAATGGAATTGATATGGATATCCTTAATGCAATTGCCAAAAAGGAACATTTCAAATATAAGTTAAAGGTCATGGGCTTTAATGCACAGCTGCAAGCGGTTCAGGCCGGTCAAATTGATGGCATGATGGCTGGCGTGAGTGTCACAGAGGCTCGAAAAAGTACCTTTGATTTTTCAACGCCCTACTATAACGCTGGTGAAGTGATGGCAGTGGACAAGAAAAGTAAAATCACCTCGTTTAAGGATTTAAAAGGCAAAACAGTGGCCTTGAAGGCTGGAACTACCGGTGCAACTTATGGTGAATCGCTACAAAAGAAATATGGCTTTAAAATTAAATATTTCAATGATTCAAATACAATGTGGAATGATGTGCACAATGGTGGAACGGTGGCCACATTTGATGATGGTCCAGTTTTAAAATATGGAATTTTGAACGGCATTCCACTTAAAATTGTGACTAAACCAGCTAAGACAACTCCAGTAGCATTCGCAGTTAAAAAAGGCGCAAATCAAGAATTACTGCATAAGTTTAATGCTGGATTGGCATCCTTAAAAAAGAGCGGAGAGTTACAAAAAATTATTGATAAGTATTTAAAAGGTAATGTTGTCAAAACTGATACTGCCAGTCAGCGAACAATTTTTGGTTTAATTAAAAATAATGGCAATTCATTGCTAAGTGGTTTGTGGATGACAATTGAATTGGCAGTCCTTGGAATTATTTGTGCCACCGTCTTAGGCATGGTTTTAGGAGTGATGGGCATTTCGGATGGAAAGGTACTACCATGGACGGCTAGTACGTTTACGTACCTTTTCCGAGGCTTACCAATGATGGTATTGGCTTTCTTTATTTATATTGGGATGCCAGATGTAATTGGTCATAAAATTCCATTGTTTACGGCTGGCATTATCACGTTAACCTTGAACGAAGGTGCTTACATTGGTGCATTTGTAAAGGGTGGTTTCAAAGCAGTGGATCGAGGACAATGGGAGGCTGCCCGCAGTCTGGGATTGCCATATAATCGTGCTCTATGGAAGGTTATTGCACCACAAGGAATAAAATTCATGATTCCATCTTTTATTAATCAGTTTATTATCACCTTAAAAGATACTTCAATCTTATCTGCGATTGGAGTGATGGAGTTAACCCAGACTGGAACGGTTATTATTTCAAAAAACATGGAGGGTTTTAAGGTCTGGACAATCATTGCGGTGATGTATATTGTGGTAATAACACTATTAACGTGGTTATCTAACTATGTTCAAAAGAGAATGAGAGTGTAAAATAACCCGTTTAGCTTCCGTGGTATAAGCCAACAACTGCTTGTGCTTCGGGTTCAAGAAGGACAAGCAGTTGTTGGCTTATACAATAGGAAGCTGGGTTATTTTACACGTTTTAAAAAATAAAGATCGGTCAAGAGCTTCGGGTTCGAGAAGGACAAGCAGTTGTTGGCTTATACCATAGGAAGCTGGGTTATTTTACACGTTTTAAAAAATAAAAATCGGTTAAGAGCTTCGGGTTTAAGAAGGACAAGCAGTTGTTGGCTTATACCATAGGAAGCTGGGTTATTTTACACGTTTCGGATATTTAAATCACAAACTAATAAGTGAGGTAATGCCAAATGGATAAGGGTTATAAGGTACAAGTGGAAGATTTGCATAAAAGTTTTGGTGATAATGAGATCTTAAAAGGTGTTAATTTGAACGTAAAAATTAATGAAGTCGTCTGCATGATTGGACCATCAGGTTCGGGGAAAAGTACGTTTCTTCGATGCTTAAATAAACTTGAGGATCCGACCAGCGGGCATGTTTATATTGATGGGTATGATATCAGTGATCCTAAAACTAATTTGGATTTAGTACGTCAAAATATTGGAATGGTATTTCAACATTTTAATCTGTTTCCTCATCTAAATGTTTTGAAGAATATTACCCTGGCACCAACGCAACTAAACAAAGTAGATGATCAGGAAGCCCAAAAACAGGCTATGCACTATTTGGATATTGTCGGGCTAAGCGAAAAAGCACAAGCAATGCCCAGCCAATTATCAGGTGGGCAGCAACAACGAGTTGCTATTGCAAGAGCACTAGCGATGCAACCTGATGTTATGTTATTTGATGAACCAACTTCAGCACTTGATCCGGAAATGGTTGGAGACGTGTTGGCCGTTATGAAACAATTGGCCCAACAGGGAATGACCATGATTGTGGTGACTCATGAAATGGGATTTGCTAAAAGTGTGGCCGATCGGGTTGTCTTTTTCCATGATGGATTAATTCAAGAAGAAGGGACTCCGGAAGCTGTTTTTGATCATCCACAACAAGAGGCTACGCAAACCTTTTTGAATAAAGTATTGAATGTGTAGGTGAAGATTATGAGACCAATAGTAGGGATTTTGAGTGCAGAAATGAATCATGCAGATAATCAATTTATTGATAGTCAATTTGAATACGTGCAAAATGTAAATATAGCAGCTATTACAGCGGCTGGAGGATTGCCAGTTGTTTTGCCCGTTGCTAAAACAGATCTGGATGAATTGGTTAATGAATATGTTGATCAAGTGGACGAACTATTTTTCATTGGTGGTGAAGATTCTGACCCCCAGTTGTATGGTGAACAACCATCAAAATTACTTGGTGAAATCGACCAGAGACGTGATGCATTTGAATTGGCAATTTACCAGTATGCCCGGCAACAACACAAACCGATTTTGGGTATTTGCCGCGGAATGCAACTGATTAATATTGCGGAAGGTGGTAGTTTATATCAGGACTTATCACTAGCAAATTCAAAGCTGATGTTAAAACATGATCAACAGCCAACACCAGTAGAGACTGAGACACATCAGATTAAAATTAAGCCAAATTCTTGGTTGCAACCATTGCTGGGTGAAGAACACCGAGTCAATTCTGTGCATCACCAAATTATTCATCAATTAGCACCATCACTACAGGTAACAGCCACGAGTAATGATGGAGTGATAGAAGCGATTGAAAGCCGTGATCATGAGGTTCGCGGGGTACAGTTTCACCCAGAGTGGTTGACTAAAACGGATGAATCAATGCAGGAAATTTTTAATTTATTTATTAAACAGTGTTCGTCGTGGCGCTCAGATGCCGTAGGATAAGCTAATAATGATCATTGATAAATCGGTATATGATTTATTAATGATCATTATTAGCTTATCCCTAGGTATGTGCCACATCGAGCACGACTAAAAAACAGTGTGAACAGCCACGTTTAAAAGCTGGAGTATAACGGTAAAACCGCCAATATGATTTGGGTTGTGAATCATGTTGGTGTTTTTATTGTTATACGGAAGCTTTTGTGGCGGTGAGCACGACTATAAAACAGTGTGAACAGTCACGATTAAAGGCTGGAGTATAACGGTAAAACCACCAATATGATTTGGGTTGTGAATCATGTTGGTGGTTTTATTGTTATACGGAAGCTTTTGTGGCAGTAAACACGACTAAAAACAGTGCAAGCCCAACTAATAAATTAATCGAAAGAATGTTAATAGCAGGATAAATATGCCATAATTAGCTTACAAACAACTTAGAAACAAAAAAAGTGAGCGAGCTTAAATGCAAAAAATACAACAACAGCGTTTATCATTACCCAAAATATTAACCTTAGGATTTGGTGCCATTATTATTATTGGTAGCTTACTATTAATGTTGCCAATTGCTACCCACCCTGGGATGGTGACGAAATATAGTGATGCTCTTTTTACGGCAACATCTGCAACGTGTGTTACGGGGTTAACAACCCTGAATACAGCCGCGCATTGGTCTATCTTTGGGCAGATTATCATCATGATCTTGGTTGAAATTGGTGGGTTGGGTTTTATGACATTCACAGTTTTATTGTTTTCAATGTTGCGACGTCAGCCCAATCTTACTACGCGTGTGTTAGTTAAAGAATCCTTAAATTTAGAGACCTTAGCAGATGTTAAAACGGTGATGAAATATGTAATTAGTCTGTCGTTAGCAATTCAGGCAATTGGGGTTGGCTTTCTAATGCTCGATTTTGTGCCACGATATGGGTGGCTTAAGGGAACTTACTACAGTGTATTTCATTCTATTATGAGTTTTTGTAATGCTGGTTTTGACCTATTTGGTAATAGCTTGGAAAACTTTGGGAATGATCCATATTTAATTTTTGTTTTATCTGTTTTGATTATTGCTGGTGGGCTCGGTTTTTTGGTATGGCGAGATGTTTTGCTATGGCATAAAAAACATTTGATTTCATTACATACTAAGATTGCATTGGCTACTACGGCTGTTTTGTTAGTTGGTGCCACAGCATTATTTTGGTTAACAGAAAATCAGTTCCACCAATTAAAGGATACAGCTAATGGATGGGCACGGTTTATGGATACGTTCTTTTTAGCAGTGGCGCCCAGAACAGCAGGATTGGACGTGATGCCATATTCTAAACTATCAATGGCCGGAATCGTGTTGACGATGGTGTTGATGTTTATCGGTGGTACCTCAGGGTCAACTGCCGGGGGGATCAAAACGACAACGATTGGAATTTTGTGGTTGCAAAGCTGGGCGGTACTGCGGGGCAATGAGGATGTTGAGTTTGGCCATCGCCGGTTCACACAAAACAATGTTTTTCGGGCCTCAATGTTGATTTTTATTGCTGCGATTATTGTGGTTATTGCTATCATGATATTAGCAACAGTTGAAACAGTGCCGAAACAATTTGGTATCGAGTACATCGTTTTTGAAGTATTATCAGCCTTTGGTACGGCAGGAATGACGATGGGACTAACGCCACATTTAACCTTGCTTGGAAAAATAATTATTATGGTGCTGATGTTTATCGGCCGAGTTGGAATCTTTACGGTTATGTTTACAGTCTTGAATTCTGATCACCCACAAAAACGGTACCGTTATGTTGAAGAGGGCGTCATGATTGGGTAACTACACAACGAATTGAGGGAAATCAAATGAAACAAACATTTGCGGTTATTGGACTGGGGCGTTTTGGCCTGAGTGTCTGTCAGTCATTAGTGGCAGCTGGGCAAGATGTCTTAGCAATTGATAATAATGAAGAATTGATCACTAGCTATAAAGATTTGGTGACACAAGCAGTAATTGCTGACGCTCAAGATGAAGATGCCATGCGTGATTTAGATTTAGGCAGTTTCGATCATGTTGTTATTGCCCTGGGACAAAACATTCAAGCAAGTGTCATGTCAACATTGATCGCAAAGGAGCTTGGAGCTAAACACATCGTTGCTAAAGCAGAAACAACCATTCATGGTCGAGCGCTTCAAAAAATTGGTGCCGATCAAATTGTTTTTCCCGAGCGCGATATGGGTCAAAGAATTGCTCGGAGATTGTTAAGTCATAACATTTTAAATTATTTGGCTCTCAGTGATACTTATACGCTAGCCGAAATTAGAGTTGAAAATACAAAACTGACTGGCAAAACATTGACTGAACTGAATTTTCGCGAAAAATACGGTCTGACCTTGGTGGCAATCAGACGTGGTAAAGACGTGCAAGTTTCACCACCTGCCGATGCAACAATTGAAAAAGGAGATACATTATCAGTGATTGGTGAAACAATTGATGTTGAACATTTGGACAGTGAGTTATCAAAATAGAGCCCAAAACGATACTTTTAGCTGTCGTAGGGCAAACAAATAATCGTAATTGATAAATTTAGTTTTGAATTTATTAATTACGATTATTTGTTTGCTCACAGACGTCTGTGGCTTTTGCATGTTTCAATTTCAAACAATATAAACACGAAAAAATAGTACCTAGTTAAAAAACATTTTCGTTGACATTTGTAAACGAGGTTGATACAGTAAGAATGTAAAGTTTACAAATGTAGATTTAAATTAAACGAGGTAATCAAATGAATCCAGAAAGAGTAAGCGAAATTACACCGTCAGAATGGGAAATAATGCGTATTATTTGGACCAAGGGCCCTAGTCATAGCCGTGAACTGATTGATTTAATTCAACGAAAGCGCGATTGGACGGAATCAACGATAAAAACCTTATTAGGCCGTTTAGTAAAAAAAGGACTTTTAGAAACTAATAAAGTAGGACATAAATTTATTTACTCAACCATGGTAGGCGAGTTGGAAGCGATGAATCAAACTAGTCAGCAACTATTTGATCATTTGTGTGCGATGAAAAAAGGGCAAACGCTATTCAACTTAGTTGAGCATACTGAATTGACTCAAGATGATATCAAAGATTTACAAACCTTATTGGAACAAAAACTAAAAACAGCTCCGAAGACAGTTTCTTGTGATTGTTTGCCGAAAGAAATGGAAATGATGACTGAAGACTGTGATTGTGGGGAGGAAAGATAATGACTGAAAATAAGAAAGAAATGATGGATCACGATCACATGGACATGGGTCATGCTATGAGCTCAATGGATCATAATGTGGCTGGGATGACCCACAATTCCATGGGTGGTGCCATGAATATGGGCGATGGTCACATGATGCACATGGGCAATTTTAAAAAGAAGTTCTGGTTGTCATTAGTCGTTGCTGTTCCAATTTTTATTTTTTCACCATTCATGGGATTACAGTTACCATTTCAATTTACCTTTCCAGGTTCTGACTGGCTCGTATTAATTTTAGCTTCTTTCCTGTTTTTCTATGGTGGCCAGCCCTTTTTATCTGGTGCCAAAGGTGAACTTAAAGATAAGGCACCAGCAATGATGACGTTGATTTCAATGGGAATTAGTGTGGCTTATCTTTATAGTTTGTACGCTTTTATTGCTAATCACTTCATTAATCCCAGTGGTCACGTAATGGACTTTTTCTGGGAGTTGGCTAGTTTAATTGTCATCATGTTACTAGGGCACTGGATCGAAATGAATGCGGTAATGAATGCCGGAAATGCGCTAGAAAAAATGGCCGCGCTGCTACCGGGGATGGTTCACTTGGTGGCCGAAAATGGTCAAACAAAAGATATTGAGTTACATGATTTAAAGGAGGGCCAGCAAGTATTAGTTCAGGCTGGAGAAAAAGTTCCGGCAGATGGTGATGTTATTGAAGGAAACAGCTCAGTAAATGAATCACTAGTGACTGGCGAAGCCAAAGCGGTTACTAAAACAAATGGTGATCGCGTCATTGGTGGCTCGGTAAATGGCAATGGCACGTTAACTATTAAGGTTACAGGAACTGGTGAAACTGGCTATCTTGCACAAGTGATGAAGTTAGTTAATCAGGCCCAACAAGAACAATCCCGGGCTGAAGGAATGGCAGAAAAAGTAGCCAAGTACTTGTTTTATGCGGCATTGTCAGTCGGAATTGTTGCATTCTTTGTTTGGCTAGGCATTGGCGGTCCAGATACAGCACTTGAGCGAATGGTGACAGTACTTGTAATTGCATGTCCCCACGCTTTAGGAGTCGCAATTCCATTAGTGGTTGCCCGGAGTACCTCTATTGCGGCAACCAATGGTTTATTAATTCGTGATCGTCATGCCATTGAAACGGCTAAAAAAATTGACACTGTTTTGATGGATAAAACTGGAACACTAACTGAAGGTACTTTTAAAGTAAATCAAGTTAAGGCATTACAAAAAGACATATCAGAAGAACAAGTTTTACAATTATTTGCAAGCTTAGAGGCAAATTCAAGTCATCCACTGGCAACTGGTATTTTAACAGCTGCTAAAGATCAGCAAGTTCAAATAAGTGAAGCTAAGAGGGTTGAAGCAGTTCAAGGTGTAGGCTTAAATGGAGAAATTAACGGACAAAAATATTCGATTGTGACTGCTAACTATCTTGAAAAAGAAAACATTGAGTTTGACCAAATCGAGTTTGACGAGCTGGCTTCAAAAGGAAACTCTGTTAGTTATTTAGTTAATGGTGGTCAAGTGCTAGGGTTAATTGCACAAGGGGATCAAATTAAATCCGAGGCAAGATCCTTTGTATCACAGTTACATGAAATGGGAATTCAACCCGTAATGCTAACGGGAGATAATGAACCGGCAGCCAAACAAGTAGCGGCACAACTAGGTGATATCACAGTTAGAGCTAATTTGAAACCAGAGGATAAAGAACGGATTGTGCGTGAGTTCCAAAGTGATAATCATCAAGTTATGATGGTTGGTGATGGTATTAACGATGCTCCCAGCCTAGCTCGTGCTAATATTGGTGTGGCTATCGGTGCTGGAACAGATGTTGCGATTGATTCGGCTGATGTTATTTTGGTGAAGAGTAATCCCAATGATATTTTGAATTTCTTGAATCTAGCTCGTACAACTAACCGTAAGATGGTCCAAAATTTATGGTGGGGTGCTGGCTATAATATCATTGCGATTCCACTCGCTGCTGGTGTATTAGCAGGAATTGGAATTATCCTCAGTCCGGCTGTGGGAGCATTGGTTATGTCACTTTCAACAATTATTGTAGCGTTGAATGCGATGACATTAAAGATGTAGAGCGTTCACGACCACGTTAGGTGCAGGATCCTGTGGTCGTGAACGCGTTTCTGCAACAAAAATGAAATGAGCATTTCTTTCAAACCGGAGCATTTAATTTTAATAGTGGAAACGTGTGAAAATTCGCAGATGTCTAGAGCTAAGTCCTAATGACAATTGATAAATTCACAGTTCAAATTTATCAATTGTCATTAGGACTTAGCTTACGACATCTAAACACGAATTTTCGCACTCTATTAAAATTTAATGAGAAAAGATCATTGACAATTTAGCTTACCTTTGTAATAATAGTCGTTAATCTTAAGAGACAATCCAGAGAAATCAGTACTTGCTGAGAGCTGATTAATAAAATGGCGAAATTAAATTGGGTGGTTCCACTATCAACTACAAGAGGCAATTCGAATTTTTGGATTGTAAAACTTGGGTGGAACCGCGTTGAAGATGAAATTAGCGTCCCTGGTACATTAACTGTACCAGGGATTTTTTTGTTTATAAATGGACATGTTCTCAGAGGTAAATACCTCTGAGAACACTTTAAATAAAGGAGAACATAATAATGAAAGAGCAGCGTAAATTGTCACGATCATTGCAAAGTCGGCATATTCAGATGATTGCTATTGGTGGAGCGATTGGAACAGGTTTATTTTTAGGTTCTGGTAGTGCCATTAGAAAAGCTGGTCCATCAATTATTTTGTCATATCTGATTGTTGGGATTTTTTGTTTCTTCATGATGCGTGCGATTGGTGAATTACTGTTGTCAGATACGAGCAAACATTCATTTATTGATTTTATTAAACTATATTTAGGCGATCGCATGGAATTTATTACGGGTTGGACATATTGGTCTTGCTGGCTTAGCTTAGCAATGGCAGACCTAACAGCAACGGGAATTTATTTAAAATATTGGTTCCCTAGTTTGCCGCAGTGGGTTGGTCCGCTCGTGATCATTTTATTATTGCTATTGACTAATTTGGTCAACGTTGGTTTGTTCGGTGAATTAGAAACTTGGTTTTCAATGATCAAAGTGGTCGCAATTTTAGCTTTAATTGTCGTAGGAATTGGGATGACAATCTTTCATTACCGTACAGGAACGTCGACCGCTTCATTTAGTAATTTAATTTCACACGGTGGTTTCTTTCCAACTGGAATGAGTGGCTTTTTAATGTCGTTTCAAATGGTTGTTTTTGCCTTTGTAGGAATCGAAATGGTCGGGCTAACTGCTGGTGAAACCAAGGATCCGAAAAAAGATTTACCCCGAGCAATCAATAGTTTGCCAATTAGAATTGGATTATTTTACATTGGTTCAATGGTTGCAATTATGAGTGTTGCGCCATGGAATACGATTACGACGACATCTAGTCCGTTTGTTCAAGTCTTTTCTGGTATTGGTATCACGAGTGCCGCAGCCATTTTGAATTTTGTGGTTCTGACTGCTGCAATGTCGGCAACAAATAGTGCTATTTTTAGTACTAGCCGAACACTTCATGCGTTAGCTAGTGGTGGAAATGCGTTGCACAGCTTTACCAAATTAAGCCGCCATATGGTGCCTAATACCGCGTTACACTTTTCATCCGCAATTTTGTTTGTGGTTGTTATTTTGAATTATTTAATGCCAGCTGGTATTTTTAATCTAATTTCAGGAGTTTCAACGATTAATTTTGTTTTTGTTTGGTTAATTATGTTGTGGTGCCATATTAAATTTCGACGGGTCCAACCGGAAGGGGTCAAAGAATTTTTGATGCCTGGGTATCCCGTTACTGATTGGGCAAGCTTAATTTTCTTCACAGCCGTCTTGATCTTTCTACTATTTGATCCAGAGACGCGGGTGTCATTAGTCGTTTCGGTTATCTGGTTTGTGGCATTGTTTATTGCCTATTCAGTGCGACAAAAAAGACAAATTGCTAAGTAATTTTAACGATGAGCTATTTTAATTGATTTTTAATGTGTATAAATTGTAAGATGTACTGCAATGAGATAAATGGAGGTTTTGTGGGGATGGATCAAAAGTTAAAAGTTGGTGTGATTGGTGCAACTGGAATGGTTGGCCAACGGTATGTTTCATTATTGGAAAACCACCCATGGTTTGAAGTAGTAGTGGTGGCAGCAAGTGCCCATAGTGCGGGAAAAACTTACGCAGAATCAGTGCAAGGACGCTGGAAAATGGAAACACCAGTACCTGAATCAGTTAAAGACTTGGTGCTACTAGATGTCAAGGACGTTGATAAAATTGCCGAGCAAGTCGATTTTGTTTTCTCAGCTGTTAGCATGAGTAAAGACGAAATCCGTGCAATTGAAGAAGAGTATGCCAAGACAGAAACGCCAGTTGTTTCTAATAATAGTGCCCATCGTTGGACACCGGATGTACCAATGGTTGTCCCAGAAATCAATCCTGATCATTCTGATGTTATTAAATATCAAAAGGAACGATTGGGCACAAAACGAGGCTTTATTGCAGTAAAACCAAACTGTTCGATTCAAAGCTACACTCCAGCATTGACTGCATGGCGCAAATTTGAGCCTACTCAAGTAGTTGCCACAACTTACCAAGCCATTTCTGGTGCCGGTAAAACATTTGATGACTTCCCAGAAATTATTGGGAATGTTATTCCGTATATTAGTGGTGAGGAAGAAAAATCAGAACGTGAACCAATGAAAATTTGGGGTCACGTTGACGATGAGAAAAAAGAGATTGTGTCAGCACAGACTCCTGTTATCACCACGCAAACATTACGAGTACCGGTGTTATACGGCCATACAGCAGCAGCATTTGTAAACTTTAAGCAACAACCAACTAAAGAAGAATTGATTGAAGCTCTTGAAAGCTATAGTGGTGTTCCACAAGAATTAGGCTTGCCAAGCGCTCCTAAACAATTCATTCAATACATGACACAAGATGACCGGCCACAGGTTCGCTATGATGTGAACTTTGAAAATGGAATGGGAATTTCAATTGGTCGATTACGTGAAGACAAGATTTTTGATTGGAAATTTATTGGTTTATCTCATAATACTGCTCGTGGGGCAGCGGGTGGCGCTATTTTACTCGCTGAATTACTTAAGGCCCAGGGCTACATCGAAAAAAAATAGGCCAATCAATCTTGACACGGCAATCGTGAATGCTATAATCGATTACGTTATCAAAAGACACGTTAATTTTTTTACCGTCAGGGAGATTAAGCCATGACTGGAAGCTTGATTGTTAAGGTAAAATTATTGATACCACTTTTGACAAAGTTTTCCGAAATAAGGAAAACCGGGTTGCACCCGTTATTAGCTTATTGAGATAAGAGTGTGCTTACTTTGAAGGTCAACTAACTACTTAGCAGCATATTCTTAAATTTGGGTGGAACCACGCTAATATGTTAATTAACGTCCCTAGTATCGTAATGATACTAGGGACTTTTTTATTTATTTAAATACTTAAAGGAGAGTGGAGTTAATGGCACAAGTTCAAGTTTTAGCAGCAGATGGGTCAGTTAAAAAAATTGACCGTGATTCACCAGAAGGATTACAGGCACTTCGTCAAACAACTGCCCTACTTTTGGCAGCTGCACTACACCAACAATTTGCCGGTATTCGGTTAGGTGAAGATGTTGCTAGTGATAATGGTTTTTACGTTGATTCAGACAAAGATGATGTTCAAGTATCAGCTGATGAATTAGGTCAATTGGAAGACATTATCCACAAATTTGCCAAGGATGACGCCAAAATTGAGCGAGTCGAAGTACCCCTAGAAGACGCCTTAGCTGAAGTTAAGAATGATCAGTTCCAAAGCGAATTAATCAAAGAGGCAGCTGCAGACAATAAAGTTTCTTTATTTAAGGTTGGTAATTTTGCAACTGTTGCTAAAGAAGATGTGCTTTGCTATGTTGATGTGGTTAAAAACTTCAAAGTATTATCAGTTGCTGGTGCGTACTGGCAAGGTAAGTCATCAAATCCAATGCTGCAACGGATTTATGGTACGGTCTTTTATAAAAAAGATGCACTTGAAGATGATTTGAAGGCCCGCCAAGAGGCCCGTGAACGTGATCACCGGGTGATTGGTAATGACTTAGATCTATTCTTTGTGGATCCTAAAGTTGGTGCTGGGTTGCCTTATTGGATGCCAAAAGGAGCCACAATTCGTCGTGTGATTGAACGTTACATTATTGACAAAGAAGTTGCGAATGGTTATAACCACGTGTACACGCCAATTCTGATGAACTTAGATGTTTATAAGACTTCTGGTCACTGGCAACACTATCGCGAAGATATGTTCCCACCAATGGATATGGGAGATGGCGAACAGCTTGAATTGCGACCAATGAACTGTCCTAGTCATATCCAGATTTACAAACACCATATCCGTTCATATCGTGAATTACCATTAAGAATTGCTGAACTTGGAATGATGCACCGTTATGAAAAGTCAGGAGCTCTATCTGGGTTACAACGTGTTCGTGAAATGACATTAAATGACGGGCACACATTCGTTGCTCCAAGCCAAATTTTGGATGAGTTCAAGAGTATCTTGAAGTTAATGATCGAAGTTTATCATGATTTTAATATTGATGATTACAGCTTCCGGCTTAGTTATCGTGATCCAAAGAATACGGATAAGTACTTTGATGATGATGAAATGTGGAACAATGCCCAGTCAATGTTAAAGCAAGCTATGGATGATATGGGACTTGATTACTATGAAGCAGAAGGTGAAGCAGCTTTCTATGGTCCTAAGTTGGATGTTCAAACTAAGACTGCATTAGGAAATGACGAAACACTTTCTACTATTCAATTAGACTTCATGTTGCCAAAGCAATTTGATTTGCATTACATTGGTGAAGACGGCGAACAACATCGACCAATCATGATTCATCGTGGCTTAGTTTCAACCATGGAACGCTTCACTGCTTACTTAACTGAAATGTATAAGGGAGCTTTCCCAACATGGTTGTCACCAGAACAAGTTAAAATTATTCCGGTTAAAGAAGAAATTCATGCAGACTATGCAGAAGATCTTCGTAAGGAATTAGCAGCTGCGGGAATCCGTGTTTCGGTTGATCACCGTAACGAAAAAATGGGTTATAAGATTCGTGAAGCCCAAACACAAAAAGTACCATACACATTGGTAGTCGGTGACAATGAAGTCAAAGACGAAGGTGTCACTGTTCGTAAGTACGGTGAAGAAAAACAAGTAAGTAAATCAAAACAAGATTTCTTGGATGAAATCCTGGGAGATTTGAGTAGTTATTCAAGAAAATAGTGTGCGAACAGCCGCGCATAGATGGCGTGGTATAACACAAAAAAATAGCATAGTACCATTCGATTTTTGAATGGTGCCATGCTATTTTTTTGTGTTATACCATAGTCATCTGCGGCTGTTCGCACAATTCGACAATAAAAATTATTAGATTACTTTTCAAGAATTTACAATTGAACATTGATTTCTGTATTCAGAAAAGTTTTTCTTGGTGCAATCACTGGTCAGATAATTTGAGTATCTTTCACCACAAGACAAATGACGGGAAGTAATCAGTTTTGATCACCTGAATCGTTAGCAAGCACATCTGCAGCAAACTGCGTAGGATGGGGTGCTCATAATGTTTGATACAGCAGCTAAGAAAACGCTATCAAAAAAATAAAAAACTTTGAGCTTTTAGATTGTATATTTGAGATGACCATGGTAGTATACAGTTACAGGAAGGAAAGTATCTTGTGATTACCACCTTCTCACACAAGTTCCTTGCAACAAGTAATAAAATGTATTAGATGTGAAGTTAGTATCAAGTAACGACTAAGTAGTAGTATCTAAAAGTAGTACCAGGATTAAGCAAAGTACCAAATAATTAAGTTAATGCAAGTCACCATATTTAAAAAGTTAGACTGGATGGCTTCGCGGGTTAGATCTGAACAAGATAAAAGCTACACGAGATATTGGTCCATCAAACCAAGAATCACAGACAAGTAGTTAAGTTTTGAGGCGAGATATATAAAAACAAAGTTGAAACAATTAGGTAGTTGCAAGTCACCTTCCTGATGTTAAACGAAACCGGAGAAGAGAAGGCTCCGGTTTTTATTTTGCCTAAATTTTGAAATCCATTGCAATTCATCGAAAAAATTATTTTATAATTAATTTTGAATCGAGCTGTGACGTTAGTCAGATAATTATAAATTGGTTGCAGCACGAGATGAGTTATTAGATAATGAAGTTCCTTGGCAGGGGCATTTAGTGATTGCAAACACGATTCTTTTTGAACCGTGTTTTTTGTTTAGATTATTAATCTTATAGTGAGTAAAACCTTAAACCTAAGATTTGAATTAGCAAGTTTTAATTTAAGTGGATATTTGATGTCCACTTAGTGAACGTTTAAATATCATAAAGAGATTAAATGTCTTATTAATAGGCAATAATTAGCATAATTAATTAATATATCGTCCTCGATTTATCATATTTGGATACCTTGTGAGTTTACAGCCACATGTGAAAGCGTTATATTTATATAGTGGCGTCAGCTTATTTGCAATAATTCATTTTAGTTTTTTGGCGGACGGCATAAAAACAAATAGAAGGGTTTGTAGTCCAATGTATGTAGCAATAAATATTCTTGGATTGGTTGTCTTTTTGGGAATTGGCTTCCTATTTTCCAAGAAAAAGAAGGAGATCAACTGGCGCTCGATTGCGATCATGGTTGTAATTAACCTTGTGTTAGCTTGGTTCTTCACTAGTTTCTCTGGCGGACGTGCAGCGGTTAAAGGTGCCGCTGACGGATTTAATTGGTTGGTTGAAGTTTCATATCAAGGTATTATTTTTGCCCTACCAAACTGGGTAACAACTAATTATGGTGGTACTCTTGGCGGTGGTGGTTCAATGAACTTTATTACCAGCGCCTTACTACCAATTTTAATGATTGTCCCACTGTTTGATATTTTGACTTATATTGGCGTTTTGCCATGGGTCATCAAATGGATCGGACGTGGATTATCATTTATTACTGGTCAACCTAAGTTTGAATCATTCTTTGCTGTTGAAATGATGTTTTTAGGTAACACAGAAGTGCTTGCCATCTCTGGTTTACAATTACGTCAAATGAAAGCAGAACGTAACTTAACTTTGGCAATGATGTCAATGAGTTGTGTGACAGCATCAATTCTTGGAGCTTATACTCAAATGGTTCCTGGACAATTTGTTTTGACTGCTGTTCCAATTAATATTATCAACTCAATCATCGTTACAAGTATGCTTAACCCAGTTAAGGTTACTGCTGAAGAAGATACGGTTGCTAAAGTTGGACAAGTTGGTGAAGAAGATAGCGCAGCTAGTGAAGGAGAAGGTAATGGTAAACGTGAACCATTCTTCTCATTCTTAGGCGATTCAATTCTCGGTGCTGGTCGTTTGATCTTGATCATCACTGCCAATGTTATTGCCTTTGTTGCCTTAGCTGCATTGATTGACAAGATTCTAGGCCTCTTCTGGAAACCTCTATCACTTGAAAGTATCTTAGGAGTTATTATGTTCCCATTCGCATGGTTATTGGGACTTCCCGTTGACCAGGCATGGACACTTTCACAAGATATGGGACTTAAGTTAGTTACAAATGAATTCGTTGTTATGGGCCGTGTTGCTGGAGATGTAATCAACGGCTATGCACCTCACTTGCGTGCCATCCTGACAGTATTCTTAACATCATTTGCTAACTTTGGTACCGTTGGTATGATTATTGGTGCCTTCAAGGGCTTAGTTGACCGCAATAAGAACGATTTGATTGCTAAAAACGTTGGCTACATGCTTCTTTCAGGTATTCTTGTATCACTATTGTCAGCTGGATTCGTTGGATTATTTGTTTGGTAATCAAAACGGCTAATAATATTAGATAATTACAATTAAATGGGGCAGCCATCGTGCTGCCCTTTACCATCTAGTCAAATTAAAACGCTTACTATTTTAAAGGGAGGAACTTAAATTATGGCATTAGAAATTATTATGGATACAGATCCTGGAATTGACGACGCAGCGGCGTTAACAATGGCAATTAATGACCCAGCAATTGACTTGAAGTTGGTTACTGCGGTTGCTGGTAATGTGACGGTAGACAAGACGACTGCAAATGCGCTTAAGATTGTTCATTTCTTTGGCAAAGACAAAGAAATTCCAGTTGCGGCTGGAGCAAAACAACCATTGATTAAGCCATTTGAAGATGCTGCTCGGATTCATGGTGCATCGGGGATGCCTGGCTATGATTTTGGCGATGACTACGGTCATGCAATCGAAAAATCAGCCGTAGAAGCATTACACGATGAGATTATGGCTGCTGACGAACCGATCACATTGGTTCCAACAGGTTCGTACACTAATATTGCTTTGCTATTTTCACAATATCCAGAAGTTAAGGATAATATCAAAGAGATTGTTGCTATGGGTGGTACCTTGCAAGAAGGTAATATGACTAGTGCAGCAGAATTTAACTGTTTCACTGACCCACATGCTGCTAAAGTATTATATGATTCAGGTGTTCCAATCGTAATGGTTGGGCTTGATATTACGCTGAAGGCTTTACTAACAGCAGATACATTGGACAAGTTAGCTGGTTTAAACAAAACTGGTGAAATGTTACATGCACTAATTACGCACTATGGTGACGGCGGTGCTGAAGGAATTCCAATGCATGATGTTAATACAATTTTCTATCTATTACATCCGGAAGCAATTACTACTAAGGAAATGTGGGTAGATGTCCAAACTGAAGGCCCAGCAATGGGTGAAACAGTTGGAGATATTCGTGGTGCTTACCATGATGGAAAAACTAACGCAAAAGTTTGTGTTGATATTGATGCAGCCGCATTTAACAAGTGGTTCTTGGAAGAGATTTCGAAAATTAAGTAGATGTGGTGCGACCGTGTTTAGGAGTCGCAGTGTAACGTAAAAATGCCGCTTGCATGGGTGAACTACCCATGTGAGTGGCATTTTTACGTTACACTGCGATATCTTAACGCGGATGTGGACACTCTGTATGTTATAATAGACGTTATTATATTTACTCGTAGACGGTTGAATACTAGTCAAAATTACGGTAAAGTAGGAGCGTGTGTGAAACATAATTTTGTTTCACGATTAAAGGAGTATTTCATGAATCCACAACAATTTCGCCAAGCATTGGCTAACCAGCAAATTATGCTATCTGATCAACAAATGCAGCAGTTTGCGTTATATTATGAGTTATTAATAAAAGGTAATGAGCAACTTAATTTGACTACTATTACTGAGCAAGGTGAGGTTTATTTGAAACATTTCTATGATTCAATTACCCCAGCGTTTAGCTTAGCTACACTAAAAACAGATAAGTTAATGTTGTGTGATGTTGGAGCAGGAGCAGGTTTTCCATCGTTACCACTAAAAATTGCCTTTCCAAATTTAAAAGTTACAATTGTGGATTCACTCAATAAAAGAATTAACTTTTTGGAAAAGTTGGTTCAACAATTAGGATTGACCGATGTTACTTTGGTTCACGATCGCGCCGAGACATTTGGCTCACCTAAAAATACGTACCGCGAAAGCTTTAATGTAGTTACTGCTAGGGCAGTGGCACGCTTATCTGTGCTAAGTGAACTGTGTTTGCCCCTAGTGAAAATAGGCGGGAAGTTTATTGCATTGAAAGCTAGTCAAGCAGACGAAGAACTAGAACAAGCAAAGACGGCCATCGAAACATTGGGTGCTAATGTTAGTTCTGTTGACCAATTAGTGCTACCGCAAAGTGATGAACCGCGAACAATTGTTGTGCTAGATAAAATACAAGCGACTCCGGATAAGTATCCACGGCGACCGGGAGTACCGGCTAAAAAGCCGATAGTGGGTTAGCAGTTTTATTTTGAAACGTGCTAATTCAGTCAAACCTCTAGGGCTAAGGTAATTAAATGCCATTCGCTAAGAGCGCGAATAACATTTAATTACCTTAGCCTACGAGGTCTACCCGACTGAATTAACACTCTGTAATTTGAAACGTGCTAATTCAACTAGGCGTCTAGAGCTAAGCCAATTAAGCATCATTCGCCAAGCCCGCGCGAACAATGCTTAATTAACTTAGCTTACGACACCTGACCAGTTGAATTAGCACTCTAACATAGGGGGAATAGACATGGCGTTTTCAATTTTTGGGAATCAAAAAAATAAGAATCAGAAAGCAACGAACCAAGTTGTTGAAGTTGATGTTACCAAAATTACGCCCAATCGATTTCAACCACGGAAGGTTTTTGATCCTGAAGCTATCAAAGAATTAGCTGAAACTATTCAGGCACATGGACTATTACAGCCAATTATCTTGCGTGAATATGAGCCAGCTAAATATGAGATCATTGCTGGTGAGCGTCGCTTTCGTGCGGTAAGTGAGCTTAAGTGGGATCGCATTCCGGCAATCATTGAAAAAATGAATGATAAAGAGACAGCTTCACTGGCACTAATTGAAAACTTGCAACGTGAGCAACTTAGTTCGGTAGAAGAAGCGCAGGCTTATCGAAGCCTGATGGATCTAAATCATTTAACACAAACAGCACTTGCACAGGGCATGGGAAAAAGTCAGTCCGCTGTAGCAAACAAGCTTCGGCTGTTGAAATTAATTCCACCAGTTCAAAATGCAATTTTAGATCGTCGCATCAGTGAGCGGCATGGCCGTGCTTTGTTGGAGCTAAATGAGGACCAGCAGCGTGAAGCGCTAATGGAAATTGTTAATAGTAAATTGACGGTTAAGCAGACAGAAGATCTCGTGGCTGAAATGACTGGAAAAATTCCAGCACCGCAAGAAGATACTCCTAAAGTAAAACCTAAAAAGAGAGCTAAACGCTCTAACTCTAAAGGTTTAACGGCAGATACGCGCGTGGCCGTTAATACGATCAAAAAGTCAGTCAAATTAATCCGTGATAACGGAATGAAAATTAAGACACGTGAATCAGATGAAGATGACCATTACGAAATTGTAATTGAAATTCCGAAGCAAAAGTAGAAAGGCGGTATGACAAAATGGGATATGTGATTGCGTTAGCCAATCAAAAGGGCGGCGTTGGGAAAACGACGACCAGCGTCAATTTAGGTGCTTGTTTAGCTCAAATGAATCAGCGGGTACTGTTAATTGATATTGATCCGCAAGGGAATGCCACCAGTGGAACGGGAATTCAAAAGGCAACCATTGAACAGGATGTTTATGATGTCTTGATCAATGAGGTACCATTGAAGGATGTAATTTTAAAGACTAGTCATGAAGGATTGGATATCGTGCCAACGACCATTCAATTATCAGGGGCCGAAATTGAATTAACTTCGATGATGGCTCGTGAAACACGTTTGAAAGACGCAATTGGTGCAGTTGCTGATCAATATGATTACATTTTAATTGATTGTCCGCCTTCGCTGGGCTTGCTGACAATTAACGCATTTACGGCTAGTGATTCAATTTTGATTCCAGTCCAAAGCGAGTACTATGCTCTAGAAGGATTAAGCCAATTACTGAATACAATTAAGTTAGTTCAAAAGCACTTTAATCCAGCCTTAAAAATTGAGGGTGTACTGCTAACAATGTTTGATGCACGGACAAATCTTGGTCAGCAAGTTAACGAAGAAGTTCAAAAGTTCTTTGGTAAGCAAGTGTATGAAACAATCATTCCACGAAATGTACGTTTATCAGAAGCACCTAGTCATGGTCTTCCAATCATTGACTATGATCCAAAATCCAAGGGTGCACAGGTCTATCTGCAACTAGCAAAGGAAGTGTTAGCAGCTCATGGCAAATAATAAAAAAGGACTTGGACGTGGTATTGAAGCATTATTTGAAGATAATGAAGTCGATGCAGCACAAGAAAATGTCCAAGAAATCAGTTTAAATGAAATCCGACCCAATCCATACCAACCACGGCGAACGTTTGACACAAAGGCACTTGAAGAATTAGCGGCTTCGATTGAAAAGGCCGGTGTCTTCCAGCCAGTTATTATTCGGCAACCAGACAAACGAATGAAACGTTATGAGCTGATTGCTGGTGAACGACGCTTTCGTGCTTCTAAATTAGCCAATAAACAAACCATCCCGGCAATCGTTCGTGAAATGAGCGATGAGGAAATGATGGAAGTTGCTGTAGTAGAAAACTTGCAACGAGAAGATTTAACTCCGCTGGAAGAGGCTCAAGCCTACGAAACTTTGATGCAGAAGTTATCCTTAACGCAGGCTCAGGTTTCAGAACGATTAGGTAAAAGTCGGCCATACATTGCCAACTACTTGCGACTTTTGGGGCTACCTAAAATGGTTAAAGAAATGCTTCAAAAAGAGCAGTTATCGATGGGTCAAGCCAGAACACTACTTGGCTTAAAGGATAAAGACAAATTGGTTGCGTTGGCGCGCAGAACAGTAGAACAAAATTTGACTGTCCGTCAATTAGAATTATTGGTTAGCCAGATGAATGGTGCCAACAAAAATAAGAAAACGAGCAAAAAAAGTAACAAATCTGTGTTTGTCCGTGCAGCGGAGGATCAACTGCAATCCAAATTCGGTACCAAAGTCGCTGTAGCTGAGTCTACAAGTCAAAAGGGTGCTGGTAAAATTGAAATCCCATATATGTCTGATGAAGATTTAACCAGGATTTTAGAATTATTGGAGATTGATTTGGGCTAAATGTTTTTTTAAACCATATTCATTAGGATATGCGGTTTGCATTTTAAAGGGGGATCTCATATATGTACGATAAAGGCGACGTCGTTATGATGAAAAAACCACATCCATGTGGTGCCAACGAGTGGGAAATCATCAGAATGGGTGCAGACATTAAAATCAAATGTTTGGGATGCGGACATATTGTTATGCTAACCAGACGTGAATTTGAGAAGAGAATGAAAAAAATACTAAAGAGTGCGAAACAAAACGATTAGCTTCTGTGGTGTAAGACATAATGATAAATGGTCCTGCTTTTGGATCATTTATCATTATGTCTTACACCCTAGGAAGCTGTCTTGTGAAGCACGTTTCGACTATTAAAAAGAACTGAATGGTTTACAAGAATCTATTCAAAACTATCAAAAAAACAGAAAGAGTGACAAACAAAATGGCTTTAACAGCAGGAATCGTTGGTTTACCAAACGTTGGTAAATCGACATTATTCAACGCAATTACCAAGGCGGGCGCAGAAATGGCCAATTATCCATTTGCGACGATCGATCCCAATGTAGGAATGGTGGAAGTTCCTGATGACCGATTGGACCGGATACAAGAGCTAATTCCAGCCAAGAAAGTAGTGCCAACTACGTTTGAGTTCACCGATATCGCTGGAATTGTTAAGGGCGCTAGCCAAGGTGAAGGACTGGGAAATAAATTCTTGGAGAATATCCGCCAGGTAGACGCCATTGTCCACGTAGTGCGGGCTTTTGATGATGATAATATTACCCACGTTACAGGTAAAGTTGACCCGATTGATGATATTGAAACTATTAATTTGGAATTAGGCTTGTCTGATTTAGAAGCTGTTGACAAGCGATTAACTAAGGTTGAGCGAGCTGCTAAGGGTAGTGACAAAGAAGCTAAAGCTGAATTGGCAGTGCTGCAAAAAATCAAACCAGTGCTTGAGGCGGGTAAAAGTGTCCGCACGATTGACTTCACTGAAGATGAACTTCCAATTGTCAAAGGTCTATTCCTGCTGACTTCAAAGCCCGTACTGTATGTTGCTAACATTGGCGAAGAAGACATGGCTGATCCTGACAGCAACAAGTATATCCAGACTATCCGTGATTACGTTAAGGATGAAAATGCACAGGTAATTGGAGTGGCTGCTGCTAGTGAGGAAGAAATTGCTGAGATGGATGATGCTGATAAAGCTGAGTTCTTGGAAATGGAAGGTGTTAAGGAACCAGGATTGAATCGTTTAATTCGCGCTTCATATGCCTTGTTGGGACTTGAAACATTCTTTACTGCTGGTGGAAAAGAAACACGTGCTTGGACGTACAAAACAGGGACCAAGGCACCACAAGCTGCTGGAATTATTCATTCTGATTTTGAACGTGGTTTTATCCGTGCTGAGGTAATGAGTTTTACCGATTTAGACAAATTAGAAACTCAGGCGGCTGTTAAAGAGGCTGGTAAGTTGAGGTTAGAAGGTAAGGATTACGTCATGCAAGACGGAGATATTGTTGAGTTTAGATTTAATGTTTAATAATTAGTGAATCAAGAGAGGGGTATACTGTGAGCGAACAAAAGCAACCGCGAAATGCCGCGGCAGGATCACAACAAAAGGAACATTTACGTGAAGATCACGCTAGTACACACCGACAATTTGGTGATTACGGCCTAACTAAGCGTAACGAAGAATTTATGTTTCAATTGAACAAACAGTTGGATGAACAAGGGATGAAGGCGGACAAAAAGCCTGATGTAATCAAAGAAACTGTAGATGCATTATTGGCTGGCCAGAAGACTGGTGCGACGGCTAAACAATTATTTGGGACGCCAACTAAAAAGGCGTATGACTTAATTCATGGGCCCGCTCGTGCGGGTGGCGGTCAACAGCAAAGTAGTTTCTGGCTTCTAGCCACTGATAATGGGTTGATGTTCTTTAATATCTTTACGCTGCTGTTTGGTGTTATGGGTATTTTTCAACCTAAATCATTACAAACACAACAAACTGGTACCACTGGGATTGTCGCAATTATCTTAGTCGGAGTTATCGGTGGGATGTTATTTGCTTGGATTACCCAAATTCTGACACCGCCAGCTAAAAAAGAGAAGAAACCAATTTGGTATCGGATTTTAGCGGTCATCGGGGCACTGGTAGCTTGGGTAGCCGTGTACTTCTTCGCTAGCCTATTACCAAATGCAATTAACCCACAACTACCAGCTTGGGCTTATATCGCATTAGGGGTACTTGGTTTTGTCGGCGATCTGTACTTGCGTCGTAAATTTCACATTGTTGGTGGTGCTTTTGGGAGCCCTCGTCAACAACAGAACCGTCGAAGATAAGATTAAAATCAGAAAATCGCTGCCAAGTAAAATTGGTGGTGATTTTTAATTAAGCAGTTAAATAAGAAATTGATGAAAATTGACTAAATTCGTTTGACCAGCGTCATGAAGGCTGGTAACGTAATAACAATACAAAAGAAGGAGTACATCTAACATGTCAAACTGGGAAACAAAATTTGTGAAACAAGGACTTACTTTTGACGACGTTTTATTAATTCCGGCTGAAAGCCACGTGTTACCAAATGAGGTTGATTTAAGCGTTCAATTGGCTAAAAATATTAAATTAAACGTACCTTTTCTCAGTGCGGGCATGGATACTGTGACTGAAAGTGCCATGGGAATTGCAATGGCCTTGCAAGGTGGACTAGGCGTAATCCACAAAAATATGACAATTCAAGATCAGGCCAATGAGGTTGCAACAGTTAAAGGTGTCGATTTAACTGGGAACTTTGATAAAGCAGCTGTGGACGATCAAAAACGTTTGTTAATCGCTGCGGCCGTTGGTGTGACTAGTGATACTTTTGAACGGGCACAAGCATTGCTAGATGCAGGGGTTGATGCTATTGTGATTGATACTGCTCATGGTCATTCTGCTGGTGTGCTACGTAAAATTAAAGAGATTCGAGATCATTTTCCAGCAGCCACATTGATTGCTGGTAATGTGGCAACTGCAGCGGGTGCAGAGGCACTTTACGAGGCCGGTGTTGATGTTGTTAAGGTTGGTATTGGCCCTGGTTCAATTTGTACTACTCGCGTAGTTGCTGGTGTTGGGGTTCCACAAATTACAGCAATTTATGATGCTGCAGCCGTGGCACGTAAGTATGATAAAACAATTATTGCTGACGGTGGAATTAAATATTCCGGTGACATAGTTAAGGCGCTAGCGGCTGGCGGGAACGCTGTTATGCTAGGAAGTATGTTCTCAGGAACCACTGAAGCTCCTGGTGAGATTTTTGAAGACAATGGTCAAAAATATAAGTCATACCGCGGGATGGGTTCAATGGCAGCCATGTCACAGTCCCATGGTTCATCTGATCGTTACTTCCAAGGTGGCGTCAATGAAGCTAATAAACTTGTGCCAGAAGGAATTGAAGCGCGAGTTGAATATAAAGGTGATGTCACTGACATTATTTTCCAATTGGTTGGTGGCTTACGATCGGGGATGGGTTACACTGGCGCGTCTGATATTCAAGCTTTGATTGATAATGCCCAGTTTGTCCAAATCTCAAATGCTGGATTGGTTGAGTCACATCCTCATGATGTACAGATTACTAAGGCGGCACCGAACTATAAATAATGATATTAATAATGATCTAATTAGTGGGACATCTAATTAGATTTTTTTTATTAAAAAACATCTTAAATAATCATAACTATATATTGTGTTAAATATAAGAGATGTAAGCGCGTTATCGTTTAATAAAAAGGGAGTGTATTATGTTGAGGAGTAGGGAAGATAAGCGGAATTATGTAACAGATCAGCCAAAAATGAAGATCAAAATGTACAAAGCAAATAAGCTATGGTTATTTGCAGGAGCACTGGTAATTGCAACGATTGGTGGGGCTCTGTGTCATTTGCTGATAGTGACACTGCACAAACAGCTGATAATACATCAAATGTTGTTAATGAAAATGTGTCTAGTAACGATGCAAGTCAGAATTCTGTAAAATTGAGTGCACAAAAAACTGGCGCTACTATAAATGCTACTGATACTGTAACCTCAGCTGCTAATAATACAGCCGCAACTTTGCAAACCGCAACTTGCTGACACAGTCATTAATCAAATAACTAATTATCAAACAGCAGACGGTCAGATAGTCGCTCCAAGTGAATCCAAAGATCTGACTGATGGTAATTATCCAGATTTTGCAGCACCAAAAAGTATGGCTAATTATGATGTTGACTTAAATAACAGCCGGTTTCAAATAATTTCTGATGGAGAAACTGCTTTTGATGGTACTTTAAGTTAGTATGTTACGCTGGTTGAATTAGATAGTAATGTAACAATAGAAAATCTACCGCAATTATTAGCCATGCTGAACGGGAGAGAAATCTCAAATGTTCTCCCAGGTGGCTCAATGACGTTGACTTATATTTATGTAAAAGATGTTGCTGAGACACCAGGAAACGGTACTGAAACTGGTGGATCAAGTACTACTGATAATAATTATGTAAATAATGGTAGTGTTGAAACATCAAATAATAGCGATAAGTTGAAGTCTATTAAAGTTAGCACTGATAAAAAACAAATAGTAAGTGATAATGCAGTCACGGTTACAACTGGTGAGTTACCACAAACGGATGATGAAAATGAATCTGAATTGGTTGGATTGGGACTAATAATGGCCAGTGTGGCTGGAATGTTTGGCTTCAGTGGATTGAGAAAAAACGTAGTTAATTATTATTAATTAAGATGGCATTTATTAAAAAGCGGAATTCATATTGAATTCCGCTTTTTACTTACCATTTTTAATGTGAAATTATCTGACGATTAATAAAAAAACGAAAAAAATTACGTTATGGAACTGAAGTTATAATTTGATACAAACATATAAAAGCACGTTCGAAAAAAGTAAAATTTATTCGGAGGTGTTTT